>NZ_JBQHTZ010000002.1:0-220055 GCF_052065455.1 Collinsella sp. HCP28S3_E9
CAAGCCGTGACCGGAATCGGTGAAAATACGTTAGCGCAACCGGTGAAACCGCCTTTGCGCGAACGGCGCGCCTGTTTAGCGAAACTGGTGAAAAATAGATTGACGCTAACATTCAGCTCCACCAAGGCTGCCTCCGACCACCTGGTGCGCGCCTGGCACCGCACGTTCGGCGTGCGCTCCACCATCTCCAACTGCTCCAACAACTACGGCCCCTACCAGCGCGTGGAGAAGTTCATCCCGCGCCAGATCACCAACATCCTGGACGGCGTGCGCCCCAAGCTCTACGGCGACGGCCGCAACGTGCGCGACTGGATCCACACCGACGACCACTCGAGCGCCTTGTGGACCATCCTCACCAAGGGCGAGATGGGCGAAACCTACCTCATCGGCGCCGACGGCGAGAAGTCCAACATCGACGTGCTGCGCGCGATCCCGGAGAGCATGGGGAGGCCGGTCGACGACTTCGACTGGGTGCGCGACCGCCCCGGCCACGACCGCCGCTACGCCATCGACAGCGCCAAGCTCCGCCGCGAGCTGGGCTGGGCGCCCAAGCACACGGACTTCTCCGAGGGCCTGGACCAGACCATCGCCTGGTACACCGAGTACCGCGCCTGGTGGGAGCCCGTCAAGGCCGCTACCGAGGCCCGGTATAGGGCCTTGGTACAGTAGTGGGTTGTCTGGTAATTTGGGTTCAGGGCGAATGACGCGACTAACGATCTGCTCGCCTTGGTATCCTTGTTCAGATAAGAATGCGTCTTGGTGCGTGATGCGCTTCGCCGCCGTGTCCCTGAAAGGTCGCTCTGCATGAAATCCGATGCTTCCGCGCTCGTTTCCGTCATCATCCCCGTATGCAACGTGGAAAAGTACCTTGCTCAGTGTTTGGAGAGCATTTGCTCGCAGACGCACCGCGAGCTGGAGGTTATCTGCTTAAACGACGGCTCAAAGGACGGCTCCCTCGCTATCCTGCGCGAGTTCGAGGCGCGCGATTCGCGCGTGATCGTTGTCGATAAGCCAAACGAGGGCTACGGCGCCACGTGTAATCGCGGCTTGGAGATGGCCCATGGCGCGTGGGTCTCTGTCGTCGAGCCGGATGACTGGATCGACCCGGCCATGTACGAGTGCATGCTCGGCCGCGCCGCGTTGGTGGACGTCCCCGTGGATATTGTAAAGTGTCCTTGGATCGATGTGCACGATTGGGACAACCCGGACACGCAATACGAGCAGCAGTGCGTGTTAGCGCACCGCCTGCCCAACACCACGCATCCGATTACGCTTGCCGACCTGCCCATTATGGTGGAGCAGCACCCCAGCATCTGGAGCGCCATCTACCGTCGTGACTTTTTGAATGAGTGCGGTATCCGTTTCGTGCCGTATCCGGGTGCCGGCTGGGCGGACAACCCGTTCCTCATCGAGGCGTTCTGCCAGGCCAAGGCCATCATGACGTTCGACGAGGCCTTCTACCACTACCGCTACGACCTTCCTGGCGCTACGTACAACCACAAGAAGGACGCGGCCGTTGCTCTGCCCTTCGACCGTTGGTGCGATATGACGGATATCCTCGAACGCCTGAACGTGACAGATCGCGGAATTCTCGAAGCGCACTACATGCGCGGCTTCAACTACATCCACGGCGGTATTGTGGACGATGGCTGGGAGAATCCTATCGTGCAGGACGGAACCCATCGCGTGTTCTCGCGGATGGATACCGACATCGTGCTGGGTCATCCCAAGCTTTCGCCCAAACGTAAGCGCTTTTACCTGGAGCAGATGGGCATTGCCGGGTGCCGCGTGCCAGTGTGGCCGCGCGTGAAGTACTTCGCGAGTGAGACTCGCTTCTTCGTGAAAAGCAATGGCGTACGCGGCCTGCTGCGCAAGGTCGGTGGTTTTGCGAACGGCAAGGCCGTCGCCGCCCGTCGAGCCAAGGAGAACGCAAAGGGGTAGGGGTCCTGCTTGTGTTCTCATGAGCGCGCACCCGACTCTCCTGATTGTATGCAGCTCGTCGAGGTGAGAAATCGCGCAAGCGCCCCTGTGTTATCATACGTTGTTCGGCAAGGGCGGCATCTGCCGCTAACGTGCAATCAATAGGGAGGCGTCGTCGGTGTCCTCACAGACTCTCGCAACCGAAAAAGCCCCGCGTCCGTATAAGAAGGACTTGCTCATCCTCGAGCAGCTCGTCACCAAGGACTTCAAGCTCAAATACCGCCGTAGTTTCCTCGGCGTGTTGTGGAGCGTTCTCAACCCGTTGCTCATGATGATCGTCATGTCCATCGTGTTTTCTTACATGTTTGGCAGCAACGTCCCTAACTTCCCGCTCTACCTCATCGTGGGCAACGTCACGTTCTCGCTCATGAGCGACTCCACCAACGCGGCACTTACGAGTATCATCAACGCCGCGCCCCTGCTCAAGAAGGTAAAGGTCAACCGGTACATCTTCCCGGTGCAGAAGGTCTTGTTCGCGCTCGTAAACTTCGCTTTCTCGCTCATCGCCGTGGCTATCGTCATGCTGTTCTTTCAGGTTATGCCCACGTGGCACTTCATTTGGCTGCCCCTGTGCCTGTTCTTGCTGATGCTCTTTTGCATCGGCGTGGGCATGGCCATCGGCGCGCTCTCCGTCTTCTTCCGCGACATCATCCATCTGTGGAGCGTCGTCATCATCGCGTGGACCTACCTCACGCCCATCTTCTGGGACCTCTCCTTGCTTATCAACAAGGGCGCCCCGCACTGGATCATCATGCTGGTGAAGATAAACCCCATGTATAACTATCTCGAGTTCATGCGTGACATCTTCCTGTGGCAGCAGAACCCCATGCCCACGGTGCTCCTCATGTGCATCGCGTGGGCCATCATCGCGCTTATCATCGGTATCTTCGTGTTCAAGAAGACCGAGCACAAGTTCATCCTCTACGTCTAAGGCGGCACCATGGAAGACGCTAACAACACCGAGTACGCCATCGAGGTCGACGACGTCACGATGGTCTTCAACATGGCCAGCGAGCAGCTCAACTCCCTCAAGGAGTACTTCATCAAGCTCGTGCGCCACGAGTTGTTCTTCAAGGAGTTCCATGCTCTGGAGCACGTGAGCTTTAAGGTTAAAAAGGGCGAGGTCATCGGCCTGGTGGGAACCAACGGTTCCGGTAAGTCCACCATGCTCAAGATTATCGCCGGCGTGCTCGAGCCCACGAAGGGCACCGTGACGGTTCGTGGCAACATCGCGCCCCTCATCGAGCTGGGCGCTGGTTTCGACCTCGAGCTCACCGCGCGTGAGAACATCTTTCTCAACGGTGCGCTTTTGGGTTACTCCAAGCAGTTCATGGAGGAGCACCTGGACGAGATCGTGGACTTCGCCGAGCTGCGCGACTTCCTCGACATGCCCATGAAGAACTACTCATCCGGTATGGTTGCGCGCATCGCGTTCGCCATCGCCACTGTCGTGGAGCCCGATATCCTCATCGTCGACGAGACGCTCTCCGTGGGTGACGTGTTTTTCCAGCAGAAGTGCGAGCGCCGTATCCAGAGCTTCATAGATTCCGGCAACGTGACCGTGTTGTTCGTGAGCCATTCCATCGAGCAGGTGGAGCGCATCTGCACCTCCGCGGTGTGGATCGAGAAGGGCCACGAGCGCATGATCGGTCCTGTGGACGAGGTGTGCTCGGCATATAGGGCACAGTTCGACTAGCATGTCCGGCACGTGCGACAAGCCGGCGGAGCGGGGCGTCGGCGCCCGGCCGTTGTTCTCGATCATTATGCCATGCTACCGAGTCGCGGCCTACCTACCCTTCGCCATCGCGTGCATCCGCGCGCAGACGTGTACGGACTGGGAGCTCATCTGCGTGGACGACGCTTCTCCCGATAATGTCGCGGAGCTCGTCGAGTATGCTGCCGCCGAGGATCCGCGCATTCGCCTCGTGCGTCATAAAGTTAACCATGGTCTCGCCGATGCTCGCAACACCGGCATCTTCGCCGCCCGCGGACGCTACGTTTGGATGCCCGATCCGGATGATGCGTACGCTCCCGACCTGCTCGAGCGCTGTGCCGAGAAGATCCGTTCCCAGGCCGATGCGGAGGCCAGGACCGACGTCGTGGTGTTCGGACTTACCGAGGAGCTCTTCGATGCGGACGGTTCCGTATGCGGTGCGCACGACATCGTGCCGGCGCTCGACGGGGTTTTTTCGGGCTCCGATGCGCACGCGCAGGTTCTCGACCTCGAGGACCGCACGCTTCTGGGCTATGCGTGGAACAAGGTCTACCGTGCGGAGGTGCTGGACGGCATCGCTTTTGAGACCGTTCCCCTCATCGAGGACATCGTCTTTAACGTTGCGGTCTTTAATCGCGTTGAGAACCTTGCGCTCGTTGCGCGTCCCTTGTACCGCTACGAGAAGCGCGTGGCCGCCAACCTGACGGCCAAATTCGTGCCCGAGTACTACGAGGTGCATCGCCGCCGCATCGACGATGTATACCGCCAGCAGGTGTCGTGGGGCCTCGATTCCGCCGATGTCCGCTCCCGCCTCGGGGCTCGCTATGCGCGCTACATCTTGTCCGCGCTCGAGCGCAACTGCGATGCGCGCGCGGGGCTAAACCATGCGGGCCGCGTGGCCTTCTGCCGCAGCGTCATGGATGACGATCTCTTTGGTGCGCTTGTCCTGAGTGCGCGCCCTCGGGGCGGGGCAGCCCGTGTGGTCGTGGGCCTCCTTAAGACGCGCAGCGCCCTGGTGTGGTGCGCCGTCGGTCGCATCATCCACCTCATGAGGTCGCGTGCCGGCCTCGCGTACCGTAAAGCCACGTTCTCCCGTTAGGAGCTCCCGTGTCCAAGAGCACGTTTGATACATCTGCGCCGCAGCTTACCATTGCCGTTCCCGCGTACAACGTCGAGAGCTACCTCGCGCGAGGTCTTGAGTCCTACCTCGACCCGCGATTCGTGGGCAAGCTCGAGGTCGTCGTGGTGGACGATGGCTCTACCGACGGCACCCGTGCGCTTGCGGAGGAGTTCGCCGCGCGCAGCCATGGCGTGATCCGCGTCATCTCCAAGAAGAACGGAGGCCACGGCTCGGCTGTGAACGCCGGCCTGGCCGAGGCGCGCGGGCGCTATTTCCGCGTGGTGGACGGCGACGACTGGGTGAACACGGACGGTATGGCCGAGCTACTCGAGCGTCTTGCCGACCTCGATTGCGACCTTGTGGTAGACAAGAAGCGCGAGATTGACATGACTTCTGGCGAGGAGCGTCCGTTCCCGCTCGCCAAGGGCGTTGTCACGGGTCGTGCGCTCGACTTCTCCAGCGTTCTCACCAACGGCGACACCGTGTTCCAGATCATGATCCACACGCTCACCGCGCGTACGGACTACCTACGCGGTATTGGCATCAGCCTGCTCGAGCACACCTTCTACGAGGACTATGAGTACGTGGTCAAGGCAAGCGTGCCCGCCTCTACCATCTGCTACCTCGATATCGAGGTGTACCAGTACCTGGTGGGCAACGAGAACCAGTCCGTGAGCCAGGCGAACTACGTGCGCCGCTGGGACGATCACGACCGCGTGGTCATGGAGCTCCTGGACTACCTTGAGCGCTGCGAGCATGGCGAGGTATGCGCCGCGAGCGGGGAGAGGCTTTCGGATGAGTCCGTCTACTACGTGCGCGAGAAGGTCCACCTCATCGTGGACACGCACTACAACATCGCGTTGCTGTTCGATGAGGACCGCCGCCGTGGGCGTGCGCGCGCCAAGGCGTTCCGACGCGAGCTGAGGCGCGCGGACATAGACCAGTGGGCGCGCGGCGAGCAGCGTTACCGTATGGCCATGCTCCTCAACCGCTTGAGCTTCTCGTACAACTCCATCAAGCGCTTGGTCTCCAAGCGCCGTCACTAGCACGCTATCAAGGGATGATCCATGAGCCGTAAACCGCGCATAGCCATATTCAGCGCCGACGCCAAGCTTGGCCACGAGGTCAAGGGTGCCACGCGTTACACGTTCCTCGCGACGCTCCTCGTAGAGCGCGGCTTTGATGTCGACTTCATCACGAGCGGTTTCCAGCACTGGGAGAAGCGCCAGCGTGATTTGGCGACATTCGACACGAGCATGCACGCGTTCAACGTGAAGTTCATTGCCGAGCCGAGTTATCCCGCCAACATGTGCCCCCAGCGCATCTGGGCGCACCATGTGATGGCCAAGCGCGTGACGGCGTACTTCGATGCGGACCACGACTACGACCTCATCTACTGCCAGATTCCGCCCAACGATGTGACGCTCGCCGTGGGACGGTCCGCGAAACGCTACGGCATCCCCTTCGTGGTCGACGTGAACGACCTGTGGCCCGAGGCCTTCCGTATCGCGCTCGACGTTCCGGTGCTCTCCGACATAGCGTTCGCTCCGTTCGAGCGCCAAGCTCGCCGCGCGTACGCGTTGGCGGACGCCGTGGTGGGTACGTCCGACGAGTACGCCGCGCGCCCTTTCCGCGACCGCGCCGAGGATATCCCCAAGCTCGTGGTGTACGTGGGTAACGACCTCGATGAGTTCGACGCGGGCGCCGCTGAGAACGCCGGCTCCGTGAAAAAGCCCGAGGGCGAGGTCTGGGTTGCCTACGCGGGTAATATCTCGGCGCTCTACGACTTGGAGACGCTCGTCGAAGCTGTGGCGATAGCTGCCAAGGCGCATCCCGAGCTCAGGCTCAAGATTCTTGGCGATGGCCCCGAGCGCGCCTCTGTCGACGGGGCGGTTGAGCGAACCGGGGCGCCTGCTGAGCTTTTGGGCTACATGCCGTACCGCGCCATGGCGGCTTGGCTCAAGGCGTCCGACATTGTGGTCAACTCGCTGGTGGCGAACGCGCCTCAGAGCGTGCCCACCAAGATCGGCGATTACCTGGCCTCGGGACGTCCCATGATCAACACGTCCATGAACGCCGAGTTTCGTGAGAAGGTCGTGCGCGATGGCTTTGGTGTGAACGTTGTGCCGGGTGACGCCGAGGGGCTCGCCAGGGTGATTTGCGAGCTTGTCGAGGACGAGACAGGACGCGCGCGCATGGGTCGCGTGGCGCGTGAGCTCGCGGCGGCACAGTTCGACCGCCCGCATTCTTACGAGGCGACCGTCGACCTCATTCGGAGTTTGATCGCCGAGCGCACGAAGTAGATTGCCCCCGTGAGGCGTGCTCGTCCTATACTCGGACTGATAGGAGAGTGCATGGTGTGTCGGGGTTGGGCGAGGCCGTGCTTGAGGGGGCGACCGACCGCAAGCTGTCCGATGAGCCGGCAATCGTGGAGATGGCCCGCTCTATTTCCGGGTTGCCCGACGATACCAAGATGACGCTCGTTCCAACCGGTCCCTTGACGAACATCACGCTGTTCCCACGTACGTACTCGGGGCGTGCCGATCGTATCGACCGCATCGTCCTCATGGGCGGCACCACGGTTGGCGGAAACGCGACCGTGTACGCCGAGTTCAACATATGGGACGACCCCGAGGCTGCGCAGATTGTGGTCTCGAGCGGGCTGCACATCGTTATGTGCAGCCTCGATTTGACCCAGAATGGCGGTTGCGGCTTTGCCTTTCCGCCATCCTGGGTCACATCCGGAGTACTGGTTATGAGACGCGCTCGGCGAACTCCAGGTATTGCGCGCAGCGCCACTTGTCCATCGTAGCGGCGTAGAGGCTTTCGGTGTTGTCGAGCTCGTACCAAGCGCCGTCTGCGCCTACTCGTTGTAGCACGGCACGATGATGGAAATGCGCGGTATGGCGGTTTACCTTGCGTTCGGGTTGTCGTTGCGATAGTCACCGAAGGCGTATTTGCTATACACATTGACTTCCCACTGCTTTTTTTCGACCTTTGCCACGGAGTCGAGGATAAAACCAGTCGCGAGACTTAAGCCACACAGGAACATAAACGATGCGGCGAGCAGGGCGGTTGGGAAGCGCGGAACAAGACCGGTCTGGAAATACTCGACAATGATGGGAATGCCCAGGGCAAGACCGATTATTGCAAACAGGAGCGCAACGAGGCTGAAGAATTTGAGCGGGCGGTAGTCCTTGAACAGCGTGCCGATCATGGCGACAACTTTGATGCCGTCGCTGACGGTGTTGAGTTTGGACTCGGAACCCTCGGGGCGGTCACGGTACTCAATAGGCACATCTTTGATGCGCCAGCGGTGGTCGACGGCATGGATGGAGAGCTCGGTTTCGATCTGAAAGCCCTCGGAAAGCACGGGGAACGTTTTGACAAAGGGGCGGCTCATGGCGCGATAGCCCGTCATGACGTCATCGAAGCTGTATCCGTAAATCCATTTGATCATGGCACGAACCAGATTGTTGCCAAAGCCGTGGAAGGCGCGCTTGTTTTCCTCGGCGTAGGTGCCGTTGGACAGGCGATCGCCGACGGTCATATCGGCTGTACCATTAAGAATGGGCTCGCAGAGGGCTTTTGCCGCTTCGGCGGGGTAGGTGTCGTCGCCGTCGACCATGAGGTAGCAATCGGCGTCGATATCGCGGAACATCTGACGGCAGACATTGCCCTTTCCCTGTCGGGGCTCAAAGCGCACTGTGGCGCCGTGTTCCGTTGCGATGCGCGAGGTATCGTCTGACGAGTTGTTATCGTATACATAGACCGTTGCCTGCGGAAGCTCGCGGTGGAAGTCGTCAATGACTTTGCCGATCGTGAGGGCTTCGTTGTAGCAGGGGATAATGACGGCAATAGATTCAGAATTCACTCAATGCTCCTTTGATATTCAATCGTAGAAAGTATAGCCGTTTGGCCCTGGCATCCTGAGATGTAGCCGTCTTCCACAAGTCCGAGCGCAAATTCATCTTCTACATCTAAAGGAATTCTGTGATGACTGAATCTGTTGTTGATTACAACGAGCAGCCTCTGGCTGTCAAGGCCGACGCCACCACCATGATCTTTAACATGGCGTCTGACTCGCTGACCAGCCTCAAAGAATGTTTTATTTAGCTCGCTAAGCATGAGTTGTTCTTTGAGGAGTTTAGGGCGCTTAAGCACATCTCGTTTGATATTCACCGCGGTGAGGTCGTGGGCTTGGTCGGTACTAATGGTTCCGACAAGTCCACGATGCTCAAGATTATCGCTGGTGTGCTCGAGCCTAGCGAGGGCAGCGTTAAGGTTCATGGCAACATTGCACCTCTGATTGAGCTTGGAGCTGGCTTTGATCCCGAGCTGACGGCACGCGAGAACATTTATTCGAACGTTGCGCTAGTCGGCTATACCAAGGAATTTATCGATGCCGACCTTGGTGGCATTATCGAGTTCGTTGAGCTGCAGAACTTTGTCGACATGCCGCTCAAGAACTTCTCTTCGGGTATGGTTGCGCGCATTGCTTTTGCAATCGCCACCATTACCGAGCCCGATATCCTGATCGTCGATGAGATGCTTTCCGTCGGCGACGTGTTCTTCCAGCAAAAGTGCGAGGCCCGTATTCAGCACTTTATCCAGAGCGGTGAGTGACGGTTTTGTTCGTGTCGCATTCCATGGAGCAGGTTGAGCGCATCTGCCAGCGTGCGTTTGGATTGAGAAGGGCGACCTTCGTATGGACGGCCCGGTCGATGAGGTATGCAAGGCATACCGCGAACAGTTCAAGTAGGTTATACTTATTTGCGCTTGGCGGGCTCGCGCTTGCTTGGCGTGCGGTTATTTGCTCCATTAGCTCAGTTGGATAGAGCAGGGGACTTCTAATCCCAAGGTCGACGGTTCGAATCCGCCATGGAGCACCATATGAATTTTAGGAGACCCGGTAATAATGCCGGGTCTTTGCTTTTAGCGTCTCATGGGCGTGGTATTGTCTAAAGATAGGCTGTAAGACATGGGGATGACTTGCAGCCTATTTTCTCAAATGGAAATGGTGCGTTTTGATCGCTCCATAAATAGGCCCGGCACAGCAATGAACTGTGCCGGGCTTCCTGCTTGTGTGTTTATGACCGCCTTGTTTACGCCTCAGTCGGCTCCACGCCCAGCTCGTTGCGGACGAGCTCGAAGGCTGCGGCGATGGCCTTGTCCATGTCGTAGTACTTGTAGCCGCCCAGGCGACCGGCGAAGATCACGTCGCCCTCCTGCGCCGCCAGCTCCTCGTACTGCTTGTAGAGGGCCTCGTTCTTGGCGTCGTTGATGGGGTAGTAGGGCTCGTCGCCGGGCTTCCAATCTGCCGGGTACTCGCGCGTGATGACGGTCTTGTCCTGCGTGCCGAACTCGAAGTGCTTGTGCTCGATGATGCGGGTGTAGGGGATCTCGCGCTCGGTGTAGTTGACCACGGCCACGCCCTGGTGGTCCTGCTCGTCGAGCGTCTCGGTCTCAAAGCGCAGGCTGCGGTACTCGAGCGTGCCCAGCTTAAAGTCGTAGAACGCGTCGATGGGGCCGCAGTAGATCGTCTTGGCGGCGATATCGGGCTCGGCGGCGATCAGCTCTTTGTACTCCACGCCGCAGCGGACCTCGATCCCCTCGAGCATGTTGGCGACCATCTTGGTGTAGCCGCCCATGGGGATGCCCTGGTAGCGATCGTTGAAGTAGTTGTTGTCGTAGGTAAAGCGGCAGGGGAGGCGCTTGATGATGCTTGCGGGCAGGTCGCGGCAGTCGCGGCCCCACTGCTTCTCGGTGTAGCCCTTCACGAGCGTCTCGAAGATGTCGCGGCCCACGAGCGACAGCGCCTGCTCCTCAAGATTCTGCGGCTCGCCGATGTTCTCGGCGGCCACCTGCTCGGCGATCTTTGCCTTGGCGTCCGCCGGCGTGACGACGCCCGGCCACATCTTGGCGAAGGTGTTCATGTTGAAGGGCATGTTGTACATGTTGCCGTGGAAGTTGGCGACCGGCGAGTTGACGTAGTTGTTGAACTCGGCGAAGCGGTTGACGTAGTCCCAGACGTCCCTCATGGAGGTGTGGAAGATGTGCGCGCCGTAGCAGTGGACCTGAATGCCCTCGACGTCCTCGGTGTAGATGTTGCCGGCGATGTGGTCGCGGCGGTCGATGACCAGGACTGACTTGCCGGCGCGCTTGGCGGCGTTGGCAAAGACGGCGCCCGAGAGGCCGGCACCGACGACGAGGTAATCGAACTGGGACATGGATATGCTCCTTTGTATGTCAATTGGACAGTTACTTTAGTTTAGGGACAAATATTCCTGATGTGTTCGTACCAGGGGGGGTTAGTGTAGCAGACGCTCCCTCAGCAGCTCCAGCGCGTGGGCATACCCCTGCAGGCCTTCGCCGGTGATGGTGGCGAAGCAAGCCAGGCGGGCGTAGCTCACCTGGCGGAAGTCCTCGCGCGTCTCGACGGCGCTGATGTGGACCTCAACGGCGGGGATGGCGACGGCTTTGAGGGCGTCGAGAATCGCCACGCTCGTATGCGTGTAGGCAGCCGGGTTGATGACGATGCCGTCGACCTTGCCGTAAGCCTCCTGGATCTTGTCGACGATGCTACCCTCGTGGTTGGACTGGAAGACCTCGACCTCGTCAAAGCCCTGTGCGGCGCCTGCCTCCTGGCAGATCTGGACCAGGCGGTCGTAGTTGTCGCTGCCGTAGATACCCGGCTCGCGAATGCCGAGCATGTTGAGGTTGGGGCCGTTGATGACGAGTGCTTTCATGGTTGCTTCCTTTGTGGTCTGGTTGGTGGCGGAGCTTGCTGTCTGCGGCGTTTGCCCAGATAAAACCTGCCAAAATAAACCTGTCCCTTTTTGGCAGGTTTTAGAGGGTGTCGAGGACGGCGCGGGCGGTGTTGGCGGCGCAGTCGCGTGAGTCGATGATGTAGTCGGCCCAGGCGCGGTAGCGCGGCATGCGCTGCTCGGCGAGCTTGTCGATGCCGTCGCGGGCGGTGATGGGGCGACCCTTGTGGGCGAGCTCCTCGAGCTTGCGGTTGAGCATCACAATCTGACTGTTCTGGTGCAACAGCGGATAGTTCTCGTCGCGTGTGACCACGCCGCCGCCGGTGGAGAGCACCAGGCCACTGCGCTTGGAGATGTCGGCCAGTGCCGACGTCTCCTGCTCGCGGAAGGCCGCCTCGCCGCGCTCGACGATAAAGTCGGCACAGGGCATGCCGAGGCGCTCCTCAAGCGCGCGGTCCAAGTCGATGTGCTCGCGACCCGTGAGCTGGGCTATCTGCTCGCCTACGCGGGTCTTGCCCGAACCCGGCATGCCGATGAGCGCGATGTTCTGCTCGCGGCGAGACAAGCGCTCCGTCACATCCAGGATGCGCTCGCGCGGTGTAATCCGACCGGTGTAGCGCTCGACAGCCTGTGCCGCTTGGGCCACGAGCATCAGCAGGCCGCCGATGCAGGGGATGCCGCGGCGCTCGGCCTCGAGCATCAGGCCCGTGCGGGCGGGATTGTAGACAATGTCGATGACGCCCTCGAGCGCATCGAGCCCTTCGAGCGTGCAAGGCGCGTCGGGGCAGTGAGGGAACATGCCGGCGGGCGTGCAGTTGACGAGCAGCGCCGCGTCGGACTGCTGTGCGATGTTATCGTAGTTGACCTCGCTCGTGCGGCCGACAGGTACAACGACCGCGCCCAGGTCGCCGAGCACCATGCTGGCCGTGGTGCCGGCACCACCGGTGGCGCCGAGCACGAGGACCTTCTTTCCGGCAACCTCAACGCCCAGCTCCTCGACCAGGCACTGAAACCCAAAGTAGTCGGTATTGTCGCCGCGCAGGCGGCCGTCGGGTAGGCGCGTGATGGTGTTGACGTTGCCCATGCGCTTGGCCAGCGGACTCAGCTCGTCCAGGTAGTCCATGACGGCGCGCTTGTAGGGGATGGTCACGTTGGTACCTTCCCATTCGTCACCCGTCATAAAGGCTTCGAGGTCCTCGGGCTCGCGCTCAAAGCGCACGTATTCCAGCCCCGCGAGCTCCTTGTAGATGGTCGGGGTGTAGCTGTGGCCCAGCACGCGGCCCAGCACGCCGTAGGGGCGGGTTGCGGCGGTATCGGTCATCTAAAGCACCTCCGTGTAGCTGCCAAAGTAGGTGAAACTCTCGCACACGTCGTCAATCGAGTCGAGCAAGCCGTCGAGGGCCTTGCTGCCAAAGGGGCAGTCCAGGTCAAAGTAGAACATAAACTCAAAGTCGTGCCCGGGGATGGGGCGGCTCTCAAGCTTGATGAGGTTGATGTTGAGCGCGTAGAAGCGCTCGAGTACGCGGTAGAGGGCGCCCGGCTCGTTGGCCGTGGTGATCATGAGCGAGGTACGGTTGGCGCCGGGGTAGACGCGCGGCTCGCGGCAGATGACGACAAAGCGTGTGTAGTTATTGTCCGAGTCCTGGATGTTGGGCTCCAGCACCTCCAGACCGTAGAGCGCGGCGCAGCTGCGCGAGGCGATGGCGGCGACGTCGGTGCGATCGGAGTTGGCGACCATCTCGGCCGACATAGCAGTGTTGGGGTACTTGGTGGCATGCAGGTTGTGGGCTTCGATAAAGCCGGCGCACTGGGCGATGGCCTGGCCATGGCTGTAGACCTCGCGCACGTCGGCGAGCTTGGTGCCGGGCTTGACGAGCAGGTTGTGATCGATCTTGAGGCGCAGCGAGCGCACGATGTGGAAATCGAACTGGGCGAGAAGATCGTAGACGGCGTTGACCGAGCCCGCGGTTGAGTTTTCGATGGGCAGCACGCCAAACTCGCAGAAGCCGTCGCGTACGGCGCGCATAACGCCCTCAAAGGTCTCGAAGAACGCAATATCGGGCACGTCGAAGAGCTTGCACGCGGCGATTTGGCTGTAGGCGCCCTCAACGCCCTGGCAGGCGACGGTGGCCGTCTGGGGGAAGGGCGTGTCAAAGGCCGTGGCTGTGGCATGAGCCTTTTGCGACACGGTGATGCCCTTGAGCTCGTTGATGTAGCGCTGCTGCTCGGCCTTGCTCATGCTCATGAGAAGGCGGAACAGGGTGATGGTCTGAGCTTCGTAGCGCTCGGGTGCTCGGCTGGCGAGGTTGTTGAGTTTGGAACGCTCGCGGGCGGGGTCGAAGACGGCCTTGCCCATCTCGACTTTTGACTTGGCGACCTCGGTGGCAATGTCCATGCGCTCGACAAAGCTGTTGAGGAGCGTGGTATCGATGCCGTCGATGGTCTTGCGAATATCGGCAAGGTCCATGGAGACCCCTTTCGTGAATCGTTGCCTGGGGTAGTTAATTTGGGACGGGGCTTTTTTAGCTACCCCCATATGCCAGTGAGTATTTGCCCCGGCACCCATCGATTCGCCGCCAGTCAAAGGGTAGCTAAAAAAGCCCCGTCCCAAATTAACTACCCTCGGGGTGGGTGGGCTAAAGCTGGGCGGCGTCTTCTAGGAGGGCGTCCCAGATGGCGAGCGCCGCGGCTGCCTCGGCTACGGGGACGGCGCGCGGGACGATGCAGGGGTCGTGGCGGCCGTGGACCGAGAGCTCCGCATTTTCCATGGCATCCATGTCCACGGTCTGCTGCTCGCGACCGATGGAGGGCGTCGGCTTTACGGCCATCCGCCACATGACGGGTGCGCCGGTGGAGATGCCGCCCAGGATGCCGCCGGCGTTGTTGGACTCGACCGCAATCTCGCCGGTCTCGGCATCAACGCGATACGGATCGTTGTTCTCGCTGCCGCGCATGGCGGCCACGGCAAAGCCCATACCAAACTCCACACCCTTTACGGCGGGAATGCCAAAGGCGATTTGCGCGATGCGGTTCTCGATGCCGTCGAACATGGGGTCGCCGATGCCCGCGGGGAGCCCGTAGATGCCGCACTCCACGATGCCACCGATGCTATCAAGCTCGTCGCGTGCGGCGAGAATCTCCTCGCGCATACGGCCGGCAGCTGCCGCGTCGATGCACGGTAGGTCGTTCGAAAGGATCGCCTTGCGGTCGGCCTCGCGATAGACCATGTCGTCCATGGGCAGGTCCGAGATGCCACCAATCTGAGCCACGTGAGCCATCACCCGAATACCGCGGGCCTCGAGTGCCTGCAGTGCAATGCCGCCGGCGATGCACAAGGGTGCCGTCAGGCGGCCGGAGAAATGTCCGCCGCCGGCGACATCGTGCATGTTGTGGTACTTCACGCGCGCGGGGTAGTCCGCATGGCCCGGGCGGGGCTTGCGGCGCAACTCGGAGTAGTCCCTTGAGCGCGTGTTGGTGTTCTCGATAATCGCGGCTATGGGCGCGCCGGTGGTGTGCCCATCGACCACGCCGGCAATGATGTGCGCGGCGTCGGCCTCGCGGCGCTTGGTCGCGGTCTCGTCGCGACCGGGGGCGCGACGGTCCAAAAACGCCTGTAGCTGCTCCTGGTCAACGGCGATACCAGCCGGAATGCCGTCGAGCGAGCAGCCGATGGCGGGGGAGTGCGACTGGCCGAAGATGCTTAAGTGCAAAACGTTGCCAAAGGTCGAGGACATGCTATTCCTCCTCGAGCGTGACCTTGCCGCCCAGCAGGCGGTAATGGTCAAAGAAATCGGGATAGGACTTTTTGACGGCCTCGGCGCCGTGGATCACAACTTCGCCGGTGGCGCGGCTCGCGGCGATAGCTGCCATCATGGCGATGCGGTGGTCGTTGTGCGAATCGACCTCGCCGCCGGTAAAGGCGTCAACACCCTTGATGATGAGGTCGTCGCCGGCAATGCGCACCTGCGCGCCCAGTGCGGTGAGCTCGCGGGTGGTGGTGGCCAAGCGGTCGGATTCCTTGATGCGTAGGCGGGCACAATCGCGGATGAACGTGCGGCCTTGTGCCAGCGATGCTACGGCCGAGATAACGGGCACCAGGTCGGGGATGTCGTGGGCACTCATCTCAAAGCCGGCGAGCTTGTCGGACTGCACGGTGGCGGCGTTGGTGGAGCGCACGATGCGGGCACCAAAGCGCGAAAGCGCGGCAAGCACGTTGCGGTCGCCCTGCGCGGAGCTCAGTGACACGCCTTCCACAGTGATGGGGTCGGAGCCGATGGCGCCGGCACACAGCCAAAAGGCCGCATTGGACCAATCGCCCTCGACGGCTACGTTGCCGGGCGTGCGGTACGAGCCGCTGCTTACGCGGAAGTTTGTGACCTCGGGCTTGCCGTTTTTGGCGGGGATACGCTCGACGTTGACCTCGATGCCAAACGCCTTCATGGCCTGGATGGTCAGGTTGATATAGGGGCGGCTCTCGATAAGGCCGGTCACCTGCACGCAGGAGGGCTGGGCCAGCAGCGGGGCCGCCAACAGTAGACCGGAGATGTACTGTGAGCTCACATTGCCCGGCAGGATAAAAGTACCCGGGCGCATGCGGCCACTTGTCTTGAGCGGAAAGCCGCCCAGGCCCTGCAGGTCGCAGCCGGCGGCGATGATCTCGTCCGAGAGCGGGGAGAGCGGGCGGGCGCCCAGACGGCCCTGGCCCACAAACGTGGCCTCTGCCCCCAGCGCGCAGGCGACGGGCAGCATAAAGCGGAGCGTGGAGCCGCTCTCGCCGCAGTCGAGCGTGCCGCCGGCAAGTGCCTTGAGCAGGCCGAACTCAATACTTTTCATAGTGGGATGGACTTGGAATCCATCCTCGACGGTCTCGATGCGGGCGCCGAGCGCCGTGAGGCAGCGCACCGTGGCCTCGATATCGGCGCAGGTGGTGTTGCAGGTCACATGCGTCTCTCCGTTGGCAAGGGCGGCGCAGATGATCAGGCGGTGCGCCATCGACTTGGATGCGATAGCGGGGACGGTGCCCTTGAGTGGGGACGGAGTGATGCGGGCTAGCATGCGGAGACGTCTCCCTTCTGGCCGAGGCCCTCGGCAATTAAATCATGGAAGGTGGAAAGCGGCGTGCGGTCGATGCTGCAGCGGCCAATGTCGTGCGGAATTACCAGGTCGATGGTGTCACCGGCTCGTTTTTTGTCGTGCAGCGCCTCGGCAAAGACGGCGTCGGCGGAAAGCTCGCAGTGGGTCTTAAGGCCGTGGCGGGCGCAGAGCTCCTCAATACGTGCGGGCAGCGCGGCATCGCAAATGCCATGAAGCGCTGCGGCGCGCGTGATGATGCCCATGCCGATCGACACGCAGTTGCCATGTCCCAGCTCAAAGTGCTCGCAGGCCTCGACAGCGTGTCCGGCGCTGTGTCCAAAGTTGAGGAGCTTGCGCTGGTTGGTCTCGCGCTCATCTGCGACAACCACGGCGCGCTTGATGTCGATATTGCGGGCGATGATGAGCGCCACGCGGGCCACGTCGCGGTTGAGGAGCTCCAGCGTGAGCGGGGTCTTCTCCAACTCGGTGAAAAGCTCGGGGTCGGCGATCACGGCGTGTTTGACGACCTCTCCGCAGCCGTCGGCGAACTGCTCGGGCGTGAGGGTGGCGAGACACCCCACGTCGGCAATAACAACACTCGGCTGCCAAAAGGCGCCGGCCAGGTTTTTGCCGGCAGCTAGGTCGATGGCCGTCTTGCCGCCCACCGACGAATCCACCATGGCGAGCAGGCTCGTGGGGATCTGCACAAATTTACAGCCGCGCATGTAGGTGGCGGCCACAAAACCAGCCACGTCGCCTACGACGCCGCCGCCGAGTGCCACGATCACGTCGGAGCGCGAGAGCTCGTGCTCGGCCACAAACTCCAAGATGGCAATGTAGGTCTCGGCGCGCTTGTGTGCCTCGCCGGCCTCGAAGGTGCAGACACTCACCGTATAGCCCGCAGCCTCCAGGCTCTGCTTAACAGGCATTTGGTAGAGCGGACCCACGTTGGTGTCTGTCACAATGACGGCGCGCGATCCGCCGGCGGTGGCGCGGACGAGCGGGCCCGCCTGCTCCAGCAAAAACGTGCCGACGTGCACCTGGTAGGGGCGTGCGGTGTCGATATCGATGGTAATCGCCATAAGCTTTGGTCCTTTCGACCTGGCGTGATAGGTGGTCTAGTGGGTGGCCTCGTCGTCGAGCGCGCGCTTAATGCGGTCGCCCTCGGCAAGGAGATTCTCAAGATAACGCTGGTCGCGGTCCTTGAGCGCACGGCTGTAGGCGCCGAGCGACTCGATCAGGTGGTCGATCTCGAAGGCGAGCGCGTCGGCGTCGTCAATCATGAGCTCGGACCACATCTGGGGGTTGAGGTGCGCCACGCGGGTAAGGTCGCGGTAGCTACCGGCCGAAAAGCCGTGGTGAACCTGGGCAGTCGGGCTTTTGACGTAGGCGTTTGAGACGACGTGCGCGAGCTGGCTCGTAAAGGCGATCACGCGGTCGTGCTCGGCGGCGGTGGTCACGCTGAACTTGCCAAACCCTAAGGGGCGCACCATTTCGCGCACCTGGCCTAAAAGCTCCAGCTTGAGCGCATCGTCCACCGCGGGCGGCACGAGCACGAGTGGCGCGCCCTGGAACAGGTCGGCACGGGAGTGAGCGTAGCCCGAGTACTGGGTGCCCGCCATGGGGTGCGCGCCCACAAAGTAAAACCCGTACTCGCGGGCAAGCTCAAAGGCACGCTCGCACACGATGCCCTTCACGCCCACGGTGTCAATTACCACGGGCCCCATGATGGCCTCGGTATCGGTGGCGTCGGCGAGCGCTTGGGCGTGCGCCTCGAGCCACTCGATGCAGGCCTCGGGGTAACAGGCCAGCACGATGATGTCGCACTCGCCGAGCGTCTCGTCGTTGAGCTTGCCGGCGACGGTGCCCATGCTGGCGGCCGTCATGACGTCATCGTCGGGGTCCCAGGCCAGCACGCGGACGCCCGCCTGCGCATAGCCGCGGGCAAAGCTGCCGCCGATCAGGCCCAGGCCCACAATGCCGGCGCATTTGGGGCCGCCCTGGTTAACGCGCGCGTTTCTCACCGTACCCATGGGCTACTCCATGGTCTCTTGGCAGACGACCTCGCGGATGGCGCGGATGCGGCGCATGGTGTCGTCGAACTGGTCGGGGGTGAGGGCCTGAGCGCCGTCGGACCACGCGCGGCTGGGCTCGTCGTGGACCTCGATCTCCAGACCGTTGGCGCCGCAGGCGGTCGCGGCGAGCGCCATGGGTTCAACGTAGCGGGTGTAGCCGGTCGCATGGCTGGGGTCGGCCACGACGGGCAGGTGCGACAGGTGGTGCAGCACCGGCACGGCGTTGAGGTCGAAGGTGTTACGGGTGCGGGTCTCGAAGGTGCGGATACCGCGCTCGCACAGGATGACGTTGTCGTTGCCCTCGCTCATGATGTACTCGGCAGCCATGAGCAGCTCGTCGACGGTGCCGGACATGCCGCGCTTGAGCAGGACCGGGGTCTTGGTCTTGCCGACCTCCTTGAGCAGGGGGAAGTTCTGCGCGTTGCGGGCGCCGATCTGCATGACGTCAATCTTCTTATCCAAGAAGACCTGCACGTCGCGCGGGTCCATGATCTCGGTGACGATCGGCATGTCGAGCTCGGCCGATGCCTCGCATAGCAGGTCCAGGCCGGCGGGGCCCATGCCCTGGTAGGCGTAAGGGGAGGTGCGGGGCTTGTAGGCACCGCCACGCAGCATGGTGGCGCCGGCGGCCTTTACGCGGCGTGCGATGCGAATGAGGTTTTCGCCCTCGACGGAGCAGGGTCCGGCGATGACCTGGAACTGGTCGCCGCCGATCTTGATGCCGTGGCCGCAGTCGATGACGGAGTCTTCGGGGTGAAACTTGCGGTTGGCACGCTTGAACGGCTCGGAGACGCGCTGCACACGCTCGACGACGTCCATGGACTCGAGCAGGAACGGGTCGATCTTGGTTGTATCGCCCACCAGGCCGATGATGGTCTCGTTCTCGCCGCGCGACACGTCGGTTTTGAGACCCTTCTTCTCAATCCAGCTGACGATGTGGCCGATGGCCTCATCGCTTGCGCTCTGCTTTAAAATTGCAATCATGGCGTGCCTCTCACCTCGATGGATAACCCTTGCAAAAACGGCCCGCAGTGCGAGCCGTATCATATGGTGCATGAGAGTTTATACTAATTATTTCACTTTTGCGTCCTAAAGTGAGCTGCTGCGCTTCGTCTCCCACGTAATTGCAGAGCTTTTTCTATTATGTTGTCAGCTCGTGGTGCACTTGGGTATAATGCCAACCGTTGGCCCTATTAGCTCAGGGGATTAGAGCGTCTGCCTCCGGAGCAGAAGGCCGTTGGTTCGAATCCAACATGGGGCACCATCGAACGTAAGACCGTCCGAACCTCGCATGGTCCGGGCGGTTTTTCTTATACCGACGCGACGTGATAGGACGTGGTATGGCAACGACGGATATCGAGCGCGGACTTTCGACCGCCGAGGTCGAGGAGCGCATTGCCGCCGGCAAGATCAACCGCAACATGGAGCTCAAGACCAAATCGGTTCGTGAGCTTATCATCGAAAATCTCTGCACGCTGTTCAATCTGATCAACGTGATTTTAGCGATTTTGGTCATTATGACCGGATCGTTTAAGAACCTGACGTTCCTGTTCGTGGTGTTCCTCAATACCGCCATTGGCGTTATCCAGTCCATGCGCTCCAAGAAGATGGTCGATAAGCTCACACTGCTGACCTCTAAGAAGGCCATCGCGGTGCGCGACGGCGCCGAGGTGGAGCTCGACTTGGACCAGATCGTGCTCGACGACATCATTCGCCTGGGGCGCGGGGACCAGATACCTGCCGACGCCGTGGTGGTATCGGGCGAGGCGCTCGTTAACGAAAGTCTGCTGACGGGCGAGAGCGACCTCATCAAAAAGCAGCCTGGCTCCGAGCTCATGAGCGGCAGCTTTATCGACTCGGGCCTGTTGCGTGCCCGCGTGGTCCATGTTGGTGCGGATAACTATGTGGCCAAGATCAACAACGAGGCCAAGTACGTCAAAAAGGTCAATTCCGAGATCATGAACGCGCTCAACGCCATCGTGCGCTTTGCGAGCGTCATCATGATTCCGCTCGGTCTGGCCTTGTTTGCCGCGAGTGTGAGCGGGCTATGGGATGCCGCCGGTACGCCGGGCGATAGCGCGCTTTCGTGGTGCTTTTCCGAGCTGCTGGCCGGTCGCGTGCCTTCGTCGGCGCTGCTGTCCACGGTGGGCGCTCTTTTGGGCATGATTCCGCAGGGCCTGGTGCTGCTGACCTCATCGGTGCTTGCCATCGCGACGGTGCGCCTGGCGCGCCGCAAGGTACTCGCGCAACAGCTCTATTGCATCGAGACGCTCGCGCGCGTCGACGTGCTGTGCCTGGACAAGACGGGCACTATCACGTCGGGTCGCATGGAGGTCGAGGGCACCTATCCGTTGCCCGTTGAGGGTGTGGGCTTGGCCCCGGACGAGGCACCTGTCCCCGTCGATACTACCGTGCTCGATTTTGCGCTTGCCAATGTCGCGCGCGCGACCTCGGCTGATGCCAATGAGACCTGCCAGGCGCTGCTCAACTACTACGCCGACCGCCCGGTCGAGGTGTCCGAGCCGCTGTCGGTCATTCCGTTTTCGTCCTCCAAAAAGTGGAGCGGCGCCTCGTTTGCGCAGGGCTCTTATGTGATGGGCGCGGCGCAATTTGTGCTTTCGGAGCGTATCTTTGCGCAGGTCGAAAATCGTGTGGCCGAGCTTGCCGACACCTGCCGCGTGCTCGTGGTGGCCCGTGTGGACGGCTTTACGCCCGATGGCGATATGGTGGGCGAGGCCGAGCCCGTGGGCTTTGTGACCATTCGCGATGAGATTCGCACTTCGGCCGCCGAGACCATCGGCTACTTTAACGAGCAGGGTGTGACCCTTAACGTGATCAGTGGCGACGACCCGCGCACGGTGTCGTCGATCGCACGCGTGGTGGGCGTGCCGGGGGCGGACGCTTATGTGGACGCCACGACGCTCGATACGCCGACCAAGATTGATGCGGCGGTGGACCGCTATCACGTCTTTGGCCGCGTGACCCCGCAGCAGAAGCGCGAGCTCGTGCAGGCGCTCAAGCGTCGTGGCCATACCGTTGCCATGACGGGTGACGGCGTCAACGATGTGCTGGCACTCAAGGAGGCGGACTGCTCCGTGGCCATGGCCGCCGGTTCCGACGCCGCACGCAACGTGGCCGAGATCGTGCTGGTCGATAACGACTTTGCCTCGATGCCCGCCGTGGTGGCCGAGGGCCGTCGCTCCATCAACAACCTGCAGCGTTCGGCCTCGCTGTTCCTGACCAAGACGCTGTTCTCGATGGGCCTGGCGGCGCTGTGCATCGCGCTGCCGCCGTATCCCTTTGAGCCTATCCAGATGACGCTCATTAACTTCTTCTGCATCGGCGCGCCGGGCTTTGTGCTGGGCCTTGAGCCCAACAATGCCCGCGTGAAGGGGTCGTTCTTGACCAACGTGCTCAAGCGTGCGCTGCCGGCGTCGGTTGCAGTCATTTTGGCCGCGGCGCTCGACATCTTTGTGGCGCGCGTGTTTGGCTTTAGCCAGCTCACGCTGTCGACGATGTGCCTTCTCACGTCGTGCGCGGCAAGCGTGAGCCTGATCTGGCGTATCTCGCAGCCGCTCACACCCTTGCGCGTGATGCTCTTTGTATTTGTCGTCGTCGGCATCTTGGTGGGCGTTATCGGATTCCCCGAGCTGCTGTCTATCGCCAACTTGTCGATGGGCGAGGCAATTATCCTTCTGGTGATTGTGGTCTTTACTTGCGGCGTGTTCTTTAAACTCGCCACGATGATGGATTCGCTTAAGCCGCGTCGCCGCCATGCCGCCACTGGCTTTGGCCGCGGCGTGCGCGTTCGCTTGGGCCGCGGTGGCGGCAAGGTGAGCTCGACGGGCTCGACGGCCGAGCGTTTTGCCAAGCGCGTCGCCGCCGACATGGCGCAGCGCCGCGAGGAGCGTACGACACGTGAGGCCGAAGCCCGCGCGCTCGAGGGCGTGGAAAAGACCCAGCCCAAGAAAAAGAAGGGCGCGGGCGTCAAGCGCTCGCGTGTGACCAAGTCCGCCCAGGGCATTAAGGTCTCGATGCCGAGCAAAAAGAAGAAGTAACCGCACCTCACAGGGTAGCTAATTTGGGACGGGGCTTTTTTAGCTACCCGGCTGATGGCGCGATCTATTTGGCCGATTGGCGGCCAGGGCAGCTAAAAAAGCCCCGTCCCAAATTAGCTACCCTGCGATGTTGAATTGGTGCCCTGTGCCTTTAGGGGCGTAGCGATGTTATGCTCTAACCTCGATTGTTCGAATGATTCCGAAAAGAGGATGCCGTGATTTGCCCGCATTGTCTCAAGACCATAGAGGACGGCTCCTCGTTCTGCCCCTATTGCAATACCTATGTTGGCCCGGGCGATGGCCCCGAGCACACCGAGTTTGTGTTCTGCGAAGGCTGCGGTGCCCGTCTGTCGCCTCATGACCGTACCTGTTCCAAGTGCGGGCGCCCTGCCCCGGGCATTCTATCCGAGGATGCGGCCGCATCCGACCTGGCTGCTGGGCGCACGGCTGGTTTTCCCCGCCTGACGCAGGAGCAGATCGATACCGAGGTGCCCCATGCGCCGGCCTCTGCCGCCGCGGTACTTTCCGATGCCGCCGATCCCAATGAGACCTGCGTGCTGCCGGCTTTCGACAGGGATTTTGGCATTCCCAAGGTCGATATCCCGCTGCCGGTGTCCCTTCGTGACGACGCTCAGTCCAAAAATCAAAAACCCAAGCGCAAGGTGCATCCGGACGAGGATGCCTACCACAAGCACAAGCGCCGTATTCCCAAGCCGCTCATCGTCATCGCGTTGCTCGCTGCCGTGTGCGGCAGTGCCTATTGGTTTGTGACGTCGGACCCCATGGGCGTTATGCCGGGCTTTTACGACCAGTTTGGCCAGGCCGCCAAGACGACGTTCCCCTCGCGCCAGAAGGGCGAGGCTACCGAGGAAGAGACCAAGTCCGACGATACCGCCGAGGTGGTCCAGGAGGAGACCGTCCTTTCCGACGACCAGCTCTATACCAAGCTCGACGGTCTGTATCAGACCATCGTGTCGTATGGCGACGATGATCAGATCGGCGAGGTTGTCGACTCGTTTAACAGCGGGTACCTGCGCACGCCGCTCTCCACGCGTCAGGAGCTGTCGCAGAGCGCTTATGCCCTGCGCGACCAGATCAAAAAGACCCAAGACGAGCTCAACAACCTTAAGGTGCAAGATGATACCGTCTACGCGGAGGATATCGAGCACCTCAAGCAGCTTGCCGAGTGGATGTACGAGCGCGTCGACATGATCTGCCAGAGCTGGGATATCTCGCTGTCCATTCCCGATGGCGAGTCGCTGAGTGCACGCCAGAGTGAAATCTTGGCTCCCATCGCACAGGGCGGCAACAGCGCCCTTAACCAGTACGATGCCAATGTGAGCGCCTGGAAGCCGCAGCCGCGTTCGTAATTTGTTGCCCTCCGACGGCATAACCTGCGTGCGCAATTGATGGAAGCCCGTGCTTATTGCTACAATTCGTACAAATATGCTTTAAACGCACGAGGAAGGAACCACATGTTTGGTTTTAAGAAAGAGCTTTATACGCCCGAGTACCAGCTCGCTGGTGACGAGTGCGCGATCATCGAGACGTCGAAGGGCACGATCAAGGTCAAATTTGACGGCGAGGGCGCTCCCATCCATGTGGCGAACTTCTGCGAGCTTTCCACCATGGGCTTTTATGACGGCCTTAAGTTTCACCGCTATGTGCCCGGCTTTGTGATCCAGGGCGGCGACCCCAATACCCGCGATATGTCCGGCGCTGACGTCGCCGCCGGCCTTGAGGGCCCCGACGGTATGCCCGGCACCGGTGGCCCCGGCTACTGCATCAAGGGAGAGTTTGCCACCAACCCGCGCAACAGCCATGTGGACGGTGCGCTTGCCATGGCACGTTCCATGGACCCCGACTCTGCGGGCTCCCAGTTCTACTTCTGTCTGGGTGCCCAGCACAATCTGGATTCCGGTTACACCGTCTTTGGCACCACGGTCGAGGGCCTCGACGTGATTTCGCAGCTGCGTGCCGGCGACGAGATCGTCCATGTCGAGATCGTTCACGAGTAAAAGGGGACTTCCTTGAATAGCCAGCTGATTCAACAGGGTCGAGCCGCTTATCGTGCGGGCGACTTTTCTGCAGCCGCTCAGATGCTCGGTGCGGCAAAGACCCCCAGCGAGATCATGGGCGAGGCCGACCATCTGCGTGGCAACGCTCTGATGCACCTGGGTATGTATGCCGAGGCTGCCGAGGCGTACGCGGCTGCCCTCAACGACGGCACCTATGGAAAGCGCGGCGCGCTGCTCACCAACCGCGGCAAGGCGCTCGCTGCCGTGGGTGACTATGTGACCGCAGCCCAGGCGTTCTCCGCCGCAACGCAGGATGCTTCCTATGCCACGCCGTTTAAGGCCTATCTGGGTCTTGGCAACGCGCTGTTCCAGTCGGGCGATTTCGCCAATGCAGGCACTGCCTTCCGCCAGGCCGCCATCGATGGCGCCAATCCAGCCCCCGCGGCCGCCCTTGGCGAACTCGGCCGCTGCTTCATCAAACTTGGCCGACCGGCGGACGCCGTGGAGACCTATCGCACGGCCATCGACTTTGCCGGTCCGCGCGATGACACGCGTGCGCTTAACGCGGGTATGGGCGAGGCGCTTTCTGCCGCGGGTCGTCCTTCCGAGGCGCTCGATGCCTTTAATGCCGCCACCGCCGACGGCATCTATCAGCTCACACCCGAGCAGGCCGATGAGCTTGCCCGCGTGCACGATTCACTTGCCGCGCTTTCGGCCCAGACCGCCATGGCCACGGCCCCGGCGCCCGCCATGGATACGACTGCTGTCGATTCGCTCGATCCCACGGGTGCCACTGGCCAGTTTATGCCCGATCCGTCCGACACGGGCTTCTTTACGCTGTCCGAGTCCGAGATGGTCCAGCAGGATCGTCAGGACCGCAAGCAGGCCAAGGTCCGTCGTCGCCATCGCCATACGGGCCTCAAGGTCTTCCTGGTTTTGCTTCTGCTGATTGTTCTTGCCGCGGGCGGTTTGGGCTTTGCCTACACGCGCGGCATGGGTATCCCCTCGCAGGAGTCCGTCATCACCGATCTGTTCCAGGCTGCCGGCGACGGTGATACCGCCAAGGCCGAGTCCTGCCTGGCCTCCAGCCTGTCCGAGGACGCCAAGGCGATGATTATCTCCTCGATCCCGCAGGGCGCCACCGTCTCCGTTGAAGGTATGGATCAGTCCATGACCGAGACCACCGCGAAGGTGAAGGCTTCGCTGTCCAAGGGCGGCGAGCAGGAATATACCGTCAAATTCGTGCGCTCCGATAACCATATCGGCTGGGCGGTATCTTCGCTCGACATCGATTTCTCGGCCGCTGACAACCAGTAGTGACCTTATGAGATTTGGCGCTGCCCGGTGCTTCACCGCAAGTGAGGTGCCGGGCTTGCGCTAGTATGATGGGCTAGTAGTTTCCAGCAATCATCCAACACATCAGGAGTTGCGTTGTTTTCTTTGATGGACATGTTCTTCGGTAGCTATGCGGGCGATCTAGCCATCGACCTCGGCACCGCCAATACGCTTGTCTCCGTGCGCGGCAAGGGCATCGTCATTCGCGAGCCTTCCGTCGTCGCTATCGACAAAAACGATGAGCGCATCCTTGCAGTCGGTATCGAGGCTAAGCGTATGCTTGGCCGTACGCCCGGCAACATTGTGGCCGTGCGTCCTCTTAAGGATGGCGTCATCGCCGACTTCGATGTCACCGAGGCCATGCTTCGCTACTTTATCGATAAGGCTTCCGAGAAGCGCTATCCGTGGACCCCTCGTCCGCGCGTCGTCGTATGCGTTCCCTCCGGTGTCACGTCGGTCGAGAAGCGCGCCGTGTTCGAGGCTACGATTCAGGCTGGCGCTCGCCAGGCCTATCTGATCGAGGAGCCCATGGCTGCCGCTATCGGTGCTGACTTGCCTGTCGAGGAGCCGACCGGCTCCATGGTCATCGATATCGGTGGCGGCACCACCGAGGTTGCCGTTATCGCCATGGGCGGTATCGTCGTGTCGCAGTCCATCCGCATTGCCGGCGACGAGTTCGATCAGGCTATCCTCACACATGTTCGCGATGCCTACAATTTGGCCATCGGCGAGCGCACGGCCGAGGACATTAAGATTAAGGTCGGCTCTGCCGTGCCGCTCAAGGACGAGCTCGACGTCGAGGTCAATGGCCGCGACGTGATCACGGGCCTGCCCAAGACCGTGCGCATCGAGAGCGAGGAGATTCGTCGTGCGCTCAATAAGCCGCTCGACGAGATGGCCAAGGCCGTCAAGGACGCACTCGACGCCACGCCGCCCGATCTTGCCTCGGACCTTATGTACTACGGCATTCTGCTGACCGGCGGCGGAGCGCTGCTGCGCGGCCTCGACGTCCGCTTGCGCGACGAGACAGGCGTTTCGGTCAACGTGAGCCCCACGGCGCTCGACAACGTCGTAAACGGTTGCGCCCGCGTGCTCGAGGCCAACGCGTTTGACGGCGGTTTCGTCCAGACCAATGCTTAATTTCCAAAAGGTGGATTCCATTTGGCACGATCTTCGGGTTTCTCTTCAAATCTGAATACCAAACGACAATCAACGGGTATGCGCCCGTTGATTGTTTTCAGCCTGATTTCTGTGTTGCTGCTCACGTTTTACATTCGAGAGGGCGAGGCCGGGCCGATACATGCCGTGCGTTCGGGCGTCACGACAATCACCTCTCCGGTGCGTTTTGTTGGCTCGGCGGTGGCGGCGCCATTCAATGCCATCGGCAACGTTTTCTCCAACCTCACCGCTTCGCAGGAGTCGCTCGACGACCTTAAAAAGCAAAACGAGGTCCTCACTTCCAAGGTCGCGGAGCTTTCCGAGGCCCAAAAGACCGCTGAGCGCCTTGAGGGTCTTGTGGGCCTGCAGTCGACCTATAACCTCAAGTCCACTGCGGCTCGTATTGTCGGAGCCTCGGGTGACGCCTGGACGTCGACCGTCACCATCGATAAGGGTTCTGCCGACGGGCTTACCATCAACATGCCCGTGACGAGCTCGGCCGGCGTCATCGGCCAGATTATCGAGGTTTCGGCCAAGACATCGACCGTGCGCCTGATTGGCGACGAGAACTCTGGTGTGTCCGCCATGGTGCAGGACACGCGCGCACAAGGCATGCTACAGGGCCAGCCCGATGGCACGCTGCGTCTTGAGTACGTGAGCGTCGACTCCGATGTTAAGGTTGGCGATATCATCGTGACCTCGGGCATCGGTGGCGTGTTCCCCAAGGGACTGCCGCTCGGCACCGTGTCTTCGGTCGAGAAGTCGGCTAACGACGTGTACTACACCATTGTGGTGCGTGCGCAGACCACGGCCGAAAATAACGAGGAAGTGCTCGTCATCACCTCGCTCACCGACGAGCAGTCGGCTTCGGACGATGATGTGAGCTCGGCCAATAGTGCCCCGCAGGGCACGTCGCGCGATGCTGCGACTCAGTCTAAGGACGAGAAATCGGATGATGATTCCGACACGGCCGAAGCGTCCGATTCTGGATCGAGCGAATAGGGAGGCATGTCCATGGATCTACACGAGCAGGGGACTGGCTCCCGCGCCTTTGCAATCGCCGCTATCGTCTGCGTGCTGCTGCAGGCGGGACTGGCACCGCAAATCTCCATCGCGGGCGGTCGCGTCAACTTTATGATCATCTTGGTGTGTCTGAGCGTGTTTTCGGGCGACCCTACGCGTGCCGTCGTGTGCGGCTTTTGCAGCGGTCTGTTTTACGACCTTTCCGCCGCCGTGCCGGTGGGCGTTATGTCGCTGCTGCTGACCGTGGGCAGTTTTGCTTTGGTGCACAGCGCGGCTGGTCAGACGGGCGGCTCGCCGAGCGCGCGCGGAATTACCGTGGGCGCCTTTGCGCTTGCCATCAACGTGGTCTACAGCATCATCTTGCTGTTTATGGGTCTGGAGACGAGCTTTGTGGTGGCCATCTTTGGGCACGCTCTGCCGTCCTCGATCCTGACGGGCTTGATTGCCATTCCGTTTTTGATGTCCGGCGCCGCTCCGCAGTCTGGCTATGGGTTCTCCGCGCGCGGTGGGCGTCAGACGGGCATGCGCTTTAAGCCCAAGACCCGTAAGCTCAAATAGGGGAGGCCTCAAGATGTCTTCCCAGTTGACGGTTGTTGTCGCCGGTATCGCGCTGGTCGTGGCCATTGTGGTCGCGCTGGTCATCATGCGCCGCGGCGACTCCCGCTTTACCTACGACACACAGCACGGAACGGCCCCGCGCGCCACCGAGGGCGAGGGCAATACGGCCGCCACGGCCTTCAAGGGCCGTTTTTCCATCCTCACCACGGGCGTGGGTGCCATGTTTGCCGCGCTTGCCGTTAAGCTGTGGGGCATGCAGATGGTCTCGTCGGACTACTACGACAAGCAGGCCAAGAGCAATCAGACCCGTACCGTTACCACGCCGGCCGTGCGTGGCCGCATCTTGGACCGCAACGGCGTCGCACTGGTGCAAAACCGCCCCTCGCTCGCCGTCGTCGCCTATTGCGATCTTGCCGACGACAAGGTGCTGGTGCGTCATCTTGCCAACGTGCTCGGCATGCCGTATGTCGCGGTGCTGCGCAACATCCAGGACAATTCCGAGGGCGCGCAGAGCCTGCATACGATCGCGACTGACGTGCGCCGCTCTACCGTCGCCTACATTCAGGAGCACGCCGGTGAGTTTCCCGGCGTGAAGATCGCCGAGCGCACCGAGCGCCAGTACCCGTATGGCGAGACCGCCTGCCATATTTTGGGCTATACCGGCACCATTACCTCCGAGCAGCTCGAGGCGCAGAACAAGAAGTCGTCGGACGGCAACGAAAGCGCGGCTGGCCAGATTTCGTATCAATCGGGCGATATTGTGGGTCAGGCGGGCGTAGAGATTTACTACGAAAATCTGCTGCAGGGCATTCGCGGTGAGCAGACCGTGAAAGTTGACGCCTCGGGTAACGTTACCGGTCAAGCCGGCGCCGTTCCCGCCAAGGCCGGTTCTGACATTAAGCTTACGCTCGATCTTAAGATTCAACAGGCCTGCGAGACGGCTCTGGCGAATGCCATTGAGCTTGCCAAGACTACGGGCCATAGCAATGCCGGCAACGGTGCCGTGGTGTGCCTTGACCCCAACAACGGCGAGATCTTGGGCATGGCAAGCGAACCCAAGTTTGATCCTTCTGTCTTTATCGGCGGTGTTTCCAATGACGTGTGGACCGAGCTTAACGATGACGAGGGCTCGCATCCGCTGCTCAACCGCGCCATTAGCGGCCAGTACATGTCCGCCTCGACCATCAAACCCCTCTCGGCGTTGGCTGGCCTCGAATTTGGAACGTACACTTCGAGTCAAACGACCAACTGCACGGGATATTGGACCGGCTTGGGCAAATCTTGGGGAAAGTACTGCTGGCTGCACTCCGGCCACGGCACGATGACGCTGCAGTCCGGTATCGCCAACTCCTGCGACCCCGTGTTCTACGATATGGGCAAGGCCTTTTTCTACAACGACCAGCATCCCGAAGGCCTGCAAGAGGTCTTTCGCCGTTGGGGCCTGGGCAAGACCTGCGGCATCGACCTGCCGAGTGAGGGTGCGGGCCGCATTCCCGATGCCGAGTGGAAAGAGTCGTACTTTACCGACGCCTCGGCCGAGGACCGCAAGTGGAATGCCGGCGATATGACCAACATCGCCATCGGCCAGGGCGACATTCTGGTGACACCGCTGCAGATGGCCTGCGCCTACATGGGTATTGCCAACGGCGGCAAACAGTATGTGCCGCATGTGTTCTTATCTGCTGTCTCGCGTGATGGCGACGGCGATGCCTATAAGTACAACGGCAAGGGCAAAAAGAAGCGCCTTGAGGCCCAAATTAACAACGATGCCGATCTTGCGCTGGTCCGCAACGGCATGCACGATGTGATTTACTCGGCGTCGACTTCGACCGCCGCGCACTTTAACTCCCTGACCCCTACGGTCTACGGCAAGTCCGGCACGGGCGAGAAGAGCGGCGAGGACGATTACGCGTGGTTTTGCGCCTACGCGCCGGCCGATGACCCCAAGTACGTGATCGCCACTGTCTTGGAACAGGGCGGTGGCGGCTCCGATACCGCGCTGCACGTTGTGCGCGATGTCCTCGGTGCGATTTATGACGAGCCCGACACGTCGACGGCCACGGGCGATTCCTCGGTTCGATAGGAGGTTGCGATGGACTTTTCGCCGGCGGACCTGTTCCGCTCAACCAAAACCGGCTCTCGCAGCAGCCTGGACCGCGTCAACAAGCAGATTTCCGCATCGCGCGGAACGTTTCGCCAAAAGGTGCACGTCGGCGTGCTGTTGGCGACTGTGGCGCTCGTCACCTATGGCGCCATTATTATCTGGTCCGCCTCGCAGTTTAAAGCCGACGCCTCGTTCTCGCGTCACCTGCTGGGTATCGGTATTGGCGCGGTGCTGGCGGTGCTCGTCTGGTGCACCGACCTGCGCGGCATTTCCAATTTTTCGACGGCCCTGCTCGTCATCGACCTCATAGTGATCTTCTCGCCTAAGATTCCGGGCCTGTCCTACACGGGCGGCTTGGGAATGACGGGTTGGATCAAGATTCCCGGTATCGGTTTAACATTCCAGCCCGTTGAGCTTGCCAAGCTCATCACCATCTTCTTTATGGCCACGCTTGGCTCGCAGTACAACGGGCGCATCGATACCGCTCGCGACTACATTAAGCTCTGCGGCATGCTGTCCGTTCCGTTTTTGGCCGTCGTCGCCATGGGCGATTTGGGCTCGGGACTGGTCGTGCTGGTGTCGGGCGCCATTGTCATCTGCATGAGCGGTGCGCGCCGCGAATGGGTGCTGTCGACTTTGGCTCTGCTCGTGGGTTTGGTGGCGCTCGTCCTGGCGCTCGATTCGGTCTTCGATTCGCTGCTCGGCCACGATGTGCTCATTAAGCAGTACCAGATGAATCGTCTGACGGTCTTCATCGATCCCGACAACGCCGATTCGGACGATGCATACAACCTGCAGCAGTCGTTGATCGCGGTCGGCTCGGGCGGTTTCTTTGGTAAGGGCCTGGGGCATGCGACGCAGTCGGCCGGCGGCTTTCTGCCCGAGTTCCATACCGACTTCGTCTTCGCCTTTTTGTCAGAGACGTTCGGCTTCTGCGGTTCCTTTTTGTTGCTGTGCCTGTACGTGCTGCTCATCTTCTCGACGATCCGCGTCGCCTTTAAGTGCGAGTCTCTGTTTCTACGCTTGTCATGCGTGGGTATTGTCGGCATGTGGGCATTTCAGACGTTTGAGAACATCGGCATGTGCATTGGCATGATGCCGATTACCGGTATTCCGCTGCCGTTCATTAGCTTTGGTTCGTCGTCGATGATGATCCAGTTGTTGACGGTGGGTATCGTACAATCCATATGGCGGCATCGTTCGGGCGCCGCGTAACCGCTGGAGGGGTTTGCCATGAAGATTCCCGTGGAAAAGCTGACCCGCGCTTTTAAAATGGGCGCGACCACCAAGAGGGATTCCGATACGCCGGTGCGCGTTTCGGTCTACCTGGATTCGACCGCCTCGCGTTTTTTGGTCGAGACGGTGCGCGATGCCTTTGTGCCGCAGACGACCTCGGGCATTGTCCGCGTTGAGCGCCTGGGTGAGGAGCGAATCGTCCCCAAGACCGATACCGACGTGGTGCTGGTGCTTTCGTGCGGTTCCGACCGCCTGGATAGCGCCGTGCAGGAGCTCGTCATTGCCGGCGCGCCCGTGTGCGTGCTTGCCGAGTCCGCTGTCGAGGTGCCTTTTATCCAGAAGTCCACGCCCATGCTCGGCGTGGTAGCGGCCACCGATAAGACGTATCTGCTCGAGACGCTCGCCCGCTGGATCCTGGACCGTACGGAAAAGGAGACGGCCTTTGCGGCGAACTTTGCCTTTATGCGCATTGCCGCCGCCAACCGCATCATCACCTCGTGCGCGCTTACCAATATGGCGACGGGCGCGCTGGTGTTTTTGCCGGGGGCCGATTATCCCGTTATGGCGCTGGCGCAGGTTGGCATGCTCTTTGAGCTTGCGGCCATCTTTGGACGCGGCATTAAGCCCGAGCGTGGCTACGAGGTCGCGGGCGTGCTTGCCGGCGGCTTGGTAATGCGCGCTGTCACTCGCGCCCTGGTAAAGCAGACGCCGCATATCGGCTTTGCCGTCAAGGCACTCTCCGCCGCCGTCGGCACCTATGGCATGGGTCGTGCGCTCGTGTCTCTCTACGAGCGCGATATCGACTACAGCCGTGCCAACGAGGTGGTTGCCGCCACGTTCTCGCGCGTCCGCGACCTGGTGACTACGGTTGCCGGCGCTACCCGTCCCATGAATCCTTTTGAGGATGCATCCGATCTCGCTGCTTAGGGGTTTCTTTTGCGCGTTCCATACCAAGACTGTTTTCATTTGATCGAGCCGCTGCTCGCGAAGGTCGAAAAGCCGAGTCGCTATATCGACCACGAGTGGGGTACGCTCTCCAAGGCCGATGCCGACTATCGTTGCTGCATGATTTACCCGGACGTGTACGAGGTCGGCCTGCCCAACCAGGGTATCGCCATCCTGTACAACATCCTTAACCAGGCCGAGGGTATCTCCTGTGAGCGCGGTTATGTGCCGTGGCCCGATATGGGCGATGCCATGCGCGAGGTCGGTATCCCGCTGCTGTCGCTCGAAGGCGCAGCGCCCGTGGCCTCGTTTGATATCGTCGGTATGCACGTGCCGCACGAGATGGCCGTGACAAACTTTCTCGAGGCGCTCGATCTAGCCGGCATTCCGCTGCTGGCGGCCGACCGCACCGAGGACGATCCCATCATCGTCGCCGGCGGACCTTCGGTTTATAACCCCGAGCCGTATGCGGCCTTCTTCGATGCCATCCTGATTGGCGAGGGTGAGGAGTCGCTGCTCGAGATCTGCCAGTTGCATCGCCGCCTGCGTGACGAGGGCGTACCGCGCGCCCAGATTGTCGAGCGGCTCGCGACCGTCTCCGGTACCTATGTGCCGTCGCTGTACGAGGTGCGCTATGACGAACCCTGCTCACCGCATGGCTACACCGTGCCGCGCGAGGGTAAGGACGTGCCGCCGGTGGTCTACAAGCGCGTCGTCGAGGACTTTGGAGCTACCAATCCATTGTCGCAGTCGTGCGTGCCCTATGCGCAGCTCGTTCACGATCGCCTGTCTATCGAGATCCTGCGCGGCTGCGCTCGCGGTTGCCGTTTTTGCCAGGCCGGCATGACGTATCGCCCAGTGCGCGAGCGTTCGGCCGACCAGATCGTGTCCTCGGTGATCCAGGGCCTGGAAAAGACCGGCTATGACGAGGTGTCGCTTACCTCGCTTTCGACCACCGATCACTCCTGCATCCGCGACGTGCTCGGTCGCCTTAACCGCCGCCTGGAAGATACGGGCATTCGCGTGTCCATTCCCTCGCAGCGCCTGGATTCGTTTGGCGTGGATATGGCCGAGTCGGTCGCCGGCGAAAAGAAGGGCGGCCTGACGTTTGCCCCCGAGGCCGGTAGCCAGCGCATGCGCGACATCATCAACAAGAACGTGACCGAGGAGGACGTGGACCGCGCGGCCAAGGCGGCCTTCGAGGCCGGCTGGAACCGCATGAAGCTCTACTTTATGATGGGTCTTCCCGGCGAGCGCGATGAGGATATCGTGGCCATCGCCAACCTGGCCGATCACGTGCTGGAACTCGGCCGCTCCGTGGTGCCCAAGGCGCGCCGCGGTTCCATCTCGGTGTCCATCTCGGTGTCGGTGTTTATTCCCAAGGCCGCCACGCCTTTCCAGTGGTGCCCGCAGCTCGATTACGACGACGTCAAACGCCGCCAGAGGCTCCTCATTACGAGCGTTCGCAACCGTGCGGTCCGCGTGCACTACCACGATGCCGAGACCTCGCTTATCGAGGCGGCGCTGTCTCGTGCAGGCCGCGACATGACGCCGGTCATCATCGATGCCTGGCGTGCCGGTTCGCGTTTTGACGCCTGGGTGGAGCATTTTTCGCTCGATAACTGGAAGGAGGCCGCGGCCAAAAACGGCATCGACCTCAACGAGCTCGTGCACCTGCCCTACGAGCTAGACTGGCACCTGCCCTGGGAGCACGTGAGCCCCGGTTGCTCGCGCGGCTTCCTCGAGCGCGAATACCGTCGCTCGCTGGAGGGTGTCACGACGCCCGACTGCACCCGCACGTCGTGCACCGGCTGCGGAATCTGCCCCACGCTCCACGCCAAGAACGTATTGGTGGGTGATCGCGCATGAGTGAGCGCTTGACCGACAACCCCACGCTCTTTAGGCTTCGCGTTCGCTACGGCAAGCGCGACCGCCTTAAGTACCTGGGCCATTTGGAACTAATCCATACCATTGAGCGTATCGTGCGTCGCGCGGGCCTGCCTTATGCCGTGACGCAGGGTTTCTCGCCGCATATGCGTGTGGGCTTTTCGTCGGCGTTGCCCGTGGGCACGTCGTCGACCTGCGAGTGGTATGACCTGTTTATGACCGAGTTCGTCGCGCTCGACGAGGCCTTTGGGCGCCTGGCCGCGGCATCTCCGGCCGATTTGGCGCCCATCGAGGCTGCATACATCGACGTGCGCACGCCGGCGCTCACGGCCCAGCTCACGCGCCTGTCGTACCGCATCGACCTGCACCTGGACCCTGAGTCACCCGTGAGCGCCGATGAGGTGCGCGCCGCGATTGACACGTTGCGTGCGGCCCACGGCATCGACTATGCGCGCGGCAAAAAGAGCAAGCGCCTTGACTTGGACCATACGCTCGTGGGCTACGAGCTTAAGGCGGGGGAGTGCCCGGACCATCTGGTGCTCATACTCGACACCCATGCCGACAACGAGGGCTCCATGCGTCCGGAAATTTTGCTTTCTGCTGCTGATGTTTTGTTGCAGGGCTTGACCCCGGGCGTCGATGCACCTATTGTTTCCACCGGTATGCAAGACCTCGTGACCATCTGCTCCTACGATGTCGAGCGTCAGAATCAAGCATGCGAAGACGACGAGGGCCGACTCGTCAGCCCCATACCTGTGCGAACTTGTGGATTTGCTCCACATACTCGTTGACGGGGGTATTATCGCCTGCTACTATATTCGGCTGTTGCACTAACTGATGCATGAAGGGCAAGTAAACATGTACGCAATCGTTAACACGGGCGGCAAGCAGTACAAGGTCGCCACCGACGATGTCATCACCGTCGAGAAGATCGAGGGCAATGAGGGCGACAAGGTCACCCTGCCGGTCATCTTCCTCAACGATGGTAAGAAGATCGTCACCGATCCCGACAAGCTGGCCAAGGCCAAGGTTACCGCTCAGATCGTTGAGCAGTTCAAGGGCGAGAAGCAGCTGGTCTTCAAGTTCCACAAGCGTAAGCGCTATCGTCGTCTGAAGGGTCACCGTCAGCAGCTCACCAAGCTGAAGATCGTGAAGGTTCAGGCTACCTCCCGCGCCAAGAAGGCTGTCAAGGCAGAGGCTGAGGCTGTTGCCGAGGCTCCCGTCGCCGAGTAGATTACACTCGTAACGAAAGAGTAGGTATACACAATGGCACACAAAAAAGGACTCGGTTCCTCCCGTAATGGCCGTGACTCCCGCGGTCAGCGCCTTGGCACGAAGCGCTTCGCCGGCCAGACGGTAACCACGGGCACGATTCTCGTCCGTCAGCATGGCACGCACATCCACCCGGGTGCGAACGTTGGCCGTGGCAAGGACGACACGCTGTTCGCGCTGGTCGACGGTACCGTTGAGTTCCACAAGGGTATCAAGCACAGGGTCAGCGTACGCCCGCTCGCGAACGCGTAATTCACCCTTCATAGAGCACATATGTGGGAGGCACTTGAGTTTTAGGATTCAAGGGTCTCCCTCTTTTTTGTAGGAGGCGATTCTGTTGTCACAGTTCACCGATATCAGCCGCATTAACGTTTGCGGCGGCGACGGCGGAGCCGGATGCATGTCGTTTAGGCGCGAGGCATTTGTTCCCAAGGGCGGCCCTGATGGCGGCGACGGCGGCCGTGGCGGCAATGTCGTCATCCAGGCCGATGCTCAGCTGTCTTCGCTGATCGATTACCGCTTTAAGCATCACTTCCGTGCCGAGCGCGGCACGCACGGCCAGGGTGCCCGTCGCAATGGCAAGAGCGGCGAGGACCTGATTTTGAAAGTTCCCATGGGCACCGTAGTCCGCGAGCTCGATCCCGAGACGCAGACCCCGATGTTCGAGATTGCCGACCTGGTGCACGATGGCGAGCGCGTTGTCGTGGCGCCCGGTGGGGCCGGCGGTCTGGGCAACACCCACTTTGTGACGTCGGTGCGCCGCGCGCCCGCGTTTGCCCAGCTGGGTGAGCCTGCCGAGGAGCACTGGATCGAGCTCGAGATGAAACTTATGGCCGATGCCGCGCTCGTGGGCTTTCCCTCGGTGGGCAAGTCCTCGCTCATTGCCCGTATGAGCGCCGCCCGTCCTAAGATCGCCGACTACCCGTTTACCACGCTCGTGCCCAATCTGGGCATGGTGCGTGCCGGCGAATATTCTTACGTCGTTGCCGACGTCCCCGGTCTCATCGAGGGTGCGAGTGAAGGCAAGGGCTTGGGTCACCAGTTCCTGCGCCATATTGAGCGCACTGCTTTGATTATGCACGTTGTCGATATGACGGGCGGTTTTGAGGATCGCGATCCGGTTGAGGACTATCGCATCATTAACCGCGAACTCGAGCAGTATGGTGCCGAGCTCTCGGAGCGCCCACAGATCGTTGTCGCCAACAAGTGCGATGCGCCGGGCACGGCCGACAAGATTGCCGACCTTAAGCGCGCGGCGCTCGACGACGGCCATATGTTTTTTGCCGTTTCCGCCGTGACGGGTGCCGGCCTCAACACGCTGATGCTTGCCGTGGGCGAGCAGGTGGCTAAGCTCCGCGCGGAGCTTGCGGTTTCCGATGAGCCGGTCGATCTGCGCGACGAGGAGTGGGAGCGTCGCCGCCTGCAGCGCGAGAAGCGCTTCCGCATTGTTAAGGAAGAGCCGGGTGCTTTCCGCGTGGTTGGTCGCGCGATCGAGCGCATGGTTATCCAAACCGACTGGGAAAACGAGGAAGCCGTCATCTACCTGCAGCATAAGTTTGCGCGCATGGGCGTTGACGACGCGCTCGAGAAGGCCGGCTGCCGTGCGGGCGACGAGGTTCGCATTTGCCAGCGCGCCTTTGACTTTGAGGGCGCCGAGGATTTCTCGGAATACGAGGACGAGCTCGAGGATGCTGGCGTTGAGGTTATTGACGTAGCGGCCGAGGATGCGGACGTGGCTCATGTCACCGAGGGCTCCGAAGGCGCTACCGATGTCGACGTTATTGAGACCCCGGAGGGCGAGTAAGCCATGTCGCTGCGCGGTGGAATCGGATTGCCTGAGCTGCCCATCAAGGATGGGCACGAGTTTCGGCTTGGCATTATGGGCGGCACCTTTGACCCGATTCATTACGGGCACTTGGTGACTGCCGAGCAGGCTCGCGAGTCGCTCGACTTGGACGCTGTGCTTTTTATGCCGGCCGGCTCTCCTGCCTTTAAGCTCGACAAACCGGTGACGCCTGCTGAGGACCGTTATGCCATGACAGTCCTCGCGACTGCCGCGAACCCGGCCTTTTTGGCAAGCCGCTTCGAGATCGATCGTGCCGGTGTCACCTATACAGCCGAGACGCTGCGTGCCCTTCGCGAGTTTTACCCTCCACAGGTGAAGCTTTACTTTATTACGGGTGCCGATGCGATTATCGATATTGTGACCTGGCACAATGCTCATGAGATTGCCGAACTGGCAACCTTTATCGCTGCGACACGTCCCGGCTTTGACATCGATACGGCCCGGGCGAGGATTAAGGAATCGGGGCTGCCATTCGATGTGCGCTATATTCAGATTCCGGCGCTGGCAATTAGCTCGACCAACATTCGCAAGCGGGTTGCCCGCGGCATGAGCGTGCGCTATCTTACGAGCGAGTCCGTGCTCGGCTATATCCGTAAACGCGGCCTGTATGCCGATCTTGGGCAAGACGATTTTGATTGACGGGGGGAAACGTTGTCGGTAGAAGATCAGTTTGAGGGCGACGAGCGCGCGCTCTTGACGCGTATCCACGAGTTGCTCGATGTGCGCATGAAGGATAAGCGTAAGCGCTACGTGCATTCGCTCGGGGTTGCCGAGACGGCGCTGCACCTAGCCGAGGTATACGGTGTCGACCGTTTTGATGCCGCCGCCGCCGGCCTGATCCATGACTGGGACAAAGTGCTCTCCGACGACGAGCTGGTCACGCGCGCTCTGCATTACGGCATTAAGATTGCCGGCTCTCCGTCTGCCGCGACGCCGCTTTTGCATGGCCCGGTTGCCGCCTATGAGCTTCTGCAGCTTTTTCCCGAGCTGTCGCCGGCGGTCTTTCAGGCTGTCGACCGTCACACCGTGGGCGCTTGCGACATGACGCCACTCGATATGGTGGTCTTTGTGGCCGATGCCATCGAACCCAACCGCCACGGCGATTATGCCCATGCGCTGCGCAAGATGGTGGGGAAGTCCTCGCTCGACGAGTTGTTCTTCTCCTGTTTTGCGCAGGGTCTGGTCTATGTGATCCAGTCCGGGCGCTATCTTTATCCCACGGCTATTACGATTTACAACCATTACGCCCAGCTGCGCTAGCTCGGGTGCGTCTAGAAAGAGGTATTCCATGGCCGATGAGACCATGACCGACGAGCAGATTCTTGAAGGTGCGGAGCACAAGAGTTTCGTGGCCACGTCCGACCGCACTGCCGCGACGCTCTCCGCCAGCGGTGTCGCCGCCGAGGATGTCGCCCGCGCTGCCGCGCAGGCCGCCTACGACAAGAAAGGCGAGGACGTTCAGGTGCTCGATCTGACTGAGCTTTCCGATGTTTGCGACTACTTTGTCCTTGCTACCGGCACCAACAACCGCCAGGTTGATTCCATCGTCGACGAGATTGAGGAGAAAGTCGCCGAGGCTTGCGGCGAGCACCCGTTTTCCATTGAGGGCCGCGAGCAGAAGACCTGGATGCTCATGGACTACGGTTCGGTTGTCGTCCACGTCTTCACTCCCGAGGCGCGTGAGTTCTACCGCCTCGAAAAGCTCTGGGGCGACGCTCCCCAGCTCTCCCTGGACCTCCTCTAGTAGCTCATTTGGGACGGGGCTTTTTTAGCTACCCTCAAGTATTTCGCCGGGCAGTCGCGTTTTTCCGCGGCCGCCCGGCTTTCTTTTTGCCCAAAAGTAGCTAATTTGGGACGGGGCTTTTTTAGCTACTACCTACCGTTCGCCGAACATCGCGATTTATAGCTCCCAGTACGTTTTTTTCTACTCTGGCTCGGGTAACGTAATTGTCATCTGTAGAGGAGGGGATGCGTATGACTCGGACTGCGCGAGAAATCTCTGTATATGGTTTTTACCATGTCGTCCAAAAGGGATGTGCCGACCAACTCATATTTGAGGATGACGAAGATCGGCTCTATCTGATTCGGCTGATTGCTTCGAAATGCCAGAAGTTTAAAGTGGATGTCATCGCGTGGTGCCTTATGGATAACCATATTCATCTTCTGCTTGACGACGAGCATGTTCATCTGAGCGATTGCATGCATTCGATTACGACGGCGTATGCCATGTATTTCAACTCAAAGACAGGCAGGAAGGGGCCTGTTTTCCAGGATCGATTTAAGAGTGTGCCGATCCTCGATGATGATCAGCTGCTCAACTGCGTGAGATACATTCACGACAATCCCGCGAAGGCGAGGATTGGGACCGCTTCGCTGTATCGATGGAGCAGCTTTCGCGAGTATATGGGATATCCGGGTATCTGTAAAACGGATTGCGTTCTCGGGTTGCTCGGTGACTCTCAGAGATTTTTTGCCTTCAGCACCTCGGGTGAGCCCAATCGCTATTGCTTCCGTGACGGCGCTCATGTGAGCGACACAGATGCGCTGGAGTTTGCGCAGGCTCTTCTTAAGCCGTACGAGCCTCATCACCTTAAGGCTTTGCCAAAGGGGGCGCGCGATGCCTGCATTCGTACTTTGAAGAGCGAGGGCTTTTCGATTAAACAGATCGTCCGTCTTACGGGCATTGGACACTGCACCATACAAAAGGTCAAAGTCAAAAAATAGCTCATTTTGGACGAGGTCTGTGTTGCGACCGCGTCAGGTATGAGTTGGGTAGCTAATTTGGGACGGGGCTATTTTAGCTAACCCTACAAATCGGTTGAGTTTTATTCCGGCCCCGGGTGATTCGCTGCCAGCTGAAGGGTAGCTAAAAAAGCCCCGTCCCAAATTAGCTGCCCCGTACTACCCTGACAATCTAAAGTAGCTAAAAAAGCCCCGTCCCAAATTGACTACTTAGTGGGAGGAGAAGCGGGATTGGCGGCCGAAGGATAGGGCGGTGTCGCCGAACTTGTCTCGGACTGCGTCGATGGCGACGGAGAGGTCACGGCGGTCGCTGGATTGGGCTCCGCGGTCGTCGACTTCGCAAAACAGGTCGGTCTGTATGCCGCCTTGATGATTGAAGTCACTCATGCCTATGCCGGCAAGGCGTACATGCATTCCTTCCTGCCAGATGTTGTCGAGCAACTCGATCGCTACCGCCACAAAGATGTTCTCGTCGTCGGTGGGATGGGGGAGTCGTCGCTGTGCCGAGCGACCGCTGCCGTACGAGTACTTAAGTTTGAGCGTCACCGTGGCGCCGGTAAGTCCCTGGCGGCGCAGGCGACGTCCGACGGATTCGCCCAATAATGCAATCGCCGCTTCGATGTCCCCGCGCTCGGTCAAATCTTTCGCAAAGGTGCGCTCATTGCTTACCGACTTGACCTCACGCTCTTCATCGAGGCTCGTGACTTCGGAAACCTCGAGCCCCAACGCACGCTGGCGCATGCGCTCGCCGTTAACGCCAAAAATCGCAGACAGCGTGGATTCCGGTGCGCGCGACAGCTCGCCCAGCGTGTAAATCCGCATGCGGCGCAGCCGCTCCTCGGCCGAGCGCCCGATACCGCTCATGGCAGAAACAGGTAACGGCGCCAGAAAACGCTGCTCAGTTCCCGGGCGTACGACCGTAAGCCCAAACGGCTTGTCTCGCTCGCTTGCAATCTTGGCCACCGTTTTGTTGCAACCGACGCCGATGGAGCAGGTCACCCCCAGTGCCGCCACGCGATCGCTGATGCGTCGTACGACGAGCAGTGGGTCCTCGGGCGCAAAGCGGCCCGGCGTGATGTCGATAAAGGCCTCGTCAATGGACACGCGCTCAACGCGTGGTGTCTCGTCGGCAAGAATATTCATGACCTGTGCGCTGACCTCGTGGTAGCGATCGAAATGCCCGTGTGTCCAAATGGCCTGCGGACATAGGCGGCGTGCCTCGGCCGAGGGCATGGCGGAGTGCACGCCAAAGCGACGTGCCTCGTATGAGCAGGTGGAGACGACGCCGCGAGATTCGGCGTCTCCGCCCACGATAAGCGGCTTGCCGCGCCACTCGGGATGATCGAGCATCTCCACACTCGCAAAAAACGCATCGAGATCCATCAGACCCACCGCCGGACCCGTCCAGGGCGGCGGCGTGACGCCCGCAGTATCCTCATAACCGTATGTATGTTCGCATCTTTTCATGGCATGAGTATACCGCGCAGCTCATGTGGGGTGCGTGGATGTGCTTGCAAATCGCGAATTCTTGTCTAAGATATGGATTTGCCTTCGACTACACCGAAGAAGTTGGTCTCACGGACTTCACCTGCCCGCGTCGATGGCGTATTATGTTCAACTGTTTGTTTGTAGTTGCAGCCTAAAGCTGCTTGGTTGGAGGAGTTTCCTTTGGCAGTCAAGATTCGCCTTGCTCGTCACGGCGCTAAGAAGCGTCCGTACTACCGTGTCGTCGTCGCCGATTCCCGCGCCCCGCGTGACGGTCGTATCATCGAGGAGGTTGGCCGCTACAATCCGATGACCGCCCCCAAGACCATCAACCTCGATCTCGAGAAGATTGCTGACTGGCAGTCCAAGGGCGCTCAGCTCACCGACGCTGTCGCCGCCCTGGTCAAGGCCGCCAACGAGGGCGAGAAGACCGAGACCGTCGTCAAGAAGTCCAAGAAGCAGCTCGCCAAAGAGGCCGAGGCCGCTAAGGCTGCCGCTGAGGCCGCTGAGGCCGCTGAGGGCGCCGAGGAGTAAATCGTGCCTGAGGTTGACGCTGCACAGCTCGAGGGTGAGGCAATGCTCTCAGATCGCATCGCCGATCTCGTCGAATATCTCGTTGTTCAGATCGTCGACGACCCGGATTCCGTGAGCCTGGAAGTTATCGATGGCGACGATGCCTCAACTATTGAGGTTTCGGTTGCCGAGGATGACGTAGCTAAGGTCATTGGCCGTCGCGGCCGTACCATCAAGGCCATTCGCACGCTCGCCCGTGCACTGGCCGCTCGCCTCGACACTTCCGTCGAGGTAGAGGTTCTGGGCTAGGACCTTGAGGTCCCAGTACAAAAACATCGCCCGTGTGGTTAAGCCGCACGGAAGGAAGGGGGAGGTCCTCGCGCAGCCGCTGCGGGGGCTTCCTTCTGTATTGGAGCCGGGTATGCGTGTCGCTCTGACGCCACCGGCGCTCAAGCGTGACCGCTTTTGCACGGTTACATCCGTTACCGATACGGGCGATGGCGATCTGGTTTCGTTTGAGGGCATTGACGACTTGACGGCCGCCGAGGGCATCACGGGTTGTTTCGTTCTGGCGAACCGTGATGACTTTGAGCTCGATTCACTCGATGCCGCCTATACCGACCTTATGGGTCGCGAGGTGGTTGACGAGCGCTTTGGGTCGCTCGGAACGATCGTTGAGATTATGTCGACGCCCGCCAACGACGTTTGGGTTGTCGAGGGTGATCGGTATGGCGAGGTGCTGATTCCCGTGATCGAGCAAGTTGTGCTCGATCTTCCCGATCGGGGGGCAATATCCGTCCACGTTATGGACGGCTTGATCGATATGGACAAGTAGGGAGGACAACATGCTGATCGAGACCCTTTCGGTCTTTCCCGAGATGTTTGAACCCGTCATGTCCACATCGATTTTGGGCCGTGCCCGCAAGGCCGGCCTTTTTGATTTTAAGGCGTATAACCTGCGCGACTGGACGCACGATCGCCATCGTACCGTCGATGACGAGCCGTACGGCGGCGGTCAGGGCATGCTCATGAAGGTCGAGCCTATTGCCGAGGCAATCGAGGCCATCAGCTCTGAGGGCCCCAAGCCCACCGTGGTGTTCTTTACGCCCTGCGGTGAGCCTTTTACGCAGCATGTAGCCGAGCGCTTGCTCCAAAGCGAGCGCCTGCTGTTTGTGTGCAGCCGTTACGAGGGTGTCGATGAGCGCGCGTATGCCTATGCCGACGAGCGCCTGTCGATCGGCGACTATGTGCTCACGGGCGGCGAGCTGCCTGCTATGGTTGTTGCTGACGCCGTCGTGCGTCTGATTCCCGGCGCGCTTGGTGACGAGATGAGCAACGTTGACGAATCATTCTCGACCGCCGAGGACGGTGGGCTGCTCGAGTACGCGCAGTACACCCGTCCTGCCGAGTTTAACGGCGAGGGCGTGCCTTCCGTGCTTGTAAGTGGTGACCACGCCAAGGTTGACGCCTGGCGCCGCAAGAACGCCATCGAGCGCACCTGTCGCTGGCGTCCCGATTTAATTGAGACGGCGCGCCTTACGCCCCAGGAGCGTGCGTACGCGCAGGAGATTTTGGACGCTTCGTATTCGCAGAGCGAGGAGTGAGAATGGTTCCGTCGCAGCATTCCATGCTAAAGGGCGCGTTTGAGTGGGTCGTGGTCGTCGCGATCGCGCTCGTGGCCACCTTCTTGATTCGCACCTTTGTGGTCGAGCCCTTTGTGGTTCCCACCGGTTCCATGGAGTCCACGATTGAGATTGGCGACCAGATCCTAGCGCAAAAGGTGACGCTTGAGCTCGGCCAGCCTGTCAAACAGGGCGATATTGTGGTGTTCCACAACCCCGATGGCACCTCTGAGCACGATGTGCTCGTCAAGCGGGTCATCGCTACGGCCGGCCAGACGGTCAACCTGCAGGACGGCAAGGTGATCGTTGACGGCCAAGCGCTCGACGAGGACTATACGACGGGCATGAGCTGGCCACTGTCGGTCCAGGCGCCTGGTGCTCAGGTGAGCTATCCCTACACCGTCCCAGACGACTGCGTGTGGGTGATGGGCGACAACCGCGAGAACTCAGCCGACTCACGCTACTTTGGCCCGGTCGACCGTTCGGACCTGATCGCCGTGGCGCTCGTGCGTTACTGGCCGCTCAACCGTCTGGGCGCTATCGACTAAAAACCGCTATAGTACAGTACCTAACCGTGTAATCGTTTCGACGAGGGGATATTAGAGGCATGAACGCTTCATCGCTTTCCTTCCAAGACATCATCCTGCGCCTCCAGCAGTACTGGGGCGAGCAGGGCTGCGTCATTATGCAGCCCTATGACTCCGAGGTCGGTGCCGGTACCTTCCATACCGCGACCACGCTGCGCTCGCTCGGTCCTGCCGAGTGGCGCACCTGCTATGCGCAGCCCTGCCGCCGTCCCGCCGACGGCCGCTACGGCGAGAACCCCAACCGCATGCAGCACTACTATCAGTTCCAGGTGCTCATCAAGCCCTCGCCGGTCAACGCCCAGGAGCTTTACCTGGGGTCTCTTGCCGCCATTGGCCTGGACCCCAACGACCATGACGTCCGCTTTGTTGAGGACGACTGGGAGAGCCCGACGCTCGGCGCCTGGGGCCTTGGCTGGGAGGTTTGGCTCAACGGCATGGAGGTCACGCAGTTTACGTACTTCCAGCAGGTGGGCGGCATCGAGGTCGACCCCGTGCCCGTCGAGATCACCTACGGCCTGGAGCGCATCGCCATGTACGCCCAGGGTGCCAACTCCGTCTATGACCTGGTGTGGAGCTATTTGCCCGACGGCACGCCCATGACCTACGGTGACGTGTTCCTGGAGAACGAGCGCGAGTTTAGCGCCTACAATTTTGAGGTCGCTAACGTCGAGATGATGCGTCAGAAGTTTGACGACTACGAGGCCGAGTGCCACTCCTGTCTGGAGCGCAAGCTGCCGCTGCCCGCATACGACTGCGTCATGAAGTGCAGCCATGCCTTCAACCTGCTCGATGCCCGCGGCGCCCTGTCCGCAGTCGAGCGTGCCAACTACATCCTGCGCGTCCGCGCCGTCGCCAAGGCGTGCTGCGAGGCCTATATGGCCGAGGTCGCCGGAGTTAACGAGAATGCCGACCAGGAAGGCGAGGTGGCGTAAGCCATGGCAGACGCTAAGGATTTCCTGTTTGAGATCGGTACGGAGGAAATGCCCTCCGCACCGCTGAACAATGCCGTCAAGCAGCTTGGCGATATGATCGCCAAGGGCCTCGACGAGGCCGGCCTGGCCCATGGCGAGGTCCGCGTGATCTCGAGCCCGCGTCGTCTGGCTGCGCTCGTGACCAACGTCGCCACCGCGACCGATGAGGTCCACGAGGTCAAGCGCGGCCCTGCGGCAAACATTGCCTTCGATGCCTACGGCAACGCCACCAAGGCCGCCCAGGGCTTCGCCCGCAAGTGCGGTGTGGCTGCCGAGGACCTGATCCGTCGCGAGGACACCGACGGTCGCGAGTACGTATTCGCCGAGAAGAACATTCCCTCCGTGCCGGCTACCCCTATTCTGACGGCCCTGTGCGAGAAGACGATCGCAGGCCTGCAGTGGCCCAACTACCGCAGCCAGCGCTGGGGCCACGAGCACGCCACGTTTGTGCGTCCAGTCCGTTGGATCTGCTGCCTTCTGGGCGAGGACGTTGTGCCCGTGACGTTTGCCGATGTGACGAGCGGCAACACCACGCGCGGACATCGCGTGCTGGGCGCCGGTGACCATGTTGTCGCCAGTCCCGCCGTCTACGAGCAGGTGCTCGAGGACGCCGGCGTGCTCTCTGCCGAGCGTCGTCGTGAGGCCATCCTTGCCGGTATTGCCGAGGTCGAGGCCGCTCGCCCTGGCTGCCATGTCGATACGCCCAAGAAGGTCTTCGAGGAGGTCATTAACCTCTGCGAGTGGCCGACGGTGCTCGTCGGTACCTTCGACGAGGAGTTCCTCAAGGTCCCGCACGAGATCATCTGCGAGTCCATGCTCACCAACCAGCGCTACTTCCCGATCTATGACGGCGAGGGCAAGCTCACACGTGAGTTCGTGGTCGTCTCCAACAGCAAGCCCGAGAATGCCGAGCGTGTGATCGACGGCAACGAGCGCGTCGTGCGCGCCCGTCTGGACGATGCCAAGTTCTTCTACGAGGAGGACCTGAAGATCTCCCTCGACGAGTTCCGTGAGCGTCTGGCCAAGGTTGCCTTCCAGGAGAAGCTCGGCAGCGTGCTCGCCAAGTCCGAGCGCATTGAGCAGCTCGCGCTCGCTATTGCCCGCGAGGCCCATCTGGGCGCCCACCTCGCTGCCGATGCCGCTCGCGCCGCGCACCTGTGCAAGGCCGACCTGGTTTCCAACGCCGTCGTCGAGTTTACGAGCCAGCAGGGCGTGATGGGTGGCTATTACGCAACTGCGATGGGGGAGAACGACGAGGTCGCCCACGCCATTCGCGATCACTATCGTCCCCGCTTTGCCGGCGATGAGCTGCCCGAGGGCATCGCTGGCTGCATCGTGGCCTGTGCCGACAAGCTCGATACCATTGCCGGTATCTTTGCCATCGGTGAGCCCCCGACCGGCTCTTCCGACCCGTACGCGCTGCGTCGCGCCGCTATTGGCATTATCAACATCCTGCGCGATCGTCTGCCGATCGACCCCACGACGCTCATCGACTTTGCCCTTGAGCTCTATAGCGAGCAGGGCATCGAGTTCGACGCCGCCGAGGTCGCCCAGCAGGTCCGTGACTTCTTCCACGGCCGTCTGGTGAGCATGGCCCGCGACGAGAAGATTCCGGCGGATACCGTCGCCGCCGTCTCCGCGGTGCACATCATCGCTCCGTCCGTCTTCTTCGCCCGCTGCGCCGCGCTCGACGAGGCTCGTAAGAACGATGCCGAGACCTTCGACAACCTGGCTACTGCCTATGCCCGCGCCGCGCACATCTCCAAGCCCGAGCTGGGTATGGAGTACGATCGCAGCCTGATGGGTGAGGCCGAGCTCGCGCTTGCCGATGCCTCCGAGGCTGCTCAGACCGCTGTCGATGGCGCCCTTGCTGCCGAGGATTACCCGGCCGCATTTGCCGCCCTTGCCGCCCTGCGTGCCCCCATCGACCGCTTCTTCGACGAGGTTATGGTCATGGACAAGGACGAGCAGCTCCGCGATAATCGCCTTAAGCTGCTCAACCGCTTCGAGGCCGTTTTCTCTGGCATCGCCAACATCGGTGAGCTTGCCCGCAAAAAGTAAACTAGCCTGCGCATAAGCGCAAAAGGAGCCCCGCATGGATTGCCCGGTCACCGCTCGTCCCACCGTTATCGTTATCTCCGACTCGCTCGGTGATACCGCTTGTGAGGTGGTGCTTGCGGCGTCCGGGCAATTTGATGAAGGGGCTTTTCGTCTCTTGCGCTTGCCCAAAGTGAACTCGGTGGAGCAGGTCAAGTCGTTTGTGGGCCCGCGCGTCGATGCGGACCATCGTGATATCGCCGTGTTCCACACTATCGTCGATCCGGCGCTTCGCGCCCGCGTGCTCGATTACCTGGGTATGCTGCATATTCGCTCTGTCGACCTGATCGGTCCGACCCTTGCCGTATTGTCGTCGCTCGTCGGTGTGCCGCCCAAGGGCGTTGCGGGCGTTATTCACAAAACGGATGACCGCTATTTCCACCGCATTGAGGCTATGGAGTATTTCGTTGAGCACGATGACGGGCGCGGTTGCGACGATCTGTCGGGTGCCGATATCGTGCTGCTGGGCGTGTCGCGTACGTCCAAAACGCCGCTGTCGATGTATTTGGCCTATCAGGGTTACAAGGTCGCAAACGTTCCGCTGGCGCACGGCATGGAGCCGCCGAAGTCGATTTACGAGGTCGACCCGATGCGCCTGTTCGGCCTGATTTCGACCGTTGACGTAATTTCTGAGATTCGCGACAGCCGCTTGGGCGATGACTACGCCCGCGCCGTCGCCGGCTCCTATGCCGAGCCCGAGAGTGTGCGCAGCGAGCTTGAGGAAGCCCGTGCCCTCATGAAGCGCCTAGGCTGCTTTGTGGTGCGTACCGACGGTAAGGCGATTGAGGAGAGTGCATCCGAGATCATCGGTCATTTGGAGGAAATCCAAGAAGCTCGAGCCCGTCGTGCCGCTCGCCGAGCCCAACAAAAGTAGCTAATTTGGGACGGGGCTTTTTTAGCTACCCCGGCTGAGGCCGCGAGCTTTTTGGCCGATTGCCGACGGGGTGGCTAAAAAAGCCCCGTCCCAAATTAGCTACTTATGGTAAAGCGATTTAGCAAAGTTCTTTCAGTTGACCTGCAAGTCTCCTACACTGGTATCTTCATAAGGTAACCACCTTTATCTACCGTTTACCGTCAGTTTTACCACGTTTACCAAACCTCGCACCCTCTACGCAAGCACTTCCAATACCCACCGTATAGTACCCTCACGGCTCGCATCCGGCGGGTCGATTCGTTACCACGGTCGTGCGCGACAGCGCATGGAAGGGGAGTATCGTGAGCGATTGCAAGAGGGTTTACCGTTTTGGAACCGACGCCCAGGGCACCTGTGTCACTGAGGGCGACAAGTCCATGAACTTCGTGCTTGGCGGCAAGGGTGCAAATCTTGCCGAGATGAGCCGCATCGGCCTGCCGGTTCCCGGTGGCTTTACCATTACCTGCCAAACCTGTGTCGAGTACTCCGGTGCCGGCAACGTGTGGCCCGAAGGTGCACTCGATGAGATCGTTGCCGCCGAGGCCGATCTCGAGGCCCGCTGCGGCAAGATGCTTGGTGACGCATCCGACCCGCTGCTCGTGTCGGTTCGCTCGGGTGCTCCATTCTCCATGCCCGGCATGATGGACACGGTCCTCAACTTGGGCCTTAACGACGACTCCGTTCTGGGCCTCATTGCCCAGACGCAAAACCCGCGTTTTGCCTGGGATAGCTACCGCCGCTTTATCCAGATGTTCTCCAACGTCGTTATGGGTGTCGATGCCGACTTGTTTGAGAACGCCCTAACGCAGGCTCGCTTGGTCGCCGGCGTTCGCGTCGATTCCGAGCTTTCGGCCGAGGACCTGCAGGAGCTCGTCGAGACCTTCAAGGGCATCTTCTCCGAGAACGTCGAGGCTGCCCTGTATCCCGAGCTCGAGGTTGTCGACGGCAAGCCCGTCTTCCCGCACGATCCGGAGCTCCAGCTGCGCCTTGCCATCCAGGCCGTCTTTGGTAGCTGGATGAACGAGCGCGCCTGTATCTACCGCAAACAGCATGGCATTTCCGACGAGCTCGGCACTGCCGTCAACGTCCAGGCCATGGCTTTTGGCAACAAAGGCGAGACCTCTGCGACCGGCGTCGCCTTTACGCGCAATCCGGCCGATGGCACCAAAGAGTTCTACGGTGACTTTTTGGTTAACGCCCAGGGTGAGGACGTCGTCGCCGGCATCCGCAATACTGAGCCCATCGCCGACCTCAAGACCACCCCGGGCCTCGAGTCCGCTGGTGAGGAGCTCGAGCGCGTTTTCCTGACGCTCGAGGATCATTACCGCGATATGTGCGATATCGAATTCACCATCGAGCAGGGTAAACTTTGGATGCTTCAGACCCGCGTGGGCAAGCGTACCGCAACCGCCGCGCTGCGCATCGCCATCGAGATGGTCGAGGAGGGTCTCATCACCCGCGAGGAGGCCGTGAGTCGCATCGATCCCGCGCAGCTCGACCAGCTTCTGCATCCGCAGTTCGACTCCTCCAAGAAGTACGAGGCCCTGGCCTGCGGCCTTAACGCCAGCCCCGGCGCCGCCGTAGGCGAGGTCGTGTTCTCGAGCGACGATGCCGTCGCACGTTCTGCCGAGGGCCATAAGGTCATTCTGGTCCGCTGGGAGACCAACCCCGACGACTTGAAGGGCATGGTCGCTGCCGAGGGCATCCTTACCAGCCACGGCGGCAAGACGAGCCACGCCGCCGTTATCGCCCGCGGTATGGGTACGCCCTGCGTCTGCGGCGTTGAGCGCTTCCATATTGACGCCGCCGAGAAGGTCGTGCGCATCGAGGGCAGCGATCGCGTGCTGCACGAGGGCGACATCATCTCCATCGACGGCACCCAGGGCATTGTCGTCGACGGCGCCGTCGATCTGGTCTCCGCCGAGCTCACCGGCGATCTGGACACCATTCTGTCCTGGGCAGACGAGATTCGCCTGGACGAGACCGACGGTCACGCCAACCACGTGCGCGTCAACGCCGACAACCCCGAGGATGCCGCGCTCGCACTCGAGTTTGGCGCCGAGGCCATCGGCCTGTGCCGCACCGAGCACATGTTCCTGGGCGACCGCAAGAACATTATCCAGAGCTTTATCCTGTCCGACGACGAGGCCGTGAAGCAGCAGGCCCTGGCCGACCTGCTCAAGGTTCAGACCGAGGACTTTCTGGCGATGTTTAAGACCATGTTCGGTCGCGATGTGGTCGTTCGCCTGCTCGATCCGCCGCTGCATGAGTTCCTGGATAATCCTCGCGAGCTCGAGGTCGCCATCACCAAGAAGGAAGCCGCCGGCGCCAGCGAGGAAGAGCTTGCCACCCTGCGTGCCCGCCTGCGTCGAATCGACGGCATGGTTGAGTCCAACCCGATGCTCGGCTTGCGCGGTGTGCGCCTGTCCGTTGTCTTTGGCGATCTGCCGCTCATGCAGGTTCGCGCCGTCGCCACGGCTGCTGCCCGCTTTATCAAGGAGGGCGTCGACCCGCGCCCCGAGATCATGGTCCCGCTCGTTTCCATCACAGCCGAGCATGTCCAGACCCGCGAGGTCATCGAGCGCGTGATCGCCGAGGTATCCGCCGAGGAGGGCGTCGAGCTCAATATTCCCGTGGGCACGATGCTCGAGCTGCCGCGCGCCTGCATGGTCGCCGACGAGATCGCCCACCATGCCGACTTCTTCTGCTTTGGCACCAACGACCTCACCCAGACAACCTTCGGCTTCTCGCGCGACGACGCCGAGGCCAAGTTCATCCCGCTGTACATGCACAAGAAGATCCTGAAGGATAATCCCTTCGAGACCATCGACGCGGCGGTGCTCGAGCTGGTGCGTATGGCCGTCGAGAAGGGTCGCGCCGCCAACCCCGATATGCACTTTGGCGTGTGCGGCGAACACGGCGGCGACCCCAAGTCCATCAAGGGCCTGTTCAACGTGGCCGATGTGGACTACGTGTCCTGCTCGCCCTATCGCGTACCCCTCGCACGACTGGCTGCCGCCCAGGCCAAGCTCGAGGCCAAGCGTTCCGCTTAACTGAGTCGCGTTCCATTTGCGCCTCTTACGCCCCCCTTCGCGCCGCCGCGCCCCCTGTGGACGCGGCGGCGTTTTATATTGATTCTGTTGGTTCAATACATTGGCAACTGACGGGAGGACTGCGATGAAAAACCTCACCAGGTATTTGCAACGAGCGTGTCGGGGAGCACAGATGACCCTGTGCTGGGTGGTCGTTGCGGTCACGGCGCTTTGCGGGATGCCGACGGCCGGTTTTGCCCTTCAGGATGAATCGCGCGACGAGCTCTATGGTGACGTGGTCAACCCGCTCACCATTACGGTCAACGATCGCGACTGCACGTTTGTAGATATCGATGACGGCAAGCTCGAGGGCCGTACCTCGATGTACGACAACGTCTCGTTCTATACGGCCGCCGTCAAAAAGGTGTTGCCCAACTGGGCATCGCTTGCCTATAACATCCTTGGCTATGGTGGAGGCGACGACTCCGGGGACTTTTTGTACTGGGACCACGCCGGCAAGGGCTTTGAGAAGGACTTCGGTAAGGGTCACTACATCTATCTGTATGATGCGCTTTCGGGCGGCAACGGTGAGCATTCCGACGGCGCCGACAAATCGAAACAGAGTGGTCTGACATCTGCAAAAAGCCTCAAAGCTGTCTACGATCGCTTGACCGATGATATCGCCGGCTGTATCGGTCACAAGCTGGAGGGCTCCGATTTCCGTAAAAACGTGCCGCTCGACGGACTGTCGAAAGACACGACCGAGCAGGACGTCATCTATGCCACCATTGCTTGTGTCGACAAGCTCGGCGGCACCTATCAGTATGATTTCAATGGCTTTGGCATCGCGTTCTATAACTTTAGAGTTCAGCAGCTCAACAGCATGAACAAGCTTAACTGTGCGCCCGAGGACGCGCCGGGCTATTCCTTTGTCAATTCTAAGACTGAGCAGGAGCTCGTTACCTCGGCTCTTAACGTCGGCTATGAGGACGCCTCGCAGAGCATCACGCTCGCCCGCGGTACCGAGGAGACGGTCGGCACGAGCACTTCTGAATCCGCATCGTATTCCAAAGGCGGCTCGTGGGGCGCATCGGTGAGCCTCAAGGAGTCGCTGGGCGTGCCCGCAACAGCGAGCGAGGAGATCGAGACCTCGTTTTCGGCCGAAGCCACGATGTCCCAGTTGTGGGAGGCGAGCAAGACCGAGGAACAGTCGATCACCACAACGGACAATCAGTCGGTCACCGTCGAAATGACGATCCCTGCGCACACGCAGGTCAATAGCAAGCAGACGAGTTCTACCACGACGCTGTCCGAGGACTATGACCAGCCGGTGGGCGTGACGTTCGACGTGATTATCTTTAACATGAACGGCGAGTGCTACGACGACAACGCCGCCGTGCAGGAGTTCCATACCGCCGGTTATGACCAGCGCTCGTTCTACACCACCTTTGGGGATCAGTCGACCGACGCCGTGCAGAACCTGTTCCTGCGCTCAATCGCCCATCGTGGCGACGACGGCTACGATACCACCGCCGGAAACGTTACGAGCTGGTCGCATCGCACCAACAACCACATGGTGCGCGCCATCGATTGGAATTCTGTCCTGGCCGATCGCGAGGTGCCTTCGCGCAACGGCGGCGCCCCGCGCACGTGCAATGTGCTCAACGACATGGCCGCCACCTACCTCATGTCCATTACGGGTTCCAATCTGTCGTTTGAGTCGGTGACGGTCGATACCCAGTTGGGCACGCCGCAGCCCATTAAGCCTATTTCCAAGATTCTCGTATCGCTGCAGACCGATAAGACCCGAAGGCTTACGGTGGGAGACGAAGACCCCATCTCTTCCTATCGCGTGCGTGCAAGGGACGAGGACGATGTTGACTATTACGGCTTTGTGAAGTCGTCGGGCGACTGGCGCGTGGTCGATAAAAACGGCAAGAAATGCAAGTCCGACGTCATCGAGATCCAGACCGACCCTGTCACCCACGAGCAAGTCGTGGTGGGTAAAAAGGCCGGCACCGCCTACGTAAAGTACTTTATCCCCGAGGACACCTATGTGGACGTGAACGGGCATGTTTCGACCAATGACGAGATCGACGCCGCGGCCTACAAATATAAGGTAAGCGACGTGGCGCCCGAGTCGTTTAACGGCAGCATCAAACTCGAGGGCTCGGCACAGACTGTCGTCGGAGTCGAGGAGAATCTCAACGGCATCGACGGCCTAACGGCTACGGTCTATGACACGACGGGCAAGGAAGTCGATAGGGTCTGCAGCTGGGAGGCCCAGGAGCTCGAGAGCAAGGGCATTTCGGTCGCGACGGACGGCACGATGACCATCTCGCAACCGGGCACCTTCCATGTTCGCGCCTTTATTGACGGCGTGTATTCCGATTGGGCCGAGGTCATCGCCGCACCCGCACCGGTCGACCCGATGACGACCGTGGTCGAGACACCGGTGAGCGTTACGTCCGTTTCTTCGGGGGATTCTTCGGCAACGACGGATAGCGCGGCTCCTGCCCAGGGAGAGCAGGCGGCTTCCGATGCGAACGCGTCCGAGCCTGCTCCGGCGAGCGACGATGCCACTGCAGTGACTGACGACACCGCGCCCGCTGCCGCAAAAGATGCCTCGCCGATTCCTACGGGCCTCGTTACCGTTTTGACCGACATCTGCCGCTACGGTATCGATCACGGCCTCATCGGCACATCAAACAAGGAAGAGATGACCAAGCAGGACTTCGACATCTTAGGCATCCTGTATCTGATGGCGGACAGCCAGGACCTGGTGCCCCAAGACGCCGAGGATGCGATGAATGAATGGGCTCATGACAACTATAATGACGAAGAGCTTGCCACCTGGAAGCAGCATGCGCTTTCGGTGCTGCTCGAATACGGTTATATCGCGCCCGGAACGACCGTGACGACGCCGACGACTGATGCTGCGGACGGCGCATAAGTGCAGAAAGAGTGCGTATTTTTGTCTTTTTGCTTACGGGCAAAATAGTTCTTGCAGCCAAGGTCGTGGCGTGTATACTCGAATACGTTTGTTCAACTACGTGCCGGCCAAGGTGGTACGGCACCTCTAGAAGAGTAAGGAATTGCACATGGATTACATCCGCGCAATCGAGCGTCAGCAGATCCGCGAGGACATCCCGCAGGTCCGCGTCGCCGACAACGTCAAGGTTCACTACCGCATTAAGGAAGGCGACCGCGAGCGCATCCAGGTTTTCCAGGGTGACGTCATCCGCATGGCCGGCGCCGGTGCCCGTGAGACCTTCACCGTCCGCAAGATTTCCTTCGGTGTCGGTGTTGAGCGTACCTTCCCGCTTCACAGCCCCAAGATCGCCAAGCTCGAGGTCGTCCGTCATGGTCGCGTCCGTCGCGCCAAGCTGTACTACCTCCGCGACAAGGTGGGCAAGGCTGCTCGCATCCCCGAGAAGCGCTAAGAAGATCGCAGCGTCTGTCCACTCGTTTGGACACAAGGGTCACCTTCGGGTGGCCCTTCTTTTTATCTGATTTCCATGCAAGGAGGGCCTGGTATGGCCAATATGACGAGCTCGATTTCGGCATCGCAGGTTGCCGGCGAGCTGGCGAGTGCCACGTTCGAGGAGATTCCCGCCCTCGTAGAGCACTATCGCGAGGATCCGCGCCAGCAGGTGATCAAGGCTTGCGAACGCGCACTTAAGCGCCATGCCAAGGAACTTTCCGAGCGCGAGCGCGTCAACGGCATGTACGAGCTTATGCATGAGCTCGGCGGCGATGGCGTGGTCGTTGGTGTTGACGAGGTGGGGCGCGGCTCTGTCGCCGGCCCGTTGACGGTCTGCGCTGTCTGCCTTCCCATGGAGCCGCGCGTTTGGGGCATTAACGATTCCAAAAAGCTCACGCCTGCCCGTCGTGAGCTGCTCTCGGTGCAGATTGCCGAGGTGGCTACGGCCATTGGTTTTTGCCATATCGCGCCTGCGGACATCGATGAGATGGGCATGGCCCGCGCCATCCGCGCTGCCGTCGCGGGTGCGGTGGCGGATACGGGGCTCGAGCCCGATTGCGTGCTTATGGACGGCAACCCCTTGGGCGCCGTCCCCAACGAGCGCGATGTGGTCAAGGGAGATGCCAAAATCGCCTGCATCGCCGCTGCTTCCATTATGGCCAAGGTCACGCGTGACGAGATGATGGTCGAGTACGATGCCGAGTATCCCGAATATCATCTTGCTGAGTCAAAGGGCTATGCGAGCCCCGAGCACATTGAGGCTATTCGTAAACATGGCCTTTCTCCGTTGCATCGTGTGAGCTTCTGCGGAAATTTTTTGCAGACGGAGCGTCTTTTTTAAGGCAAATATGGAGACAGGGACTTCTGGGATTTTATAAACCAGCTGGTGGGGACCGCATGCAACGCAATTGTTGCATGCGGTCCCTTTTTTGTTTGTTTTTGGTTGGACTTTGGTTTTCTTTTGGTGCTTACCCGCAAGAAAGGCGGCCCCATGATCGGGTCAATATCGTGCGCGGGAAAGGAGACCCCATGTGCGCCGCAAGTGCAAAGAGCAAGACGCAACAGCTCAAAGAGCTTTGGGAGAACGGGGAGATTGATTGCGCGTCGATTACGCCTGGGTTCATTAAGGGCCTCAGTCCTCGAGAACTGGGCATGCTGGGCGAGCTTATTGCAATCGATTACTTTCGCGAGCGCGGTTATGCCCTCTTGGAACAGGGCTACCGGTGTCCCGAGGGTGAGGCCGATCTGGTACTTCTTGATGAACTTGATGATGTCGTGGTGATGGCTGAGATCAAGACAAGGCGCGTCGCCCTAGATTGCAACACGCGGGTCTTTCCCGAGGAGGCGGTGGACGCCCAAAAGCAGCGTCGCTACCGCCGTATCGCGAGTTGTTACCTTATGGATCACTATCCCCTTAAGGCGATTCGCTTCGACGCGGTGGGCGTTACTATCCGCGGCGGTCATATTGCGGAGATTGAGCATCAATACAACGCATTCGATTGGCAGGTATCGTGATGGCGTTTGACACCTTTGCCGTCCACGCTGCATGTATTCGTGGCGTCGAGGCGATTCCCGTCACGGTCGAGGTCTCGCTTGCCGGCGGTATTCCGGGTATCCAAATGCTTGGCATTCCAAGTATGGAGGTGATGGAGTCGCGTGGCCGCATACGCTGCGCAATGCGCTCGGCGGGATTTGAGATTCCACGGGCGGGCATTACCGTCAACTTGGCTCCGGGCGACATCCGTAAAACGGGCAGTGGTTTTGACCTGCCGATTGCCATCGCGGTACTGGCGGCCGATGGGCAGATTCCCCGCGACCATCTAGACCATTGCCTTATTGCCGGTGAGCTTGGGCTGGATGGTAGCGTGCTGCCCGTAAAAGGCGAGGTTGCGTTTCAGTTGTTGGCGCGTGATATGGGCCTGTCCTTTATTGCGGGAAGGTCGGATCAACATGTACCGCTTGCCGGTGTGGACTGTGGCTTTATCGACCATCTGTCTCAGCTCGCCCGCGGTATGGGCGAGGCGGCTCGGCATTATCTGGATTCCGAGGGTGTCGAGGCGTCGTTTGAGCCAGAACTTGATTATGCCGATGTGCTGGGGCAGGAGGTTGCCAAGCGCGGCATTGCGCTTGCGGCGGCGGGGGAGCTCGGCCTGCTTATGATTGGCTCGCCGGGTTCGGGCAAGACCATGCTCGCACGCCGCATGACGGGTATCTTGCCCGAGCTTTCTCTCGAGGATCAGCAAGAGGCGCTGTGCATCCATTCGGTCTTGGGCGAGAACATCGATGGTTTGCTGGCGGGACACCGGCCGTTCCGTAGCCCCCACCACAGCATTTCGACTGCGGGCCTTATTGGCGGCGGACGGCCGGTGCACCCGGGCGAGATTAGCCTAGCGCACGGCGGCGTGCTCTTTTTAGACGAGCTTGCCGAGTTTCCCAACAGCGTGCTGCAGACACTCCGTCAGCCCATAGAGCGCGGCTACGTCAAGATCGTACGCGTCGATGGAGCTTTCACGTTTCCCTCGCGGTTCCAGCTGCTTGCCGCGAGCAATCCCTGTCCCTGCGGCTTTTTGGGCGATCGCGAGGTACCGTGCCGCTGCTCGGCTTCGATGGTTGAGCGCTATCGGTCTAAGCTACGTGGTCCCTTGGCCGATCGTATTGACCTTATGATTGACGTGACCCGACCCGACCCGCAGGTAATTATCGAGGGCGCCGAGGGTATGTCGTCAGCTGAACTACGTGACTATGTTGTGCGGGGTCGGGCATTTCGTGCCTGGCGTGAGTCCCGTATGGACGATGCAGATGCCGAGGCCGAGGACGATGAGTCACGTTCCATCGACGGCGTCGTTTCGACCTTTGCGCTCGATGGGGCGGCGGAAAAGTGCGTGCTCGGCCTGTCGAGGCGCACACATCTCACAGGGCGCGGCATCGTGCGCTTGGTGCGTATCGCGCGCACGATCGCCGATGTCGCCGAAAGTGAGCGGGTAACCCAAGACCACGTGCTCGAGGCGGCGATGTACCAGGGGAGGAGGGACCAGTAATGCCCGAGGAGACTTTTGAGCTGCATCCTGGTGATGCGTTGTATCCAGCTACCGTTTTGGAGCTCTCTGATGTACCCCAGACGCTTTATGTGCGTGGCGACCCCGCCGCACTGTCGACGCCCGCGCTCTCCATCATCGGCGCTCGCAAGGCCTCGCCGTACGGCCTTGCCGTGGCAGAGCTGGCCGCGAAAGTTGCGGTCGAGGCGGGGGTGACGGTGGTCTCGGGCGGTGCGGTCGGCTGCGACCAGGCCTCGGGTTGGGCCGCGGTCAACGCTGGTGGCAGGCACGTCGTGGTGTTGGGTACGGGCGCCGACGTGGTTTACCCGCGCTCGAGTGCAGGGCTCATCGCGCGCACGATCGATACGGGCGGCGCGGTCGTGTCCATCTCGCCTTGGGGTATGGGGCCACGCAAGTTTGCCTTTCCGCGGCGTAACCGGGTGATTGCCGCGCTTTCGCAGGCGCTCTTCGTGTCGGAGGCCGGCATGCCCTCGGGCACGTTCTCGACAGCAGAGGCCGCCATGGACCTGGGGCGCGAACTGCTCGCGGTACCGGGCTCCATTTTGTCACCAGAGTCGCGTGGGACCAACTACCTCATCGCCAACGGGGCCTGCTGCATTGTTGACGAGGAGTCTATTGAGATGGCCATCTCGCGAATATACGGCACCCTGCGTTATTCACGTCCCGATGCGCCCGGTATCGCCGATCTGGACCCCACGCAGCAGGCCGTGATGCACGCGCTCATTGCCTCGCCGCTCAAGGTCGATGACATTGCCGCGCTCGTCTCCCTCGATGCCGTCGGCGTGCTCAAACTCCTGGGCTCACTCGAGCTCGAGGGACTCATCGAGCGCATGATGGATGGAAGGTATGCGCCCTCAAAGTTTGCGCTTCACGCTCAGACGCCCTTCGGTCACAATGGAAAGCGTGTCAATTAGAAAGGTGTTTGCAGATGCTGTTTGATCAAGTGACGGTTATCGGTGGCGGTCTGGCGGGATCGGAATGCGCGATTCAGCTGGCAGATCGCGGGTTTGCCGTAAAGCTGTGCGAGATGCGGCCGCTGGTGACCTCTCCTGCCCACCATACCGATCACTTGGCGGAGCTCGTCTGCTCCAATTCGTTTAAGTCGACCCGACCCGATTCCGCCGCCGGCCTGTTGAAGGCCGAACTCGAGCGTATGGGTTCGGTGCTGCTCGACTGCGCTCATCGCGCTGCCGTTCCCGCTGGTGGCGCCTTGGCGGTCGACCGTGTTAAATTCTCCGAGCTCGTCGAGGCCGAGGTTGCCGCCCGTCCCAATATCGAGGTCGTTCACGGCGAGGTCACCCAGATTCCCGAGGGCCATGTGGTTATCGCCGCGGGTCCCTTGTGCTCGCCGGCGTTGAGCGGGGAGGTCATGAAGCTCGTCGGTGGTGATTCCCTGGCGTTTTTTGACGCCGCGGCCCCGATTGTCGATGCCTCGACGCTCGATATGGATGTGCTGTTCTCGCAGTCGCGCTACGAGGAGCAGGGGAGTGGCGACTATCTCAATGCCCCGCTCAACAAGGAGGAGTACGAGGCCTTTATCGAGGCGCTTACCACGGCCGATCGCGTGGTGCTCAAGGACTTTGAGGGCGGGGACCTCTTCCAGGCCTGTCAGCCAGCCGAGGAGGTTGCGCGCACGGGCAAGGATGCCATCCGCTTTGGCGCTATGAAGCCCGTCGGGCTCACCGACCCGCGCACCGGTCGCCGTCCCTGGGCGGCGATTCAGCTGCGCGCCGAGAACAAGGAGAAGACCGCCTATAACCTGGTTGGTTTTCAGACCAACCTGACCTTCGGCGAGCAGAAGCGCGTTTTTCATATGGTTCCCGGTCTGGAGAATGCCGAGTTTTTCCGCTATGGCGTCATGCATCGCAATACCTTTGTCGATGCTCCCCATGTGCTCGATGGGACCTTCGCCGTGCCCGGCACGGGCGTGCGCCTTGCCGGACAGATTACCGGTACGGAGGGTTACATGGAAGCGGTCGCGACGGGTCTCCTCGCTGCGCTCAATACCTATGCCGAGGCTATCGAGGTTGCTCCTGTCGAGCTGCCGCGCGTGGGCGCTCTCGGCGCGCTCGTGGGCTATGCGACCGATCCTGCTACGGTCGGATATCAGCCCATGCATGTTAATTTTGGCCTGGTGCCTCCCCTCGAGGACGGTAAACGCCGCAGCAAACGTGAGCGCTATCAGGCCTATGCGGATCGCGCCCTTAAGGCCTTGGATTCCTATCTGGAATCACGCTCCGACCTGTTTGGGGGCGACCGGCCATAGCCTTTGACCTGTACGGTGCCGTCGACTCGTTCATAGCCTATATTGCACGCGTCGAGGGGCTTTCTTCTAACACTGTTATCGCTTACGGCTCTCGTCTGGAGCGTTTTGCCGCTTGGTGCGAGCGTGGGGATATCGATGCACGCACGGCGGACGTACGTACCGTTCGCATGTATCTGGCAGAGCTGTCGCGCGAGCAGGTGGCGCCCAGGACGATTGCGGCGCACCTGTCTGCCATTCGTTCGTTCTATCGATGGATGGCTGCCGAGGGTCTTATCGATGGAGACGCTGTCTCTGCGATTGCCTCGCCCAAGCTTCCACGCGATTTGCCCGGAGTGCTGACCACCCAGCAGGTTAAGGCACTGCTTGCATCGCCAGACGTTTCAACGCCTGCGGGACTGCGCGATGCGGCGATGCTCGAATTGCTCTATGCATCTGGGGCTCGCATCTCTGAGCTTGCGGCACTCAATGTTGAGTCCATTGCTTGGTCCGAGCGAACGCTGCGGCTTTGGGGTAAGGGGAGCAAGGAGCGTATCGTGCCCCTGTATCGGCGTGCTCTCGATGTGACCCACCGCTATATTGAGGAAGGAAGACCGGAGCTTCTTGCTCAGGCAAAGCGTGGCGACGGTACGAACGGTGTGCATCCGCTGTTTATCTCGGCACGCGGCAACCGTATGAGCGCCGCCATGCTTAGGCGACGGTTTCATATGTTGGCGACGCTTGCGGGTATCCCTTCCGATATCGCCCCGCATGCGATGCGCCATACTTTTGCGACCGATTTGCTCGAGGGCGGAGCGGACTTGCGCTCTGTCCAGGAGTTGCTGGGGCATGCAAGCTTGTCCACCACGCAGATTTATACGCATCTCACGCCCGATCGGCTCAAACGCGCCGTTACCCAAGCCCTTCCGCGCGGCGAGTAAGGCAGGAGAGGGGTTCTATCCAATCGATCGCGCGTCCGTGTGCGTGGTTTTGATTTCGGGTTGGCAGAAAGATGTAATCCTGCTATCATTCATCGGGTTGCTTCACGGCAACAGGTTTTTATCACGCACGCGCGGCTACTTCATACCGTGGTGCCCGGGCTTTGGTAGCACATGTCCGGGTTGGTTTTGGAGGATGACCCCGCGCGGAGGCAAACCACAGGAGGTTTAACATGGCTACCAAGATTAATATCCGCACCCTGCTCGAGGCCGGCTGCCACTTCGGTCACCAGACCCGTCGCTGGAACCCCAAGATGAAGCCGTTCATCTTCGGTGAGCGCAACGGCATCTACATCCTCGACCTCAAGCAGACCATTCTTGACGCCGACCAGGCTTACACCTTCGTCAAGAACGTTGCCAAGGGTGGCAACGTGCTGTTCGTCGGCACCAAGAAGCAGGCTCAGGAGGCCGTCAAGAACGCCGCTGAGCGCGCCAACATGCCTTACATCAACCAGCGTTGGCTCGGCGGCATGCTGACCAACTTCGTCACCATCCGCTCCCGCATCAACCGCATGGAGGAGCTCGAGGCCATGGTCGAGGACGGCCGCATGGCAGTGTTGCCCAAGAAGGAGCAGGCTGTTCTGGGTAAGGAGCTCGCTAAGCTCCAGACCAACCTCGGTGGCGCCCGCGACATGAAGGGTCTGCCCCAGGCTCTCTTCGTCATCGACACTAAGCGCGAGGAGAACGCCATCAAGGAGGCCCAGCGCCTGAACATCCCCGTCGTCGCTCTGATCGATACCAACTCCGATCCCGACGAGGTCGAGTACGGCATCCCCTGCAACGATGACGCCATCTCCGCTGTCACCCTTATGTGCGAGCTCATGGCCGACGCTTGCCTCGCTGGCTCCGGCAAGGAGCAGGTCTCCGAGGCCGAGATGGCCGCTGAGCCCAAGGCCGAGTAAATCAGTCCTAATTAAGTCTTTTTCATCTCTTTGAAAGGAACCACAATGGCCCAGATTACCGCCGCTATGGTCAAGCAGCTCCGCGAGATGACCGACTCCCCGATGATGGAGTGCAAGAAGGCTCTCGTCGAGGCTGACGGTGACATGGACGCCGCTGTTGACGTTCTGCGTAAGAACGGCCTCGCTAAGGCTGCCAAGAAGGCTGGCCGCGAGACCAACGAGGGCGCTGTCGCCGCGTTCGTCTCCGAGGATGGCAAGACCGGCGCTCTGCTCGAGCTCTCCTGCGAGACCGACTTCGTCGGCTCCAACGCCAAGTTCACCGGCTTTGCTTCCAAGGTCGCCGAGGTTGTCGCCACCACCGAGCCGGCCGATGTCGACGCTCTGCTCGAGCAGCCGATGGGCGAGGAGACCGTTTCCTCCGAGCTCACCGAGATGATTCACATCATGGGCGAGAACATGAAGATCTCCCGCTTCGCCGCCCGCAAGGTCGAGAACGGCGCTCTCGCTTCTTACATCCACATGGGTGGTAAGATCGGCGTCCTCGTCGAGTTTGCTTTCGAGAAGGCTGAGACCGCTCAGGCTGAGTCCTTCAAGACCTTTGCCCACGACGTTGCCCTTCAGGTTGCCGCTGTCGCTCCGATCTGCGCTACCCGCGATCAGGTTCCGGCCGAGACCGTCGAGCATGAGAAGCAGATTTACATGGCTCAGGCTGCCGAGTCCGGCAAGCCCGAGGCCATCCAGGAGAAGATGGCTGTTGGCCGTCTGGAGAAGTTCTACAAGCAGTCCGTGCTCACCGAGCAGGAGTTCATCAAGGACAGCTCCCTCACCATCAAGAAGTACGCTGAGCAGGTCTCCAAGGAGCTCGGCGATACCATTACCGTCGTTGCCTTCGACCGTCTGGTCCGTGGCGAGTAAATAAGCTCTTGTAGCTGGTAATGAGCAGGCTGTGGGTTTTACTCACAGCCTGCTTTTTCATGGCTCCAAGCAGAGCCTTTGATATCATATTGAGAGTCTAATTAAAGGAGGATCGCTTTGTCCGACATCCGATATAAACGCGTGCTTCTGAAGCTTTCCGGCGAAGCACTGATGGGCGATGGCCACTATGGCATCGACCCCAAGGTTACCGACCATCTTGCCAAGCAGGTCAAGGAGCTGCTCGCCGTTGGCCATGAGGTCGGCATCGTTGTCGGCGGCGGCAATATTTTCCGCGGCATGGCTGGAGCTGCCGGCGGTATGGAGCGTGCTCAGGCCGATTACATGGGCATGCTTGCAACCGTTATGAACGCGCTCGCCCTGCAGGATGCCTTCGAGCATAACGATGTTCCCTGCCGCGTTATGAGTGCCATCCAGATGAACGAGATTTGCGAGCCCTATATTCGTCGTCGCGCCATCAATCACCTCTCCAAGGGCAATGTCGTTATCTTCGCGGCCGGCTCGGGCAATCCGTACTTTACGACTGACACCGCCGCGGCCCTTCGCGCCTGCGAGATCGGTGCGGAGATTCTGATTAAGGCCACCAAGGTCGACGGTATCTACGACAAGGATCCCGTCAAGTGCGCCGATGCCGTCCGCTTTGACAAGATCACCTATCACGAGGTGCTCGTCCGCGGCCTGCAGGTTATGGATTCCACGGCTACGGCCCTGTGCCAGGATAACCGTATGCCCATTTTGGTCCTCAACATCGATGGCGAGGACAACGTCAAGCGCGCGCTTTCGGGTGAGCCCGTCGGCACGCTCGTCTATCAGGAGGATTAAGCATGGCAGAGAACATCACCGCCCACATGGACAAGTCGCTCGAGTCCCTCAAGCATAACTTCTCCAAGGTCCGTACCGGCCGAGCCAACGCTAACATTCTGTCCGACATCACCGTCGATTATTACGGTGTTCCCACGCCGGTCACGCAGGTTGCCGCCGTAAAGACCCCCGAGGCCCACATGCTGCTCATCGAGCCGTGGGATAAGGCGCTTATCAACGCCATCGTCAAGGCCATCGGCGCTTCCGATCTGGGTATTACCCCCAACTCCGATGGCACCGTTGTTCGTCTTCCGTTCCCGGCTCCCACCGAGGAGCGCCGTCGCGAGCTCGTCAAGGAGTGCCGCGAGTACGCCGAGCAGGCCAAGGTGTCTATCCGTAACATCCGTCGCGACTTTAACAACAAGCTCGAGCGCGATGAGGAGCTCACCGAGGACGACGTCCGTCGCGAACAGGCCAAGGTGCAGAAGCATACCGACGAGTATGTCGCCAAGGTCGAGGAGCTTCTGAAGGAAAAAGAAGCCGAGGTCATGGAGATCTAAGGTGCAATACGACGAGAACAAGCTGGTCGAGTACTTTGCCGACGCCCCTGCGGGCGTCGGTTTTTCCGACCTTGACCTCAATAACATTCCGCGCCATATCTCTTGCATCATGGACGGTAACGGTCGCTGGGCTACGGCGCGAGGTCTTGCCCGTACCGAGGGCCACAAGGCGGGTATCGTCTCCCTTCGTGAGGTCATTACCGCCTGCGTGCGTCTGGGCGTCGACGTGCTTTCCGCCTATGCGTTTTCAACCGAAAACTGGAACCGCCCGCAGCATGAGGTTAACGTCTTGATGCATCTGTTTGCCAAGACGTTTATCGATGAGCTGCCGCTTCTGAAGCGCGAAAACGTGCGTGTTGTCTTTTTGGGCGATATTTCTGCGCTGCCCAAGAAGACCCGCGACGTTTTTGAATGCGGTCTTGCCGAGTGCGCCGATCACACCGGTATGACGCTGGCGCTTGCCGTCAACTACGGCGCTCGTGCCGAGATTACCCGTGCCGCCCGTCAGCTTGCGCTCGATGCCGCCGCCGGCAAGATCGACCCTGCTGCTATCGACGATGATATGGTTGCTTCGCACCTGTACACCGCCGGTCTTCCCGATCCCGAGCTGGTCATTCGCACCTCTGGTGAGCTTCGCCTTTCGAACTATCTGCTGTGGCAGGTGGCTTATTCCGAGTTCTATGTCACCGATACCTATTGGCCTGACTTTGATCGTTGGGGCCTTGTCGACGCCATTTTGGCCTATCAGGGCCGTGACCGTAGGTTTGGTGGACTGAGCAAGACCGAGGAGGCTTAATCGTGTCCGATCGTCCCAAGGCATCTGCTCCCAAGACGCCTGCGCGCAAAGCTGCCACTGCGGGAGCGCCTGCAGCGAAGAGCGGCACCGGTTCGTGGCTTGCGGGCTTTATTACCCGTGCCGCCGCCGGTATCGTCTACGCCGTCGTCTTTATCCTGTGCCTGGTTTTGGGTATCGTGCCCACCGCCATTTTTGTCTCTGTCATGAGCGGGCTTTGCTGCTTTGAGTTTTTCCGTATGACGAGGCTCGATGGCAAGGTCGCCAACGAGCATCTGGGCATTATTGCCGCCGTGCTCTTTCCGTTATCGGCGCTTGGCGATTCGCTTTTGCTGAACGCCCTGCTTTTTGCACTGATGCTCGCGGTGGGCATTTGGTATGTTTGGTCGCCGCGTACCCGCATCTCTGATGTGGCCGTGACGCTCATGGGTCCCATTTACACAGGCTTTATGCTGTCGGCTATTGTGCTGCTGCGCGATGCCGTGCCCGGTTTTGCCGGCGCCCTGCTTTCAGTGGGTGTTTGCGCGTCCCTTTGGGTCTCCGATTCGTTTGCCTACATCGTGGGCAGCCGTATCGGCAAACACAAGATGGTCCCCAAGATCTCTCCCAACAAGAGCTGGGAGGGCTTTGTCGGCGGCATTCTGGGCTCGGTTCTCATCTGGCTCATTTTGTGGGTGACGCATCTCTATAAGCTGAGCTTGCCCTATGCGCTGCTTTGCGGCGTGGTTGTGTCCATCCTGGGCGTTATCGGCGACCTTATCGAGTCGCGCATCAAGCGCGGTGTGGGCGTCAAGGATTCCGGTAACCTTATCCCGGGCCACGGCGGCATGCTCGATCGTAGCGACTCGCTTATCTTCGGCTGCATCACCGCGCAGCTGATGCTGATGATCGGAGGCGTGCTGTAATGTCCTTCCAGACGACCTATGGCTCCGATGGACGTCTCCGTGTTGCCATCCTGGGCTGTACGGGCTCCATCGGTACCCAGGCGCTCGATGTTTGCCGTCAGCATGCCGATCGTCTGCAGGTGACGGCTCTTTCCGTTAGTTCCAGCACCTCCGAGCTCGTTGCCGCTGCCCGCGAGTTCTCGGTTCCGGCGGTTGCCGTGGCCGATGTCGCTCATGGCGATGACGCCGTGCTGCAGGAGTTGCCCGAGGGAACGGAGCTCGGCGTTGGTGCGCAAGCGGTTTGCGAGCTCGCGCGTCGCGACGATGTTGACTGCGTGCTCGTAGCCATTGTTGGCGCGGCTGGTCTCGAGGCAAGCCATGCTGCCTTGATCTCGAATAAGCGCCTTGCCCTTGCCAATAAGGAGTCGCTCGTTGTTGGCGGTGACCTGCTGATGCCGTTGGCACAGCCCGGTCAGCTTATCCCGGTCGATTCCGAGCATTCTGCAATTTACCAGTGCTATCTGGGTGAGAATCCGCGCGAGGCTCACTGTATTTGGCTTACCTGCTCGGGCGGTCCGTTCTTTGGCCGTTCGCGCGAGGAACTCGACCGTGTGACGCGCGCCGATGCCCTGGCGCACCCTACGTGGGCTATGGGTGCCAAGATCACGATCGACTCGGCTACCCTCATGAACAAGGGCCTGGAGCGTATCGAGGCGATGCACTTGTTCGGTTGCGACCTCGACTTTATCAACGTGGTCGTTCAGCGCCAGTCAAAGATCCATTCGATGGTCGAGTTTGCCGACGGCTCCGTGATGGCGCATCTCGGGGCATCTGACATGCGCATTCCCATCCAGTTTGCCTTCTCGTATCCCGAGCGCTGGGATACTCCGGCTCCGCGCATCGATTTCCGCGAGTTGGGTCAGCTTACCTTTGATACGGCCGACATGGATACGTTCCGCTGCCTGGCGCTGGCCGAGCGTGCGGGCAAGACGGGCGGCACCATGCCGTGCGTGCTCAATGCTGCCAACGAGGTCGCCGTCGATGCCTTCCTGCATGATGGCTGCAGTTTTACCGATATCGATCGCATTGTGGAATCCTGTATGGATGCGCATGATGCGCAGACGGTCGATTCGTTTGAACAGCTTCGCGGTATCGATGCGTGGGCGCGTGAAAAGGCCGCGCAAGTGCTCGCCGCAACCCGTTTTTAACCCATAAGGATTGCTTTTTCGTTTTATGGAAACTGTTCTGAGCGTTCTCTCATCGGTCTTTTGGGGCCTGCTGATGCTTTCCGTCCTCGTGTTTTTGCACGAGGGCGGCCACTTTTTGGCGGCGCGTGCCTGCGGCGTCCGGGTGACTGAGTTCTTTTTGGGCCTGCCGTGTCGCTTTGATATTCACCATACGTCTCGTCGGATCGGCACCAAGTTTGGCGTGACCCCGCTGTTGCTGGGTGGGTATGCTGCCATCTGTGGCATGGATCCGACCGATGTCTCGTATGCCGATCGCGTGCTTGCCGCCATCTATCGCCACGGCCGTGTGACGGTGGCCGATCTTGCCGTCGAGCTTGAGCTGTCCGAGGAGGATGTGCTCGAGGCCTGTGCTTTGCTGCTGGGTTGGGGATCCATAGCTCCCTGGTATGAAGAAGGGGAAAAGCCTTCGCCTGGTTACTATCCCACCAAGTACCAGACCCTGCCGCGTGACGCGGCGGGTTATACCACCTTTGACGGCCGTCGGTTCGATCGCGAGCACGCGACTGCCGAGGGCGATGTATGGGAACTGCCGTGCGGCGAGACCGAATTCCTTGCACGCGAGCGCTCGCACACCTATTTGGGTCAGGGCTTTGTCAAGCGTGCCTTTATGCTGCTTGCGGGCATTATCGTCAATATCCTGACGGGCTTTTTGCTCCTTATGAGCATCTATTCCATCGCGGGTGTCACGGTGCCGGTGGACACCAATGTGATCGGCCAGGTTGACGAAGGCTCGATTGCCTCCGCGGCGGGAATCGAGGATGGCGACGCGATTCTTTCGGTCGACGGAGTATCGTGCTCTACCTGGATGGACGTTTACGATGCCATTGGCAAGGCTGCCGGTAAGGACGATATCGCCATTGAGTACGAGCGTGACGGCAAGAAGCATTCGACCACGGTTGCGCTCAAAGAGGACGAACGCCTAGGTGTGTATGTCTCTACGCAGGTGGTCCGTTTAGACCCCATCACGTCGGCTCGCCTGTCGTTCTCCTATGTCGTGCAGACAGCGCAGGGCGTGATGCGCCTGCTCCAGCCTCAGCATACGATGGAGATTCTCGATCAGTCCTCTTCGATCGTGGGTATTAGCGTTATGTCCTCGCAAGCTGCTGCTGCCGGCCCTGCCACGTTCCTTTCGTTTGCTGCCCTCATTTCGTTCTCGCTTGGCTTTATGAACCTGCTGCCCATCCCACCACTCGATGGCGGCAAGTTGGTCATCGAGATCATTCAAAAGATTGCGGGCCGCGAGCTTCCGCTCAAGGTCCAGACGATCGTGAGCTATGTGGGCATCGCGCTCTTTGCGCTGCTGTTTGTCTATATGCTTCGTTCCGACATCCTTCGATTTATTCTGTAGGGGAGTGTTTGGATTGTCTTTATCCCATCCTTTGCCTCGCGAGTTGACGCGCCCCGTGCATGTGGGCGGCGTGCAGATCGGTGGAGGCGCGCCGGTGGCGGTCCAATCCATGACCTGCACCGATACCGCTGATACCCAGGCAACGCTTGCGCAAGTGTGCGCGTTGGCGCAGGCTGGCTGCGATATCGTGCGCGTGAGCGTGCCCACCGAGGCCGCGCTTGAGGGTTTCCGCACCATCTGCGCCGAGTCTCCGGTGCCGATCGTTGCCGACATCCACTTTAACCATAAGCTCGCCATTGGTGCCGTTGAGGCCGGTGCTGCCAAGCTGCGCATCAATCCCGGCAATATCGGCGATTGGGCCAAGGTTGACGCGGTGATCGATGCTGCGGGTGCCGCGGGCTGTGCGATTCGTATCGGCGTCAATGCTGGTTCGCTTGAGCAGGATATCGCTGAGCGCGACGACCTCACGCAGCCCGAAAAGCTCGTGATGTCGAGCGAACGTTTTGTCAAGCATTTTGAAGACCGCGGCTTTACGAACATTGTGCTTTCGGCCAAGGCCCATAGCGTGCAGACGACGCTCGACACCTATCGTGCCCTGTCGCGTGAGATTCCCCACGTTCCGCTCCACCTGGGCGTAACCGAGGCGGGCACCACGCTGCAGGGTACCATCAAGAGCTCGGTGGGCCTTGGCATCCTACTGTCCGAGGGAATCGGTGACACCATGCGCGTTTCGCTCACGGCCGATCCGGTTGAGGAGCCGCCGGTCGCCTGGGGAATTTTGCAGTCGCTGGGCCTGCGTCGCCGCGGCCCCGAGATTGTCTCGTGCCCCACGTGCGCCCGCTGTCAGGTTAACCTGATCGCAATCGCCGAGGAAGTAACCGAGCGGCTTAAGAACTATGCCGCGCCGCTTTCGATTGCCGTCATGGGATGTGCCGTCAATGGCCCCGGTGAGGCTTCTGATGCCGACCTGGGCGTTGCCTGCGGACGTGGTCAGGGCCTGCTCTTTTCGCACGGCCAGATCATTGGTAAAGTAGCGGAGGACCAAATTGTCGACGCGCTTATGGCCGAGGTCGACAAGCTTATTGAGGAGAAATAAATGACCCGACCAATGTATATGTCTAAGCTGTATGCTCCGACGCTCAAAGAGGATCCGGCCGACGCTGAGCTTGCGAGCCATCGCCTGCTGCTCCGTGCCGGTATGATCCGCAAGGAGGCCGCCGGTCTCTATTCCTATCTGCCGCTCGCGTGGCGCTCGATTCGCAAGATTGAGAACATCGTGCGCGACGAGATGGACGCCGCCGGTGCCCAGGAGCTCATGATGCCCATCATGGTCGATGCCGAGCTGTGGCGTGAGTCCGGCCGTATCGATGCCTATGGCAAGGAGCTCGTGCGCTTTGATGACCGCCACGGCCGCGAGTTCGTGCTCGGCCCCACGCACGAGGAGACCGTGACTGCCCTGGTGCGCAACGAGCTGCGTTCATACAAGCAACTGCCGGTGAATCTCTATCACATCCAAGACAAGTTCCGCGACGAGTTCCGTCCCCGCTTTGGCCTGATGCGCGGTCGCGAGTTCATCATGAAAGACGCCTACAGCTTTTCTGCCACGCAGGAGAGCCTGCAGGAGGAGTATGACAAGATGAAGCAGGCCTACGCCAATATCTGCGAGCGCTGCTACATTAAGGCCCTGCCCGTCGTCGCCGATTCCGGCGAGATCGGTGGCGACACCTCCGTCGAGTTCATGGCGCTGGCAGATGCCGGCGAGGCTTCGCTGGTCTACTGCGACGATTGTGGCTTTGCTGCCGATGACGAGGCGGCAAGCACCAAGGTCGTTGTGACCGAGGGCCCCGGCGACGGCACGCTCACCAAGGTCGAGACTCCGGGTATGGGCACCATCGAGGCCGTCGCCAAGTTCTTCGGCTTCCCCGAGAACGGTACGCGCAAGTCGCTGGCTCTCATCGACGCCGAGGGCAAGCCGGTTGTGGCCATCGTTCCGGGCGATCATGAGCTCAACGACTGCAAGGCCGAGCATGTCTTTGGCAAGGGCTATCGCATGATGACCGACGAGGAGCTCCAGACCTACGGTCTGCATAAGGGCTTTATCGGACCGGTTAACCTGCCCGAGGGCATTCGTCTGGTCTGCGACGAGAGCCTGCGCGAGTCCAAGCAGTGGGCCTGCGGTGCCAACGAAGTCGACTATCACTTTACCGGTGCCTGCCCCGAGCGCGACTTTACCGTCGACGAGTGGGCCGACCTGGTTACCGTCGTTGCCGGCGACCCTTGCCCGCACTGCGGCAAGCCGCTCTCCGCTGCTCGCGGCATCGAGGTTTCCCAGGTCTTCCAGCTGGGCACCAAGTACTCCGAGGCCATGGGTGCCACCTTTATGGACGAGGACGGCAAGGAGAAGCCGCTTATCATGGGTTGCTACGGCGTGGGCGTTTCCCGCTCGCTCGCTGCCGTCGTGGAGCAGCACAACGACGAGCACGGTATCGTTTGGCCGGTCTCCGTTGCCCCGTACGAGGTTGCGGTGATTCCGCTCGACCCCAAGAAGGAGGAGTGCGCTTCTGTTTGCGATCAAATCGTCGAGGGTCTGTGCGCCGAGGGTATCGAGGTTGTCGTAGACGACCGTGACGAGCGTCCCGGCTTTAAGTTTGCCGACAACGACCTTATGGGCTTCCCTTATCAGGTGGTGCTCGGCAAGCGCGGCCTTAAGAACGGCACCGTCGAGCTCAAGGATCGTGCCACGGGCGAGCGCGAGGATGTGGCGATCGATGAGGTTGTCGCCAAGGTCGCTGAGCTTGTGAAAGCAGCACGCCGTTAATCGAGCCCGCTGCGTTTAGTGCACTTGTTAAGCGGCCCTGCGTCTCTCGAGGTAGAGATGCAGGGCCGCTTTTGCGTCTAAGGGACAGTTGTTGCTAAAAGGAAAACCCCGCAGCCCATGCGAGCTGCGGGGTTTTCCTTTGTGCCTCCGATGCGAAATAAATCGCTCAGATATTACTGATAATCGACGACGTCGATCCAGTTCTTAAGGAACTCATCGTTCACGTTGCGCTTACGAGCGAGCTCGGAAGCGGCAACGATGCTCGTCCACTGACGCACGACCTGCATGGGCATGTCGGCGCGATCGCAGTAGAGCTCCAGGTAGGCCTCGGCCTGGTCCTTGCTGTTGAGGGCAAAGAGCAGGTAGGTGGTGGCAACGTCGGCAGCAGGGGAGCCCTGGGTGGCGTGTGCCCAGTCGCAGACGTACAGCTGGCCGTCGTCGCCAACGATGACGTTGGAGGGGTTGAAGTCGCCGTGGCAGACCTTGAACTCCTTGGTCATGCCGTCCAGACGCTCCTGAAGGTTGTAGCGCGTGGTGGCATTGAGCTGATCGAGGCTGTCGATCATGCGGGCGAACTTGTCGCGCTGACGGTTGAGCAGCGGGGAGGTGTAGCCGTGGATCTCGATCTGGAGGTCGACGAACATCTCGAGGTACTCACCAAAGCGCTGGGGCTCGGCAGTCATCTTCTCGGCAAGGGTGGTGCCCGGAACCTTCTCGGTCACGAGCGCCCAGCCGTTGGCGTTCTCGAGCTGAGAAACCTCGAGAGCCTTGGGGCTGCGGATGCCGCACTCATTGATGCGGGCAAGATTCAAAGCCTCGTTGAACACGTCGGAGACGGGCTTGGTCTCGTTAAAGACCTTGACGATCTTGTCGCCCAGGTCGTAAACGACTTTGTTGCCGCGACGGACGAGCTCGGTCTTGGATTCGGGGAGCAGCATGATTGCATCCTTTCAACGATGCGATAGAAGCGGCGGCGGGGGCGTGCGTGCGCCCGTTCACCCCCGCCGAAATAACCGTGCTAAAAACTAGCAGACGGCGTAGTCCTGGGGCTCGCGGCCATAGTAGGCGTCCAGGTAGAGCTCCTTGATCTCGCTCATGAGCGGGTAGCGCGGGTTAGCGCCGGTGCACTGGTCGTTGAATGCCTGCTCGGTCATCTCGTCGAGGGTGTCGAGGAAGTACTGCTCGTCAACACCGTAGTCGGCGATGGTCTTCTTGACACCGATGAAGTCCTTGAGCTCCTCGAGCTTCGTGATGAAGTTCTCGAAGACCTCCTTGTCGTCCTTGCCCTCGATGCCGCAGTACTTGGCCATCTCGGCGTAGTTGTGCAGCGCGTTGGGGTAAGGATACTGGGAGAACGTGCCCATCTTGACGGGGGCCTCGGCGGCGTTGTAGCGCATGACGCGAGTCAGGATGATGGCGTTGGCGATGCCGTGGGGCAGGTGATGGAAGGCACCGAGCTTGTGGGCCATGGAGTGGTTGAGGCCCAGGAAGGCGTTGGCGAAGGCCATACCGGCCATGCAGGAGGCGTTGTGCATCTCCTCGCGGGCATGCGGGTCCTTGGCGCCGTTTTCGAAGCTGGAGGGCAGGTTCTCGAAGACGAGCTTGGCAGCGCGCTCGGAGAGGCCCTTGGTGTAGTCGGAGGCCATGATGGAGACATAGGACTCGATGGCGTGGGTCATGACGTCGATGCCGGAGGCGGCGGTCAGGCCGCGCGGGGCGGTCATGCAGTTGTCGGCGTCAACGATAGCCATGTTGGGGAGCAGCGCGTAGTCGGCGAGCGGCCACTTGATGCCGGTCTCCTTGTCGGTGATGATGGCGAACGGCGTGCACTCGGAACCGGTGCCCGAAGAGGTCGGGACGGCGACGAAGTAGGCCTTCTTGCCCATCTCGGGGAAGGTGAAGATACGCTTGCGGATGTCCATGAAGTCCATGGCCATGTCCTCAAACTTGCACTCGGGGTGCTCGTACATCATCCACATGATCTTGCCGGCGTCCATAGCGGAGCCACCGCCGACGGCGATGATGACGTCCGGCTCAAAGAGAGCCATCTGCTTGGCGCCGCGACGTGCGCACTGCAGCGACGGATCGGGCTCGACGTCGTAGAAGCAGTCGTGGGCGATGCCCATCTCGTCGAGCTTGGCCTCGATGGCGCGGGTGTTGCCATTCTTGAAGAGGAACTGGTCGGTGACGATAAAGGCGCGCTTCTTGCCCATGACGCTGCCCAGCTCGTCGAGAGCGACGGGCGTGGAACCCTTCTTGAAGTAGACCTTCTCGGGAGCGCGGAACCACAGCATGTTCTCACGGCGCTCGGCCACAGTCTTAACGTTGATCAAGTGCTTCACCCCAACGTTCTCGGAGACGGAGTTGCCGCCCCAGGAGCCGCAGCCCAGGGTCAGAGACGGCTTCATGCCAAAGTTGTACAGGTCACCGATGCCGCCGTGCGAGGACGGGGTGTTGATGACGATACGGCAGGCCTTCATGACATGCTCGAACAGGCTGATCTTCTCGGCCTGGGCGGGATGCACGTACAGAGAGGCGGTGTGGCCCGGGCCACCGGCGAGTACCAGGTGCTCGGCCTTGTCGACGGCCTCCTGGAAGTCCTTGGCGTGATACATGGCCAGGACAGGGGAGAGCTTCTCGTGGGAGAACTCCTCCTTGGCGGGGTCGGTGGAGGTGACCTCGGCGATCAGGATCTTGGTCTTGGCGGGAACCTCGATACCGGCGAGTTCGGCGATCTTGGCGGCAGCCATGCCGGGGATGCGGTGATCGAGAGCACCGTTCTTGAACATGGCGCCGCGCAGGGCCTCCATCTCGGCACCCTGCTTGACGAAGTAGCAGCCGCGCTTCTGGAATTCGGCCTTAACCTGGTCATAGATGGTGTCGATGACGGTCACGGACTGCTCGGAGGCGCAGATCATGCCGTTGTCGAAGGTCTTGGAGTGGATGATGGAGTTGACGGCGAGCAGCACGTCGGCGGTGTCGTCGATGACGACCGGGGTGTTACCGGCGCCAACGCCCAGGGCGGGCTTGCCCGAGGAGTAGGCGGCCTTGACCATGCCCGGGCCACCGGTGGCGAGGATGATGTCGACATCGCGCATGACCATGTTGGTCAGCTCGATGGAGGGGACATCGACCCAGCCGATGATGCCCTCGGGGGCGCCGGCCTTGACGGCGGCGTCAAGCACGAGCTTGGCGGCGGCGATGGTGCACTTGGCGGCAGCCGGGTGCGGGGAGATGATGATGGCGTTGCGGGTCTTCAGGCTGATCAGCGTCTTGAAGATCGCGGTGGAGGTGGGGTTGGTCGTCGGGATGACGGCGCCCACGATGCCGATGGGCTCAGCGATCTTGGTGATGCCGTAGGCCTCGTCGCGCTCAATGACACCACAGGTCTTGGTGTTCTTGTAAGCGTTGTAGATGTACTCTGCGGCATAGTGGTTCTTGATGACCTTGTCCTCAAGAACGCCGCGACCGGTCTCCTCGATGGCCATCTTCGCCAGCGGGATACGAGCCTTGTTGGCGGCCATGGCGGCCTCGTAGAAGATCTTGTCGACCTGCTCCTGCGTGTACGTAGCAAAAAGCGCCTGGGCCTCTCGCATCTGAGCGAGCTTAGCCTCAAGCGCCTCTACGTTGTCCACAATTGCGGGAGTAGTGTTTTCCGGTGACTTTTTCACCATTTGTGTCTCCTTGCGATCGGAGATTTACCCTACGTGTTGCATGATAGCAAGAAATTATTCGGCGAACGGTAAGATTCCCGTAAAAGGCACACTAAAACGCTTCAATCTACTGAAGCGTTTTAATTAAAAATATCAGCCTTGCATCGGCCCGCTCATTGGGGACAGACTTATATGAGTGCTTTCACTCATTTGGGACAGACATAGTTTTGCCATTTCGCTGTTCTGGACCTGTTATGGCGGTGCAGCTGCTCGATTATATCCATCTCAATCCTGTGAAAGGTTCGCTCGACTCACTCGAGGCGTACCGATGGTCAAGCTTCAAGGCATATCAGCTGGGCTACGATCCCTTTGACATTTGTGATGCGGCCCCTATGCTCGATATTGTCGGAGGCTCCCGTTGCTATTGCGAACATCTCAAGGAAGCTGCCGGGCGCACTTGGTCGGTGGAGGTTCTTCCACGCCGTCGGATCCCCGATGAGGAGGCCCTTTCCGTTGCGCGCGAAGTCCTGCCGAGCATAGATCCTACGCTGCTTAAGGCCCTGCCACGCCCCGAACGCGATGCCTGCCTGCTGAGGCTCCGGCAGGCACATCTCACGGTCAAGCAAATTGCCCGTATCACCGGTATCGGCGCTACAAGTGTGACCAAGGCCACCGCGGGCTGGAAGGAAGCTGCGTGAGGCAGGGGCCGGAGCTAGTCGGGGCGCCGCAGACATGCATCATGTCTGTCCCCAATGAGTGAAAACACCCATGTAAGTCTGTCCCCAATGAGTGCAAAAAGGCGCCCTCCACAAGAGAGGACGCCTTTGGTAAGTTCTATGTGAACGCGAGGTCTTTGACCCGGAGAGTCCGAGGTACTTGTTGGTAAGACCTTATTTAGGAGCGCGCAACCTTGCCAGACTTAAGGCAGGTGGAGCAAACGTTCATCTTGCGACGGTGACCATCGACGACGACGTAGACACGCTGGATGTTGGGGCGGAACTTACGGTTGGTGACGCGGTGAGAGTGGCTGATGGAGCGACCGGCAACGGGGTGCTTACCGCAAACTTCGCAAACTTTGGACATAACTGACCCTCCTTGGGCGACAAACGAACATGTCGCGTTAACAAACAAGCCTGAACTATAGCACAGAAGCAGCTCCCTGTGCGTAATCTACACAGAGATATTTCTCTTATGGCGATAGTGCCCACGCTACGGCCCTGGACGTAGATCCGATTTGCGTGTAGCAGAGGGGATTATGCCAGCTCGCATCGACGTTTTCAAGCTTGTCCCGCAAATATATATAGGTTTATGGAGCGTTGAGTCCGTTTGCGGATTGCTCCGTATTAATGCTCGCAATTAAGCTCGGGGTTGGCTACACTATCCCTTGACCATTAAAGGGGTACGAGATACCCACATGGATTTATATTGCTGCCATAGAGCAGTTCTTCCTGTGGGTGTCTGGTCCGCTTTGAGCGGTCGGGCATCTATTTTTTTGACTGTATCAGCAGTCAAGACATGTGAGGAAGGAGATCGATGGGCACGACTTCCCCCAAGGCGGTCATCATGGACGAGACCGCCGTCAACCGAGCGATGACCCGCATCGCGCACGAGATTCTCGAGCGCAACGAGGGCTGTGAAGACCTCGCTCTGGTCGGCATCGTCACGCGCGGCGACCTTCTGGCAAAGAAGCTCGCCGAGGCGATCAAGGAGATCGAGGGTGTTGACGTTCCGCTCGGCAGCCTGGACATCAGCTTCTATCGCGATGACTATGCGACTAACTTCGCTCCCGCGATCCACGCTACCAACATTCCCTTCAGCGTCGACGGCAAGCGCGTCGTTTTGGTGGACGACATCCTGTACACGGGCCGCACCATCCGCGCCGCTCTGGACGCCGTTATGGACCTGGGCCGTCCGAGCCGCATCGAGCTGGCAGTTCTCGTTGACCGCGGTCACCGCGAGCTCCCTATCTCGCCGGACTTTGTCGGCAAGAACGTTCCCTCGTCGCACGAGGAGAACGTGCACCTATATATGAAGGAAGTCGACGGCCGTACCGCTGTCGAGATCAACGACGTCGCGCCGGGTTCCCACGTGGGCTCCGCGCCGCTGGGAGGTGAGTAGTACCGTGGCGTTCAATCATAAGCACCTGATCGACATTACCGAGTACTCCGAAGAGGACATCAAGCTCATCCTCGAGACCGCCAAGGCGTTCTCCGAGGTCAACGAGCGTGCCATCAAGAAGGTCCCCACGCTCAAGGGCAAGACCATCGTCAATATGTTCAACGAGCCCTCGACGCGTACCCGCAGCTCCTTCGAGCTCGCCGAGAAGCGTCTTTCGGCCGACAGCCTCAACTTTGGCGGCTCCTCGACCTCCACGGTCAAGGGCGAGAGCCTCGTCGATACTGTCGAGACGCTCAACGCCTACAAGATCGACTGCATCGTCGTGCGCGACAAACATGCCGGTGCTCCCTACATCGTCACGCAGAATTCGCCTGCGAGTGTTATCTGCGCCGGTGACGGTAAGCACAACCACCCCACGCAGGCTCTGCTCGACCTGTACACAATCTGGGAGCACAAGGGTGACTTCCATGGTCTGAAAGTCGCCGTCGTCGGCGACATCGCCCACTCCCGCGTCTGCGGCTCGCTGATCCCCGCGTTGAAGATCATGGGCTGCGAGACCTACGCCGTCGCCCCCGGCACGCTGCTGCCGCCGGCGCCCGAGGTTCTGGGCTGCGACCACGTGACGAGCGACCTCGATTCCGTCCTGCCCGAGCTGGACGTCGTCTACATGCTGCGCGTACAGCAGGAGCGCCTCGAGGGTGCCCCGTTCCCGACCATTCGCGAGTACCACAAGCTCTTCGGCCTGACCAAGGACCGTGAGAAGCTCATGAAGCCCGACGCGATCATTTGCCACCCGGGCCCCATCAACCGCGGCGTCGAGTTCGACTCCTATATGGCCGACCACCCGCAACGCTCCGTCATCCTGGAGCAGGTCTACGCCGGTATCTGCGTGCGTATGGCTATCCTGTATCTGCTGCTTGGAGGTGCCGATAATGGCCTTGCTTCTTAAGAATGCCCACGTCGTCGATCCGTCCGTCGAGCTTGACGGGGTCGTTGACGTCCTGATCGACGGCGACAAGATCGCCGAGGTCGGCGAGAACCTCGCCGCCGAGGGAGCCGAGGTCCGCGACCTTTCCGGTAAGTACCTTGTCCCTGGCCTGGTGGACATGCACGTCCACCTGCGCGAGCCCGGCTACGAGGTCAAAGAGGACATCGAGAGCGGCACCCGCGCAGCTGCCAAGGGCGGCTTCACTGGCGTGTGCGCCATGCCCAACACCGACCCCGTTACCGATAACGGTACCGTTGTTGAGTTCATCAAGTCCCGCGCTGCCGAGGTCGGCCACTGCCGCGTTTATCCTTCCGGCGCCATGACCCGCGGTCTTAAGGGCGAGGCTATGTCCGAGATGGGCGATATGGTCGCCCACGGCGCCGTCGCCTTCACCGACGACGGTCGCGGCGTGCAGGGTGCAGGCATGCTCCGTCGCTGCATGGACTACGGCAAGATGTTCGGCAAGGTCTTCATGAGCCATTGCCAGGACGAGGACCTGGTCGGCCACGGCCAGATCAACGAGGGCAAGGTTTCGACTCGTCTGGCCCTCGAGGGCTGGCCGGCTGCCGGCGAGGAGCTCCAGATCGCCCGCGACATCGAGATCGCAAAACTGACCGGTGCCAAGCTGCACATCCAGCACATCTCCACCGCCCATGGCCTGGAGCTCGTGCGTGCCGGCAAGGCCGCTGGCGTTCAGGTTACCTGCGAGGCCACCCCGCATCACATGTTCCTGACCGAGAACGACCTGGACGAGACCTACAACACCTCGCTCAAGGTTAACCCGCCGCTGCGTACCGACGAGGATGCCGAGGCCATCCGCCAGGGTGTCATCGACGGCACCGTCGACGTCATCGTCACCGATCACGCTCCCCACACGCCGTGGGAGAAAGCCCGTGAGTTCGAGCTCGCGCCCTTTGGCATGATCGGCCTCGAGACCTCGCTGTCGCTCGTGCTCACCGAGCTGGTCAACACGGGCAAGATGGGTATGGGCCGCATGGTCGAGCTCATGGCTATTAAGCCGCGTGAGATCCTGGGCCTTGATCAGGTTCAGGTCAAGGCGGGCTCTGTTGCCGACCTGACCGTCTTCGACGCGTCTGTCACCTGGACGGTCGGCGAGGACGGTTACGAGTCGCGCGCCGAGAACTCCGGTTTTGCCGGCCGCACGCTCACCGGTCGTGCCACCGATGTGTTTGTCGGCGGTAAACAGACGCTTGCCGACGGCTGCATCTGCTAGCATAGCCTTATCGCTTTTGCGCGCGGTGCCCTTGCGGTGCCGCGCTTTCTGTTCGTTTGGTCCATGCAACTGCATGGGGGATTGGAGCGTCTATGCCCACACCTTCCACTGCACGCATGCACGACTTCGAGGTCGTCTCGAACCAGGAGATCGCCGACGGCATCTTCTCGCTCGTTATTTCGGCCCCCAAGCTTGCAAGTGCGCTCAAGCCCGGTCAGTTTGTGAACATCGCCGTGCCCGGCGATGCCTCTTCGCTGCTTCGCGTGCCCTTGAGCTTCTATCGCTCTGACGCCGAGGCCGGTACCGTCGAGCTGTGGTACGCCGTCGTGGGCGACGACACCCGTCGTCTGTCGCAGATGGGCCCCGGCTCCAAGTCCAACCTGTTGGGCCCTGGCGGCCGCGGCTGGCTGGTACCCGAGGGCACCAGGAAGGCGCTGCTCGTGGCGGGCGGCATCGGTGTTCCGCCCGTGCTGTGCCTCGCTGGCATGCTTGCCGAGCAGGGCGTGGCCGTTGACGTGTGCCTGGGTTTTGGCACTGCGTCCAAGGTCGTGGGCGTCGATGAGTTCCGCGCGCTGGGAGCCGCGGTCAACGTGTGCACCGACGACGGCTCGTTGGGTACGCACGGCTTTTGCACCGATCCTGCCGCTGAGCTGCTCGGCAAGGGCGGTTACGACTACGTCGCCAGCTGTGGTCCCGCCCCTATGATGAAGAAAGTCGCCGCCGCTGCCGCCGAGGCCGGCGCGTACTGCGAGGTGTCGCTCGAGCGCATGATGAGCTGTGGCTTTGGCGCCTGCAACACCTGCAATGTCGAGACGGTCGACGGTATGAAGGGTGCCTGCATGTGCGGCCCCGTGTTTGATGCTTCCAAGGTGGTGGTCTTCTAGTGGGTACCGTGAACATGTCCGTCGATTTCGGCGGCGTCAAGATGCAGAACCCCATCAACACCGCAGCCGGTACCTTTGGCTACGGTTGGCAGTTCCAGAACTTCTTTGATGTCTCCCAGCTGGGTGCCATCACCACCAAGGGTTGCGCTGCCGAGCCCTGGCCCGGCAATCCTGCACCCCGCATGGCCGAGATCCCCGGCGGCATGATCAATTCCGTGGGCCTGCAGAACCCCGGTGTGGCCGCTTTCGCCCGCGAGTCCGGTCCGTGGCTCGAGCAGCTCTCCAAGGACGGTTGCCAGGTCATCTGCCAGGTTGCCGGTCACTCCGTTGATGAGTTCGTGCGCGCGCTCGAGATGTATGTCGAGCTGTGCCCCTGGGCTGCCGGCTATGAGATCAACGTGAGCTGCCCCAACATTGCCGCCGGCGGTGCCGCCATGGGCTCCACGCCCGAGGGCGCCTCTTCCGTTATGGCTGCCTGCCGCAAGGTGACCGATAAGCCGCTGTTCGTTAAGATGGCTCCGGTCAACGTCGCCGAGATCGCCCGCGCCCTCGAGGCTGCCGGCGCCGACGGCCTTTCGGTCATCAACTCCATCCAGGGCATGGCCATTGACGTGCACACCCGCAAGTCCCGTGTGGCCAAGCCCAAGGGCGGCCTTTCGGGCCCGCTGTGCCACCACATCGCCGTGCGCATGGTCTGGGAGGTCGCCCAGGCCGTCGATATCCCCATCAACGGTGTCGGCGGTGTCATGACCGGCGAGGATGCGGCCGAGTTTATCCTGGCCGGCGCCACCTGCGTGTCGGTCGGCATGGCCAACTTCGTCGACCCGTGTGCTTCGCTTAAGATCGCGCACGAGCTCGAGGCCTGGGCGGAGTCCCAGGGCGTAAAGGACATCAACGAGCTGGTAGGTGCGTTCGAATGCTAGAGACCGATGCCCGCGACCGTGTTATCGTTGCCCTCGACTGCGACCGTGAGCGCGCACTCGAGCTCGCTCACGAGCTTTCGGGCCATGCCGCCTGGCTCAAGGTGGGCATGACGCTCTATTACGCCGAGGGTCCCGAGATCGTCAAGACGTTCAAGGATTTGGGCTTTAAGGTCTTCCTCGACCTCAAGTTCCATGACATTCCGCATCAGGTGCGCGGTGCCGTTCGCTCGGCCTCGCTTGCCGGTGCCGACCTGCTCTCGGTCCACGGCTTGGGTTCGGGCGCCATGCTCGCTGCCTGCCGCGAGGGTGCCGAGGAGGCGCGCGAGGACCGCGCCAAGCTCGTCGCCATCACCGTACTTACGAGCATGAATCAGGATGCGCTGGCGGAGATCGGCGTCGAGTCGCCCGTGGCCGAGGAGGCCGCTCGCCTGGCAAAGCTCGCTCAGGCCAACGGCATCGACGGTATCGTGTGCTCGCCGATGGAGGCTCACGACATGCGTGAGCTGCTCGGCCCCGACGCGCTGATCGTGACTCCGGGTGTGCGTCCGGTGGGTGCCGCCCTGGGCGATCAATCCCGTGTGGCGACACCTTCCCAGGCTATCGAGCGCGGTGCGAGCCACATCGTGGTGGGCCGTCCTATTACCGGCTCCGACGATCCGGTTGCGGCCTTTGACGCCATCGTCGCCGAGCTGGTCGAAAACGTCGCGTAAAAGATTCCCTCAAGTCACCACTTTTGGGTCTTATTAGCACAAATTAGCCCTTGTGCCTGCGAAAACTTTCCCATCCTTTGTGTGGAATCACAGGTCAGGGGCTCAACTTTGACCTCCGTATATTGCACTTTTCGCAGGTATCGTCTAACCTATGGAGCCGTCGATTGGGCATTTAGTGCGTTTGACGTGCTAAAATGCCAATTATTGCATCAGATATAACCCAACTATTTGGAGGTTCGAATGGCACTCCCTCAGCTTACCGACGAGCAGCGTAAGCAGGCTCTTGAGAAGGCTGCCGCCGCACGTCACGCCCGCGCTGAGCTTCGCGAGCAGATCAAGAAGGGCGAGAAGTCTCTCGAGTCCGTGCTCAACTCCGATGACCCCATCGCTTCCCGCATGAAGGTTTCCACCCTCATCGAGTCTCTGCCCGGTTATGGCAAGGCCAAGGCCGCCAAGATCATGGAGGAGCTCGGCATCTCCGCTACCCGTCGCGTCCAGGGCCTCGGCGTCCGTCAGCGCGAGCAGCTCCTCGAGCAGCTGACCAAATAAGTGAGCGCTCAGGATTCAAAGCTCTTTGTGATTTCTGGACCGTCAGGTGCAGGCAAGGGCACGCTCGTCACTCGTGTGCGCGAGCGCCGCTCGAACCTGGGCCTGACGGTTTCGGCTACCACGCGAGCGCCACGTAAAGGTGAGGTCGACGGCGTCAACTACTTTTTCCTGACGCGCGAGGAGTTCGACCGCCGCGTGGCAAACGGTGAGTTTGTTGAGTGGGCCGAGGTCCACGGTAACTGCTACGGCACGTTGGTGAGCGAGGTCGCATCCAAGCTCGCCTCTGGCTCGTCTCTGATTTTGGAGATTGATGTCCAGGGTGCCCTGCAGGTCAAGGAGCGTTTCCCCGAGGCCGTGTTGATCTTTATCAAGCCGCCTTCGCTTGAGGTGTTACGCGATCGCCTGGTCGGTCGCGGTACCGAGACGCCCGAGACGATCGAGCTGCGTATGGCAAACGCCGCCGATGAACTTGCCCTTGCCGACCGCTACGACGACGTCGTGGTGAATGATGATCTCGACCGCGCGACCGATGAACTCGTTCGCGTTCTCGATATGCATGAAAGGATCTGAGGTCCGTGTCCGTTGTAAAGCCTTGTATTGACGATCTTCTGGAGAAGACCGATCACAACCGCTTCCTGCTCGCCTCGCTTGCCTCCAAGCGCGCCTGCGATATTAACAGCATGCTGCGTGGCCAGCACAACCGCGTGCTTGCCGTTCAGGATGTCGATGACATTACCATTGGCCTCTCCGGCGCCGATACCATCTCGATGGCTATGGACGAGATTGTCGACGGCGATATCTCCTACGACGAGGCTCGTTACAAGAAGGCGCTCGGTCACAAGGTTGCTGAAGCCTAAATGGCAGCTCGCGTCTGCCTGGTCCACTATCACGAGGTTGGACTGAAGGGCAAGAACCGCGCACATTTTGAGCATATCCTCATGGATAACATCAAGGCGGCCTTGGCCGCCTTTTCCGTGAATGCCGTGTCTCGAATTTCCGGTTATATCCTCGTGACCTTTAACGAGCATCAGGCCGACGAGGCGGCGCGTGTCATTCGCACCGTCCCCGGCGTTGCCCGCGTGTCCCTGGCATATCACACCAACCGCGACCCGCAGGAGTACTGCGCCGCCGCCGTGAAGGCGCTGCGCGAGTTTGGTCCTTTCGATTCGTTTAAGGTGCATGCCAAACGCTCTAACACCGACTACGAGCTCACCTCGATTGATATCAATCGTCAGGTTGGCGAGGTACTGTGCGAGGCCTTCCCCGATAAAAGGGTCCAGATGCACGACCCCGACGCGATGGTGCACGTACTGGTGGTCCAGGGTAGCGTTTACGTGTATGCGCGCTCCGAGCGCGGCGTGGGCGGTCTGCCGGTGGGTTCCGCCGGCAAGGTTGTGACGCTCCTGTCGTCGGGCATCGATTCTCCGGTGGCGACCTGGATGCTCGCGCGTCGCGGCGCGGTGTGCGTGCCGGTACATTTCTCCGGTCGTCCGCAGACACCCGATACGAGCGAGTATTTGGTGCAGGACATTATCCGTGCGCTTGCGCCGGGCGTCCAGATCGGCCGCCTGTACGTGGTGCCGTTTGGCGATTGCCAGCGTGAGATTTCCGTGGCCTGCCCCAGCAACCTGCGCGTGATCATGTATCGCCGCATTATGTATTCGGTTGCCGAGCGCATTGCGCATATCGAGGGCGCCAAGGCTATCGTGACCGGTGAATCGCTCGGTCAGGTTGCCTCCCAGACGCTCGAGAACATTATGGCCGTCAACGAGGCCGTCAAGATCCCCGTGTTCCGCCCGCTGATCGGTTCGGACAAGCAGGAGATCATCGCGCGTGCCGAGGAAATCGGTACCTTCGATATCTCGACCGAGGCTGCTCCCGATTGCTGCACGCTCTTTATGCCGCGCCGCCCCGAGACGCACGCAAAACTCGATGCCGTGCATGAGGCGTGGGAGCTGTTCGATCACGAGGAGATGATTGAGCGCTTGCTCAAACAGACCGAGTACATCGACTTCGAGAGCAACACGTACAAGGCCCCTAAGACCTTAAAACGTAAACATCCTCAGCTTGCTCCACGTGAGATTTACCAAGATCACGAATAATGTTGTGTATAGACCGGCGGTGCATTTGCATCGTCGGTCTATTTCTATCTGGTCATTAGGCGATAAACGGTTCATTTGTCGACGTGTATCTGAATAAATGGACACTATCCTGCAAGGTTTTGGTCAGCTTTTGGTTTGACTTCGATAACCGGTGTGGGCGTGCGGAGGCTACGGCGCTCGTTTCCTGACACGATGGTGTTGGGAGGTGTTTGCTATGGCGCAACGAGAGCAACACGAACGGGTTAAACGGATGGACCGCTGGGCAGAAAAGCTGCTCGGCCATAAGGCGATGGTCGTGGCGATTCTGATTGTCATTGCCGCCGCGAGCGGCTTGTCGATGGCAAGTTTTGGTAGCCGCTCCAGCGGCGTGTCGTTTGAGCGTAGTGATGAGGCGGGCGCCTCGGATGTGCGCGGGGCCGGGGATGGGTTACCTGATGATGCCGATGAGTCGTCTGCCAAGAGTTCTTCTGCTGCTGAGGTGTACGTCGATGTCGATGGCGCCGTTGCGAGGCCTGGCGTGTACCGGCTCAAAGACGGAGCGCGGGTGTCCCAAGCGATCGATGCCGCCGGAGGGCTCACGGCTGAGGCGGATGTGACAGGGCTTAATCGTGCGTCCAAGATCACAGATGGTCAAAAAATCTATGTTCCGATGGTGGGGGAGCAACAAGCGGCTGCGGCGGTCGGCGGGGTCGAAAGCGGTGCTGCCATGGCTCCTGGTGCGGGGTCTTCGTCGGGGCTTGTGAATATCAATACGGCAAGTGCGGCGGAACTGCAGACGCTTTCGGGCATCGGGCCTTCTACGGCCCAGTCGATTATCGATGAGCGGACTCAAAACGGGGCCTTTGCCTCGGTCGATGACCTCATGCGCGTATCGGGGATCGGTGAGAAAAAGCTCGCCAAAATTAAAGATTGCATCTGCGTATGAGTGTGTCCGAGCGCGAGCATGTGATGCCGCCGCGGCCCCTGATGCCGTGGACGATGGCCCTTTGTTCTGGTTTGTGTGCGAGCTGCGGCCTGGTACTTAACGTGGCAGCCGATTTGCTGCTGGGAGAGCGGGCAGCGCCCGTCACATTGCTTATGGCCATTCCCGTTGCGGCTGCCGCGTGCATCGTATTGGCTCGGTTTTGTATGCGTCTTGTGCGGTGGAGGCGATGGCTGTATGCCGCGTCCCTCGGCCTCCTGGCGGGAGCGGTCGTGTCCGCGGGTTGGGCGATAGGGGCGTTGCGTGCTTCGACGGCACTGGATAATCGAGCTGCGAGCAGTCTCGAGTTTGTTGTACAGGGTGATCCATCCATCAATGACGGGACGTACTCCTATACCTGTGATTCATATGCGGGTGGAAAGCGCTTGGGCGAGATACGGCTGTCGTGTGATCGTGAGCTCGGTGCCGGTTCGCATGTGCATGCTGTCGGTCGAATTTCGCGTTTTGAGAATGATGCGTATGGGCGCTCACGCGTGCTTCGGGGCGAGCTTCGAAAAGTTAAGGTCATCCGGTTGGTATCGGTTGACGAGGGCTTTCCGGGGCTGTTGCCTTGGCTGCGAAACGAGCTCCTTGCCACTATCGCGCCCGAGACCGATCCGGCGCGCTCGCTCATTGCCGGCGTTGTCTGCGGACGCTCCTCCGAGCTGCGTGCTCAGCCGGCGGGCGATTTGTTTTCGGTAACGGGCACCGCACATCTTATCGCCGTCTCGGGCAGCCATCTTGCCATCGTTGGGTTTGTGATTGAGAGCGCCCTGCAAAAGACTCGCCTCTCTCGTGGGCTGCAGAGAGGGCTGCTGGTGCTGGCCCTCGCTGCCTATGCCGTCTTTACGGGCGCTTCGCCCTCGGCCGTGCGCGCGTGCTGTATGGTGGCGGTGACGCTTGTCGTCAACGGCGCCGGACGTCGTCGGCATGGCCTTTCGGCTCTATTTTTGACCATGACAATCTTTATGTTGCTGCGGCCGACAGTATTGTTCGAGATGGGTTTTCAGCTATCGTGCGCCAGTGTTTTTGCCATCCTTTGTTTTTGCCCCTACGCTACCTACGCCTTGGGCGAGCTGGGCGTGCCATCGGGGGTTGCCAGTATTTTGTCCGTCACGCTGTGCTCGCAGATCGCGACACTTCCCGTAACCATTCCCGCATTTGGGATGTTTTCGCTCATTGCCCCGCTTGCAAATGCCGTGATCGGTCCGGTGATAAGCGTGCTGCTCGCATCTTCGGTTGTGCTGGTGCCTTGCTCGCTTGTGCCGCTCTTGCGTCACGGGGCGCTTGTGGTGCCCATGGCTATCGCTCGCTGTGCCCTGTTCTTTGAGCAGCTCTTTGCTGCCGTTCCGGGCGCATCCGTAAGCGTGCCGCCCGATACGCCCTTGGTATACGTGGTGCCTTTTTCGCTGGTGGTCCTCTTGGTCTTGTGGCCACGCCCCAGCGCGCGGCCCATGGCAGTGGGGCTGCTGTGTTTGATGCTTGCGGCGGGCGTTCCGTATGTTTATTGGGATCGATGTGCGCCGCCTTCGGTGACAGTCCTTGATGTTGGCCAGGCCGATGCGATTCTGGTTCGTCAGGGTGGCGCCGTGGCGCTCGTCGACTGTGGGCTCGACGCGCGCGTGGTGTCGGCGTTGGTTCGCAATAACGTCCACCATATCGACGCCGTCTTCGTGACGCATTGGGATGAAGACCATTGGGGCGGTCTTCCCGACGTACTCGATCGGTTTTCGGTAGGAACCATTGCGGTTGCGGCGGATGCGCTGGGCAGTGCGCCTGCTGAGGTCCTGAATCGCCCAAGCGTCACGTATCGGCAGGTGGCTCGCGGAGACACAGTCGATATCGGCGCATTTCGGGCTCGTGTGATGTGGCCGTTTGATACGGTTGACGGTGAGGGCAATGAGGACTCGCTTGTCTTGCTGCTCTCCTATGCTCAGGAAGGCAAAAGCCTGCGTATGCTCCTCACTGGTGATGCCGAGCTCGATCAGGAGCGCGAGTTTGTACAGGAGGTGGGTGATATCGATGTGCTCAAGCTGGGGCATCACGGCTCAAAAGATTCTGTCGATACAGACTTGCTGGAAACCCTTAAGCCCGAGCTCTCTATTGCGAGCGCGGGCGAGGGCAACCGCTACGGCCATCCATCCGATGCCTGCATCGATGCCGTTAGCGATGCGGGCGGCGCGTTCGCATGCACTATCGAGAGAGGCGACATTACCGTCTCGCCGACTGCGGCCGGTTTTGCCATGCGATGTCAGCGACCGTGATGCTGCCGTTGGCGCGGGACCAACCCGTGGGATAGAATGGCACGGTACGAACAGGAGAGCCTGCGGGAGGGGAGCGCGATGTCTGAAACCGGTCTGCTGCCGGCATATCTGATCGTCGGTACCGACGGAGTCAAGCGCGACCACGCCGTCTCGCGTATGAAAGCACGTCTGGAAAAGTCGGGTATGGTCGAGTTCAACCTCGACGAGCGCGACATGACCAAGGACCCCGATATCGAGTCCATTATCGGATCGCTCAACACTTTTCCCATGGGCAGCGAGTTTCGCTTGGTAATCCTTGACGGCTGCTCAAAGCTCGCCAAGGCGGTCTCGGAGCCGCTTGTCGAGTATTTAGCGAGTCCAAGCCCCACAACGGTCTGTCTCATCATCGCCGACTCGCTTGCCAAGAACACGCGCCTGTATAAGGCGATCGCCAAGATCGACAAGAAGGCCGTGATCGATTGCTCCGGCACCAAGCGCTGGGAGCTACCGCGCCGCGTGCAGCAGATGGCGACGCAGCACGGCAAGTCGATCTCGACGGCGGCCGCCGAGGAACTCGTCTCGCGTTCGGGTGAAAACACTCGCATGCTCGATAACGACTTGGCCAAGCTTGCCCAGATGGTCGATGCGCCGCAAATTGAGCTTGCCGATGTGGAACGCTGGATCGTGCGCACGGCCGAAGTTCAGCCCTGGGATTTTCTCAACGCGGTCTCGGCTCGTGATATGCGCCGCTCGCTTGAGCTCTTTGGGCTGCTACCCGCCAAGAGCTATGTGTGGACCTACACGCTGCTGTGCGGACGCATTCGCGAGCTTATCGTCGCCAAGGCGCTCGATGCGCGTGGGCAGGGTCGCGAGCTTGCCGCGACGCTCAAGCTTCAACCCTGGCAGGTTAAGAATCACCTGACCTGGGCACGCCGCTTTTCGATGGCGGAGCTCGTCGCGGCGCTCGAGGGCGCGGTCGATGTTGAGCTCGCTCTTAAGGGTTCGGCCGATTCTCAGAACGCGATTTTGCTCTGGATTACGAACATCTTGAGAAAATCGTGATGATACCTGTCTATTTGACAAATTCGTTCTATCCCTTTGAGGGGGAGCGTGCTATAGTAGGCGCTTGCATGACCTCACCGTGTCTCAGAGGTGTCATACATTTTTTGCAAGGAACTCGAAAGGAACTCCAGAAGTGGCAAACATCAAGTCTCAGAAGAAGCGTATCCGCACCAATGAGGCAGCTCGCATGCGTAACAAGGCTGTCAAGTCCGAGCTCAAGACGCTGACCAAGCACGTCCAGTCCGCCGTCGCCGAGGGCGACGCCGAGAAGGCCCAGGCTGCCCTCAAGACCGTCACTAAGCGTCTCGACATGGCTGCCGCCAAGCATGTTATCCACAAGAACCAGGCTTCCAACCGCAAGTCCGGTCTTGCCAAGCTCGTGAACAGCATCAACGCCTAAGTTGTAAATTTCACACCACATAGATTACGCGCATAAATGGAGCCTGTTTTATGGAACAGGCTCCATTTTTTGTACCGCTCGGGTAAGATAGTCCGCATGAATACTTCAATTGACATTTCCCACATCCGCAACTTCTCGATCGTTGCGCATATCGACCATGGCAAGTCCACGATCAGTGATCGTATCCTCGAGCTCACCCATACCGTCGACGAGCGCGACATGGAATCGCAGCTGCTCGACACCATGGATATCGAGCGCGAGCGCGGTATCACGATCAAGTCCAATGCCGTTCGCGTTTCCTATGACGCCGACGATGGCGAGACGTATCAGTTCAACCTGATCGATACGCCGGGCCACGTGGACTTCACCTACGAGGTCTCGCGTTCGCTTGCCGCTTGCGAGGGTGCGGTGCTCGTCGTCGACGCCACGCAGGGCGTCGAGGCGCAGACCGTCTCCAACGCGACGCTCGCCATGAACGCCAACCTGGATATCGTGCCCGCTATCAACAAGATCGACTTGCCGTCGGCACACCCCGACGAGGTTAAGACCGAGATCGAGGATGACCTTGCGATTCCTGCCGACGATGCCGTGTGCGTATCGGGCAAGACCGGCGAGGGCATCCATGATCTGCTGGAGTCCATCGTCTTTTTGATCTCACCGCCCAAGGGCGATGCGACGGCGCCGCTCAAGGCGCTCATCCTGGATTCGTATTTTGACGAGTACCGCGGTGTCGTCGCCACGGTCCGCGTCTTTGACGGCTCCATCAAGAAGGGCGATACCCTGCGCATGATGCAGGCCGAGGGCGACTTTTTGGTCGATGGCGTGGGCGTCAAGCGTCCCGCCGAGACTCCGGTCGACTCGCTGACGGTCGGTGAGGTGGGCTACGTGGTCACGGGCCTGAAGGACCCTGAGGCCGTTCGCGTGGGCGATACCCTCACGTGGGCGTCGAATCCCTGCCCTGAGCCGCTTCCCGGTTACCGTGAGGCCAAGCCCATGGTCTACACGGGCTTGTTCCCGATCGACAACAAGGATTATGAGAACCTGCGTGACGCTCTCGATAAGCTGCATGTCAACGACCCGTCGTTGGTGTGGGAGCCCGAGACCTCGGTGGCGCTCGGCTTTGGCTTCCGCGTTGGCTTCTTGGGCCTGCTGCATATGGAGGTCGTCAAGGAGCGCCTGGAGCGCGAGTTCAACCTGGACCTCATCGCCACGAGCCCTTCGGTGGACTACCACGTCTACAAGACCGACGGCGAGATGCTTGATGTCCGCAGCCCGCAGGATCTGCCCGAGGCTACGCGCATCGAGCGCATTGAGGAGCCCTACCTCAAGGCCAAGATTATCTGCCCGCCCGAGTATACGGGAGCCGTCATGCAGCTCGCTATCGAGCACCGCGGCATTACGACCGACATGATCCACCTCACGAGCAAATCGGTCGAGATGCGCTTCGACATGCCGCTCGCCGAACTCATCCTGGACTTCTTTGACCAGCTCAAGAGCCGCACCAAGGGCTATGCGTCGCTCGATTATGAGTTCAACGAGTATCGTCCCTCCGAGCTCGTCAAGCTCGATATCCTGCTTTCGGGCGACGAGGTGGACGCGCTTTCGTTTATCGTGCACAAGGACAAGGCCTATGGCCTGGCCCGCGGGTTGTGCGACAAGCTTAAGGAAATTATTCCGCGCCAGCTGTTCGAGGTGCCCATTCAGGGTGCCATCGGCAACAAGATCATTGCCCGCTCGACCGTCAAGGCGCGCCGCAAGGACGTTTTGGCCAAGTGCTATGGCGGCGATATCTCGCGTAAGCGCAAGCTGCTCGAGAAGCAGAAAGAGGGCAAGAAGCGCATGAAGGCCATCGGTTCGGTCGAGGTCCCGCAAGAGGCCTTTATGGCTATCCTCAAGGTGGACGAGTAGTTCCATGGCGCTTTCCGAATACAGTACGCGGCTGCTGGGTGCCTATGCCGAGCAGCCGTTCCTTATGGCTCCCATGGCCGGCGTGACCGATCCCGCCTATCGCATCATGTGCCGCCGCCGCGGCGCCAATCTTGCCTACAGCGAGATGGTGAGCGTGGCGGGCCTTGCCTATGCCAGCAATAAGACGTGGCGCCTGGTGCTGCCGGCAGACGAGGAGCGGCAGATCTGCGTGCAGCTCTTTGGCTCCAAGCCCGATCAATTTGCGAGCGCCGTCGCTGCCGTCGAGGAGCGTGTGGGCGATCGCCTGTCGCTGATCGATATCAACATGGCCTGCCCGGCTCGCAAGGTCGTCACCAAAGGCGAGGGCTCGGCGCTCATGCGCACGCCCGAGCTGGCCGAGAAGATCGTCGAGGCGGCGGTGGGAGCGGCGCACGTGCCCGTGACCGTTAAGATTCGCAAAGGCTTTTATGCCGAAGATCGCAATGCCGCGACGTTTGCCCAGATGCTCGAGGGGGCGGGCGCCGCTGCTGTGGCGGTGCATGGTCGCTGTGCCACGCAGCTCTATACGGGTCAGGCCGATTGGTCGGTCGTCGATGAGGTGGCCGATGCCGTCGAGATTCCCGTCATCGGTTCGGGCGACGTGTTCTCGGCCGAGGATGCCGCGGAGCATCTGCGCAACTCGGGTGCCAGCGCGGTGTTTATCGCACGCGGTATCTACGGTAATCCCTGGGTCTTTGGTGATGCTCGCGCCCTTGCGCTCAATGGCGTACCGGTGCCGGTGCGCAGCTCTGTCGAGCGCCTGGACGCCCTGCGCGAGCATCTCACACTGACGCATGAGCTTCTGCCGCTCATGTCGCGTGCCCGTACGTACGCGAGTTGGTATCTAAAGGGCATGCCCCATGCCGCCGCCTGGCGTGCCCAGGTGGTGCGTTGCTCCACATATGAGGAGTTCATGGCATTGGTCGATGATATCGAGCGCGATGTGGTGGCCTGCGAGGCCGCGCTTGCCGCTGGCGAGTCGGTGCCCGCTCATCCGCTGGAGGCCTAACGGTGGCCGTTACCGCGCTGTACGTGCATGTGCCGTTTTGCGCTCAAAAGTGTCGGTACTGCGACTTTGACTCACGCGGTTTTGCTCCGTGCGACCTGAGCGCAGCGCTCGATGCCTATTTTGAGCAGCTGTATGCGCGCCTTGATGCCTTTGGAGACACCGGGGCGCTTGCACAGGTCCGCACCGTCTATGTTGGCGGCGGCACACCGTCGCTGGCGGGAGAGCGTCTGGTGGAGCTTGCCCGGCGTATTTGCATGTGGTGCAAGCCCGTTGAGTTTACCTGCGAGGCTAATCCTGAGTCGCTGACCGCCGAGCTTGCCGCTGCGCTTGCCAAGGTTGGTGTCACACGCGTCTCTCTGGGCGTGCAAACGCTCGATAATGCCGAACTTACCGCCATCGGCCGCATTCACGATGCCGATCGGGCGCTCGCTGCCATCACGATCGTTAAGGACGCTGGGCTCGACGTGTCGTGCGACCTTATGTGCGGCCTTCCCGGGCAGACCGCAGCGAGTTGGAAGCGCACGCTCGATGGCGTGCTGACGGCGCCGCCGCATCATGTGTCGGTGTACCCGCTCACGCTCGAGGAAGGCACGCCGCTCTACCGCATGGCGTTTTACGACGAGTCGCTCGAGCCCGACGAGGATTTTCAGGCTGCGTGCATGGAAGCGGCGCGCGAGCGTCTGGGCGCGGCCGGCTATCACCCGTATGAGGTGGCAAGCTATGCACTCGACGGACATGAGTGCTCGCATAACATCGCCTATTGGACCGGACGGGGCTATCTGGGCCTGGGTCGCTCTGCCGCCGGTATGCTCGACGCCGAGGATTTCGATCGCTTGGCCGGGCTTTATCCCGACGTGCCCGGTCGCGGCGATGCGTATCGCGTGCGTCTGGTGCAACGCGACGATGCCGCGACGACGTTTGATGCCGAGTATCTGTCGCGGCGCGAGGCGGCGGCGGAGGATTTGATGCTTGCCTGCCGCATGACGCGTGGCATTGGGCCCGACCTGTTGGTTCGCTCGGCAAGCGTGATTCCTGCAGACGAGCTGGCGGCGTCCTGTGACCGTGCGCTCGAGTTGGGCCTTGCCACCTGGGTACCCGATGATGTCGGGGGGCATGCGGGGCGCATCACCTCAAAAGATGTTGTAGCAGGTCGCGCCCGCGCCCGTTTAGCGCCCACCCACTTGGGCTGGCTCGATGGAAATATGCTGTTCGAGCTGTTTTGGGGTCTAGCTTAGGCCGCTCGGGTAGAATTACCGCAATATATACGCTGCTGTGAGCAGGAGGTTGCCGCGCATGGCGACGATGAACGAAAAAGATTACTACGAGATCTTGGGTGTCTCCAAGGACGCCACCTCGCGTGATATCCAGAAGGCCTTTCAGCAAAAGGCCCGCAAGCTCCATCCGGATGTCAACAAAGAGCCGGATGCCGAGGAAAAGTTTAAAGAGGTTTCCGAGGCCTATGCCGTGCTTTCGGACGAGCAGAAGCGTGCGCGCTATGATGCCATGCGCTCGGGCAATCCCTTCGCCGGCGCTCCTTCTGCTTCGCCCTATGGCGGCGGCTACGCCGGCAGCGCGGGCTATGGCAATCCCTTTGAGGGCGGCTTTCCCTTTGGTGGCGCCTGGGGCCAGCAGCGTCGCAGCCAGGCTGCCTATAATCCCGAGAACGGCGCCAACGTGGTCGTCGATATTAAGCTCGACGCCAAGGAGGCCAAGGGCGGTGCCCGCAAGACCGTCCGCTATACGCGCTTCGATACCTGTGGTCATTGCGGAGGCTCGGGCTCTATCTCGTCCGAGCATGCACATACCTGTCCGAGCTGCGGCGGTCGCGGCCACATCGACGTCGACCTGTCCTTCCTGTTTGGTGCCGGCACGTTCCAGTCGGTCTGCCCCGAGTGCGGCGGTTCCGGTAAGGTCGTCGCCGACCCCTGCCCCGATTGCGGTGGCAGCGGACGGACCCGTGTGACCTCCGAGCAGACGATTGAGTTTCCCGCCGGCACGCATGATGGCGACGAGGTCCATATTGACGGCATGGGTCACGCCGGCACCAACGGTGCCTCGGGCGGCGATTTGGTCGGGCGCGCCCATGTCGAGGCCGAACGCCTGGAGGGCAAGGCTCGTACCGGTTTTTACCTGATGGGCATCGTGGCGCCTTTTTTGGTGCTGTCGGCCATCTCGGGCGTGTTCTCGGCCTTTGCCATGATGTGCTTTGTTCCGTTTGCCATGGGCTTGTTCATGGTGCTCTCGGACGGCGTGCTTCACCGCAGCCTGCTGTGGTGGAAGCGCGGCGCGATGCAGTTTGCCAACGGTTTTGCCAACGGATTTATGTTTGCTCTCGTGTCGGTTTGGTTTGCGAGCTGCTCGCAACGTGCCATGCTTTCGCCCTACGCAATGCAATAACATCAAACCCTTTGTTTGCGGTCGGCCCAGCTTGGGTATAGGACGCACTGTGACAATAATGAAAGTCGGAAGGATTCGGTCGTGTCGGAAAATAGGGATTACTACGAGGTACTTGGCGTCGACAAGGATGCCGACGCGCGGACGATTAAGCGCGCGTTTCTAAAGAAGGCCCGTATCGTACACCCGGACGTTTCGGACGACCCCGATGCCGAGGCCAAGTTCAAAGAGCTCAACGAGGCATATTCCGTTCTTTCCGACGAGCAGAAGCGTGCAAACTACGATCGCTACGGTTCGCCCGACGGCCCCGGTGGCTCCGGCTATGTCGACATTAACGATATCTTTGGCGGCATGGGCATGGACGACCTCTTTTCGTCGTTCTTTGGCGGCGGTGCCGGCGGTGGCGCCCGAAATCGCCGCGAGCGTCGTCGCGGCCGCGATATGGCCATCTCCCTTTCGGTGACCCTTGAGGAGGCGGCGCTCGGTTGCAAAAAGACGATCAGCTATGACCGCCTTGCCCCCTGTGATGATTGCAATGGCACCGGAAGGGCCGAGGGTGCGGCTGAAAAGCAGTGCAGCCGTTGCCACGGCACGGGCTATGTCACAACGGTCCAGCGCTCGTTCCTGGGTCAGGTTCAGTCCTCTTCGCCCTGCCCCGACTGCCATGGCGAAGGCACGGTCATCGACCATCCCTGCGAGACCTGCGACGGTCAGGGCCGCACGCCTTCGCATGAAAAGATCGACATCGATATCCCTGCCGGCGTCTCGACCGGTCGCCAGCTGCGCGTGAGCGGCTTTGGCGAGGCAGGCCTTCGTGGTGAACCCTCGGGCGACCTGATCGTCAACGTGCGCCTCGCCGACCACGAGCGTTTTAAACGCAACGGCGACGACCTGTACCTCGTGAGCGATATCTCGATTGCGCAGGCTGCACTCGGCTGCGAGATTAAGGTTGAGGGCATTTTACCCGACGAGGTCGTCAAGGTGTGCGTCCCCGCCGGTACGCAGTACGGCGACACCGTGAGTGTCAACAACTACGGTATGCCCCGTATCGGCGGTGGCGGCTCGCGTGGACGCTTGATCGTTCAGCTGCGCGTGCTCGTCCCCACGAACCTTTCCGCCAAGCAGCGCGAGCTGCTCGAGGCTTTCGCCGCCGAGTCGGGCGACGATGTCGCTTCCGGCAAGAAATCGGTGACCGATCGCATTAAGAGCGCTCTCGACGACATCCTCGATTAAGGAGCCCGCGTGCTCGCACCTCATATCTCTGTTGTCAACCTCGGCTGCCGTGTCAACCGGGTTGAGTCCGACCGTATCACTGCCGATCTTATGCGCCTGGGTTTTGCAATGGTGGAGCCTCAGGATGCGGAGCTGATCGTCATTAACACCTGTGCCGTTACGGGCGAGGCCGAGGCCAAGACCCGTAAGGCCGTCCGCCATGCGCTGGCTCATCCAAAAGAGCCCTATGTGGTCGTGACCGGGTGCGTTGTCAATTTGCACCCCGAGGAGCTTCTGGAGCTTTCGGACCGCGTGATCGCGGAGCCGTCTAAGATCGATGTCGCCGAACGCGTCTGCGAGGTGCTGGGCGTTGAGTCCGATAGCGTGGCCGCCTGCAGCGACGGCGACGTGGTCGACGCGCTCGGTCGCTCGCGTCTGGGTGTGAAGATCCAGGACGGCTGCAACCATCGTTGCACCTATTGCATTGTGTGGAAGGCCCGCGGCCCCGAGCGCTCCGTGCCGGTCGAGTCTGTGCTCGAACAAGTTCGTGAGGCTCAGGAGGCCGGCGTGCCCGAGGTGGTGCTGACGGGCGTGAACCTGGGCGCCTACGATGGCAAGAGTGCGACCGATGAACACGTCGAGATCGACGAGCTGCTCGAGGCCATCATGGAGCGTACGTCTATTCCTCATGTGCGCATTTCCTCGGTCGAGCCCATGGATATCTCCGAGCCCCTGCTTAAGGTCATGGCGCGCTATCCGCAGCGCATCGCCCCGTTTTTGCACCTACCCGTGCAGTCTGGCTGCACGGCGACCCTGCATCGCATGGGCCGTCCCTATAGCGCCGAGGCATTTGAGGAGACGGTGCGTATGATCCGCGCCAACTTGCCTCAGGCGTCCCTTTCGTGCGACGTCATCGTCGGTTTTCCCGGCGAGACGAACGAGGAATTTGAGGAGTCGCTGGCGTTGTGCCGTCGCGTGGGCTTTTCGCGCATGCATGTCTTCCGCTATAGCAAGCGTCCCGGTACCCTTGCTGCCGATATGCCCGACCAGGTGCCGCCCGAGGTTATGGCTGAGCGCAGCCGTCGTATGCGAGCCGCGGCGCAGGAACTCGCCATTGCCGACGCCCGCCGTCGCGTGGGCACCGTCGAGCGTGCCGTGCTCGAGTGTGGCGACAACCTGACGCTCGGTTCGTTCCATCATGCCCGTCTTGACGATACCTGCGGACTCACAGCCCCGTGCCTGCTCGATGTTGCTATCATCGGAGTCGATGATTCCGGCTTGGTCCATGCACGCAGGGAGGTTCATGGAAGCCTCGAAGATTAGACTTACCGTTCCCGATGGAATTGATCCCTCGCGCGTTTTGGGTGCCGGCGACGGCGTCCTTCGTGCGCTCGAGAGCTTGGTTCGCGCCCACGTGGTCGCCCGTGGCGACCGTATCGCCGTGTGCGGTGACCCGGACGAGGTCGAGCTCGTGGCGCGCTTTTTCGAGCATGCTTTTCGCGAGGCTGCCGCCGGACGGACGCTGTCTGTCGACGATGTCTCTCGCTGCCTGGCCGTCTTGCGCGACGGTGAGTACGGGGCTACGTCGCTTCGCGATGATGTGCTGCTGTCGTATCGAGGTCGTGCCATTCGCCCCAAGACGCTCGGTCAAAAGCGCTATGTGGATGCCATCCGCTCGCATACCATCACGTTTGGCTTGGGTCCTGCCGGTACCGGTAAGACCTATCTGGCCATGGCGCTTGCCGTTGCCGCGCTCAAGCGTCACGAGGTGGGCCGTCTGATCTTGACGCGTCCGGTTGTCGAGGCGGGGGAGAACTTGGGCTTTTTGCCCGGTACCCTCGAGGAAAAGATCGATCCCTACATGCGTCCGCTCTACGACGCCCTTTTTGACATGATGGATCGCGAGCGCACCGATGAGCTTATGGAGCGTGGCGTGATCGAGATCGCCCCGCTTGCCTACATGCGCGGTCGTACGCTGAGCGATGCCTTCGTGGTGCTCGACGAGGCTCAAAATACCACGCCCGAGCAGATGAAGATGTTCCTGACGCGCTTGGGCTTTAACTCCAAGTTTGTGATTACCGGTGACCTGAGCCAGCGTGACTTGGTAGGTCGTCGCGGCGGTCTTGCCGACGTTGAGCAGATTTTGGGTCGTGTCGACGATGTTGCGTTTTCGCACCTCGAGCGTGCCGACGTGGTGCGTCACGCCTTGGTGGGGCGAATCGTCGAGGCATATGATGCTTATGATGACGTGCGCGAGAAACGCGTGCGCGACCGAAAGGAGTCCCGTTGAGTGTATTGATCAGCAACGATGCCGAGCTCGATACGCTGCTTGACGCGCAGGAGGTAGAGCACATCTGCGAGGTCGTGCTTGCTGCCGAGGGCGTTGAGCGAAAAGTCGAGATTTCCCTTTCGTATATCGATGAGGATGAGATGCGCGAGCTCAACCACGAGTGGCGCGGTATCGACCGTACCACCGATGTCCTCTCGTTCGAATGCGACTCGGTCTTTGACGAGGATATCCCAGCCGACGAGACGCTCGAGCTCGGCGATATCATCTTGGCCCCGCAGGTCATTGCCCGTCAGGCCCCCGGCTTTGGCAATAGCCCTGCCGATGAGTGCCGCCTGATGCTCGTGCATGGCATGTTGCATTTACTGGGCTACGATCATATCGAGGACGACGAGGCCGAGGTCATGGAGGCCCGCGAGGACGCCATCCTGCGCGATCTGGCGCTCGAGCGCGGCGAGGACCCCAAGCTGGTTCACGTCGGCCCCATCACCAACCATGCCCACGACTAGGAGCCGTCTATGATTCCCGGATCGAACAAGGACCATCCGTCCTTTTTAAAGTCGTTCTCCTACGCCATGGAGGGCTTCGTTACCGCCGTCAAGACCGAGCGTAACATTAAGGTCATGCTCGTGGCGGGTGTGTGCACTGTCATTGCCGGCTGCATCGTGGGGCTCGACATTGCCGAGTGGGCTACGATTATCATTTGCTGCGGCCTGGTGATTCACGGCGAGCTGTGCAACACCGCCATGGAGGCGATTGTCGATTTGGCGACCCAGGAGTTCCATCCGCTGGCAAAGCGTGCAAAGGATATCGCCGCCGCCTCCGTATACGTTCTTTCCATCACCGCCGCGATTGTGGGCTTGTTGGTATTTGCCCACGCGCTCGGCTTTATTTAGAAAGGGATTTTCATGTCCGACAATATGCAGCCTATCGATGAAACGCTGGACGACGAGCCCCTGGATGCTGTGGATGCCGAAGCGACTGAGGCTTGCGAGGTCGAGGAGTTCGACCCGTTTGAGGGCATGAGTGACGAGGAGCTCGACGCCCTGTGCGACGAGGGCGACAGCCTCGCGGGCTTTGGCGACGTTGAGCCCGGTTTTCGCAGCGGCTTCGTGGCCCTGGTCGGCCGCCCCAACGCCGGTAAGTCCACGCTGCTCAACGCCTGCTATGGCAAAAAGGTCGCCATCACCTCGCCGGTGGCCCAGACGACCCGCCGTCGCATGCGCGCCGTCGTCAATCGCCCCGGTTACCAGCTGGTTTTTGTCGATACCCCGGGTATCCACAAGCCCAAGGACGGTCTGGGGTCCGAGCTCAACAAGAGCGCGCTGTTCGAGCTAAACGATGTCGATGTCGTCGCGTTTTTAATTGATGCCACCAAACCGATCGGCAGGGGAGACGCCTGGGTTGCCGAGCGCGTCAGATGCGCCCGTTCCAAGAAGGTCCTGGTGCTCACCAAGGCCGATGAAGCCGATCCCGCACAGGTCATGGAGCAGCTTAAGGCCGCCCACGAGCTTATGGAATATGACGATGAGATCGTGACGTCGTCGGTCAAGAACTTTAACGTCGATGCCTTCATCGAGACCGTTGCGCACTTTTTGCCCGAGGGCCCGCGTTGGTTCCCCGAGGACATGGGTACCGACGCTTCCGACGAGACGCTCGTTGCCGAGTTTGTGCGCGAGAAGGTCTTGCGCCGCACCCGTGATGAGATTCCGCACTCCGTTGGCGTAATCTGCGATGCGCTCGAACAGACCAAGAAGGTGCTGCGCGTGCATGCCACCATTTACGTTGAGCGCGAGGGCCAAAAGGGCATCATCATCGGTAAGGGCGGCGAGATGATCAAGCATATCGGCATCGACGCCCGTCGCGATCTTGAACGCATCTTTGGCACGCAGGTCTTTTTGGAGCTGGACGTGAAGGTAAAGGCCGGCTGGCGTGACGACGAGGCCCAGATTCGCCGTTTTGGCTACAACGCCGAGGACTAAGGGCGCGCGGCGCTCATGGCAGGCTCACGGACATATCGCACAAAGGTACTCGTCCTCGATAAGACCAAGCTCAAGGAGACCGATCTGATCTTGACGATGCTTGATGAGCGGGGTCGGCAGGTCCGTGCCGTGGCAAAGGGCGCGCGCAAACCCGGCGGGCGCCTGGCGGCGCGCTGCGAGCTGTTCTGTACCGTCGATATGCTGCTCGCGCACGGACGGTCGCTCGACGTGGTTTCCCAGGCCGAGCTTATGGAGGCGCCGCTCGGCGCCGCGCCCGATTACGAGACGACCTGCGCCGCAAGCGCGATCGCCGAGGTCGCGCGCGTGTGCTCGTTCGAGGACGCTGAGGACCCGTTTACCTTTGCCATTACGCAGCGAGCACTTGCCCTGGTGGGCAGCAGGCTCGATACGGCACATATGGATCTGCTTGTGGCGGCATATGTCTTTAAGCTGCTGTCGCACGTTGGCTATCGACCCGATTTTTCGGCCTGCGTACTGTGCGGAGACCCCATGCTGTCGTATTTTTCGCCCCAGGCGGGCGGGCTCATGTGCGGGTCGTGCGCGTCGAGCGTTCCGGGTGCCGAGCTGGTGTCGACCGGCGAGGTCGCATGGCTGCGCGCCCTCATGTCCATGACCTTCGATGCGCTCATGGCCGAGAGGGTCGATCCCCATACTGCCGCCTTTTTGCTGGGGCTTTCGCATGTTTGGGCTGCGACGCACACCGATCAGCGTCTTCGCGCGATGGAATTCATGTTGGGTCGGTGATGATGGGCATACGCGGTCCGCTTGTGGTAACATACCGACCTGTTGGTACCTCGACCTTGGATGCTCGCTCCACCGGCGGCTTCCCAGTCCGAGGCGAATAGAGTCGCCCGCGGGCGACGCGAAACGAAAGGTGAAACAATGACTGTTTCCAAAGAGCGCAAGGCGGAGCTGACTGCCCAGTTCGGTAACACCCCGGTCGACACCGGCAACCCCAAGGTTCAGGTCGCCATCCTGACCGAGCGCATCAAGGAGCTGACCGAGCACATGAAGTCCCACCAGAAGGACTTCCACACCCGTCGTGGTCTGCTCATGCTCGTCGGTCGCCGTCGTCGTCTTCTCTCCTACATCAAGAAGAACGACGTCGTCGAGTATCGTGAGCTCATCAAGGCTCTGGGCATCCGCGACAATATCCAGTAAGGATTTGTACATGCTAAGAGCGTCCTGCGCAGCGGGGCGCTCTTTTTGTGTAAGGGCGTGAACAATCACGCTCTGAAGCGTGGCGGGGGCAGGGGGCCCGCGTCACATGAGAAGCCCGCAGGCAAGGGGCCTGCGGGGTAAAGGAGAACAATGACACTCGTATCCAAGACCTTTGAGCTGTACGGCAAGACCTACACCTTTGAGTCGGGCGAACTTGCCAAGCAGGCCACCGGCGCCTGTCTGGTCAAGCAGGGCGACACCACGATGCTCGACACCGTGGTCGTCTCCAAGGAGCGCAAGAACTACGACTTCTTTCCGCTGACCGTCGACTTCAACGAGAAGATGTACGCTGCCGGCCGTATCCCGGGTGGCTACCTCAAGCGCGAGGGCCGTCCCAGCGAGAAGGCCACGCTCACGGCCCGCATGATCGACCGTCCTATTCGCCCGAGCTTCCCGGACGGCTTCCGCAACGAGGTGCACATCGTCGCCACCTCGCTCGTTGCCGACCAGGTCAACCCCTTCGACGTCATCAACGTCATGGGTGCCTCCCTGGCCATGACGCTCGGCGGCGTGCCCTTCGAGGGCCCGCTTGCGTGCGTGCGCATCGGCCGCAACGTGGAGACCGGCGAGTTTATCGTCAACCCCACCTATGAGGAGCGCGAGAACTCCGATCTGGACTTGGAGCTGGGCGGCTCTGCCGACTTCATCTCGATGGTCGAGGCCGGCGCCGATGAGATCTCCGAGGACGATATGCTCGCCGCCATGAAGTTTGGCCAGGAGGCCCTCGCTGCCTTCTGCCAGGCTCAGGACGAGTTCGTTGCCGAGTGGGAGCAGGTCAACGGCGCTATCGTCAAGAAGGAGTACCCGCTTGACCAGCCTGTCGAGGAGGTCCAGGAGCGCATCTTCGCCCACTACGACGAGATGGCAGCCGCCCTTCGCGACGCCGACAAGCTCTCCCGTATCGGCAAGGTCGAGGCTCTGAAGGAGTCCATCCGTGCCGAGTTCACCGAGGAGGAGCAGGCCGCTTGGGAGCGCGAGATCCCCGTGGCACTCAAGAAGCTCGAGAAGAAGGCCATGCGCACCATGGTCGTCGAGACCGGTGAGCGCGTCGACGGCCGTGCCGCCGATGAGATCCGCCCCATTATGGTGAAGGACAACTACCTGCCGCTCGTTCATGGCTCCGGCCTGTTCCAGCGCGGCCAGACCCAGGTGCTCTCCGTCCTGTCGCTCGGCATGCTCAACGAGGGCCAGCGTCTGGATACCATCGAGCCCACCGAGGGCAAGCGCTACATGCACCACTACAACTTCCCGCCGTTCTGCACCGGCGAGACCGGCCGCATGGGTAGCCCCAAGCGCCGCGAGATCGGCCACGGCAACCTGGCCGAGCGCGCCCTGCTTCCGGTGCTCCCCGACGAGAACGAGTTCCCCTACGCCATCCGCGTGGTCTCCGAGGTCATGGAGTCCAACGGCTCCTCTTCGATGGCTTCGACCTGCGGCTCCACGCTCGCCCTTATGGACGGCGGCGTGCCCATTAAGCGCCCGGTCTCCGGTATCGCCATGGGCCTGATCCAGGAGGAGGGCAAGACCGTGGTCCTGTCTGACATCCAGGGTCTTGAGGACTTCCTGGGCGATATGGACTTTAAGGTCACCGGCACCACCGAGGGCATTACCGCTCTGCAGATGGACAACAAGGCCACCGGCCTTACCTTCGACATCCTGGCCCGCGCCCTGCAGCAGGCCAAGGAGGGTCGCGCCTTCATTCTGCAGAAGATGCTCGATGTGATCCCCGAGCCGCGCCACACCACGCGCAGCACCGCTCCGCGCATCGTCTCCATCCAGGTTCCGACCGACAAGATCCGCGACGTCATCGGTTCCGGCGGCAAGGTCATCCGCGGCATCCAAGACGAGACCGGTGCTTTGGTCGACATCCAGGAGGACGGCACTGTCTTTGTCGGTGGCACCGGCGAGTCCGTCGACCAGGCTGTCGAGCGCATTAAGCTCATCATCAAGGTTCCCGAGCCGGGCGAGGAGTACACCGGTCGCGTGGTCTCCATCCAGCCCTTTGGCGCCTTTGTCAACCTGCTGCCCGGTAAGGACGGCCTGCTGCACATTTCCCGCGTCGCCAAGGGCCGCGTGGAGAAGGTCGAGGACGTCCTCAACGTGGGCGACGAGGTTAAGGTTGTCGTCATCGAGGTCGACGATCGCGGCAAGATCTCGCTCGATCGTCTGGATAAGCCCGAGGCCCCGGCTCGTGCCGAGGGTGCCTCCGAGGGCGACGGTGAGCACTTCCAGCGCCGTGAGCGTCCGCGTCGCGAGCGCTCCGAGCGCAGCGACCGTCCGCGCCGTCCCGGTGACAACGGAGGCCGTAAGCCCCGCCGTCACCACGACGCCGAGTAACAGCTACACATAAGCGGCTCAACAAGGGCGACTCCGGACAGGGGTCGCCCTTTTGCTATTCCCGGCGGGGTCCGCGGGTATAGTTTCCTGCTCTACAGTCCTGCTCGCACGGAGAGCACATTAAGTGCTCTCCGGCTCGTGCGGAACTCGCGATAAACTTTACCCGCGGCCCCCGCCGGGAATAGCAAAAGGGCTGGTGGGTGCGGGTTTCGATTTTGTCAGATAGTCTATTCAGTTATCTGAATTCAGATCTTTAGATAATCGCATGTGCGGCATTACCCCAGATAAAACCGACCAAAATAAACCTGTCCCTTTTTGGCAGGTCTGGGGCCATCGGGGGCCGGGGCGAGTTAAGTTTGTCGCGAGTTCCGCACGCAAAGGAAAGCACTTAATGTGCTTTCCGTCTTGCGCAGGACTGTAGAGCAGCAAACTTAACCCGCCCCGGCCCCCGATGGCCCCAGACCGGCGGGATACACGGCTTCAGATGGGGCTTTGATGCATGGGTGGTCTGTTGGTGGGCAAATGGGTATCATAATGCGGTTACTGCATCGACTCCGTGATGCATGTTTGTACGTTCCCGGCGGTCGGTTTGCCAGAAGCGCCCCGTCGGTTGTTCCAGACCCGTTTCGAAGAAAGGAAACCGCACGAACCTATGGCAGCTAAAAAATCATCTCCCTTGAAGATCATTCCGCTCGGAGGCCTTGACGGCATCGGTAAGAATATGACGGTCTTCGAGTGCGGCGACGACATGGTGCTCGTCGACGCCGGCCTTATGTTCCCCGACGACTCCCAGCCCGGTATTGATCTGGTGCTTCCCGACTACACCTATGTTCTGGAGAACGAGGAGAAGCTCCGCGGCATCATCGTCACCCACGGCCACGAGGACCATACCGGTTCGCTTCCGTACCTGCTGCAGGACCTCAACAACAAGGTGCCCATCTTCTCGAGCAAGCTGACGCTTGGTTTCATCGAGGGCAAGCTTTCCGAGTTCCGCATCCGCGCGCCCAAGTTCCGCGAGGTCAAGGGCGGTAGCCATGTCAATCTTGGTGGCATTTCGCTCGACTTCTTCTCTATGACGCACTCAATTCCGGGCGCTTTGGGCGTATTCATTCGCACCAACCAGGGCACCGTTATGCACACGGGCGACTTTAAGCTCGACCAGACGCCCATCGATGGCGTCACGCCCGATTATGCCGCCATCAGTCGCTTTGCCAAGCAGGGCATCGACCTGTTGCTTTCCGACTCCACCAACGCCACGGTTCCGGGCTTTACCAAGTCCGAGGCCGAGGTCGGTCCCAACTTGCTGCACGCCATCAAGAATGCCCCGGGCCGCGTGTTCGTCGCGTCGTTCTCGAGCCATATCCATCGCCTGCAGCAGATCTGCGACGCCGCCCGCAAGTGCGGCCGCAAGGTCGTCGTGACCGGACGTTCCATGCTCACCAACACCCGCGTGGCGCGCGAGCTGGGCTACCTCAACATCGACGATGCCGATATCATCGATGCCTTCGATATCGATAACCTGCCTGACGACAAGATCGTCGTCATGTGCACCGGCTCTCAGGGCGAGCCGCTGTCGGCGCTGTCCCGCATGGCCAACGGCGAGCACAAGACGCTCTCCATCCACGAGGGCGATACCGTCATCCTCTCGGCGACCCCTGTTCCCGGCAACGAGAAGGCCGTCCAGCAGGTCGTCAACAGCCTGGCCAAGCTTGGCTGCGACGTGTGGGACAAGAACCGCGCCCTCGTCCATGTCTCGGGTCACGGCAGCCAGGAAGAGCTCAAGCTTCTGATGGCCATGGCCAAGCCCACCTATTTTATGCCGGTTCACGGCGAGGCCGTGCACCTGCGTGCCCATGCCCAGCTTGCCCGTAAGATGGGTATTAAGGATGATCACATCTTTATCCTCGATAACGGTGACACGCTCGAGATGCGCGGTGGTATTGTCAAGCGCGGCACGCCCGTCGAGTCCGGCGTCGTCTACGTCGACGGCCTGCGCATCGGTGATACCGACCCCATCGTCCTGCGCGATCGTCAGAAGCTCGCCAATGACGGTATGGTCACGGCTGTCGCCATCGTTTCGCTCAAGCATAAGAAGATCGAGGCTATTGAGTTCTCGGGCCGTGGTGTTTCATTTGCCATCGACGATCAGTTCTCCGAGGATGCCTCCGCATCCATCATGAAGACGATCGAGAAGGGCAAGTTTAGCTTTACGAGCAGCGGCTCCGATGCCATTCGCAAGGCCGTGCGCGATTCGCTCTCCAACTTCATTTGGAGCCGTACGCGCACCCGTCCGATGATCATCCCGGTCGTCATGGAGGTTTAGTTTGGCGCGCGGATCTGCACAAAACGCCAAAGGCAATAAAGCCAACAACCAACCGGCATCTACTAAGGGTGCCGGTTCCCATCTTCGTGCCAATAAGGGCCACGAGGCCGAGTTCGACGATGTTGAGCCCCTGGTCGAGCCTTCGGCCAACCGCGATATCGCCGGCGTGGTTATTGCCGTTTTGGCGATTGCGTCTTTCATTGCCGTGATTTCTCCGGCAACGGCACCCGTGACGGCAGTGGTTGCCGGTTTCTACCATCTTGGCTTTGGACTGGGCGCCTACGTGCTGCCGATCGTCATTTTGCTGTTTGCCGCCACGCTCTTTTTGGGTGAGGACTCGCCGCTCAACATTCGCTCGGTCGCGGGTGGCGCCGTTGTCTTTATCGCCGTCGTCTCCATTCTTTCGTTGATGGTGCCGGGCACGAGCGATTCGTGCGACCTCATGTTTGTGCCGCAAAACCTGTCCGCTTCGGGCGGCTACATCGGTGCGTTTATTGCGAGTGCGCTGCAGAATGCCCTGGGTAAACCTATCGCGATGGTGGTCCTGTTGGGTTTGGCCGTCGTTGGCTTTGTCATCATCGGCTTTTCGGTGGGTGGCGTTTTGCGCTCTGCGCGCGATCGCGCTGCCGATTTTGCCGAGCGCCGTCGTGCCGATGTCAATGCGAGCCCGTGGGGCGACGAAGAGGCCCTGTCGGTTCCCGGCGTCGCCCGTCCGCACCTGAGCATTCTTCGTCAGAAGGGCTCCGATATGGCCGTGACCACGGTCATGGGCAATGACGCGGACCCGGTTTTGGACGATGACGACGAGGACGATGATCCGTTTGTCGACGTGTCCGAGGCCGTGGAGGCCGAGCGCGCCAAGACTACGCTGCTGCCGCGTCGCCATGCCAAGAATGGCAAGTCCGCGCCCAAGCTCAACACGAGTGAGCCCGACCCGTCTTGGTCCGATAGCGAAATCGAACTCACCGCGGGCGATGACGAGGATGACGAGTGTCCGCTCGATACCGCCAAGACAACTTTGCTTCCGCGTCGCCAAGACAGGCGCGGACAGGTCACCGGACAGCTTTCGATGGAAGACGACCCGGACAAGGTCGACGAGTCCGAGCCGCCGTTTGCCGTGAACCCCGTGTCTGCTGCTCCGCAGATCCCCGATTTCCTGAAACACCCCAAGGTTGCCGACGCCTCCACCCCAACGGCTTCCGCTGCTCCTGTTGCAGCCGGCGATGGGGGAGCTGACGGCACTGCTGCCGATGTCGAGGGCGAGCAAGAGGATGGCCTCAAACTCCCGCCGCTCGAAATCCTGCACGCCAACCCGCAGTCGGCGTCCGCCGCGTCTTCTGACAAGGAGTTGGAGCAGACTGCCGAGTCGCTGCAGTCCACGTTGCTGGAGTTTGGCCGTAGCGCTCGCGTCGTCGGCTGGATTGCCGGTCCCACGGTGACGACCTTTAAGCTGCAGCCCGGCGAGGGCGAGCGCGTGAGCAAGATTTCGAGCCTCGAGGACGATATCGCGCTTTCGCTTGCCGCCCAGTCGGTGCGTATCTTTGCGCCGATTCCCGGCACCTCGCTTGTGGGTATCGAGATTCCCAATCGCAAGCGCCAGAACGTTAACCTGGGCGACGTGCTTCCCTATGTGAAGGGCGGTCCGCTCGAGCTGGCCATCGGCCGCGATGCCGAGGGCACGCCCGTCGTCGCCGACCTCGCCAAGATGCCCCACCTGCTTATTGCCGGTACCACTGGTTCCGGTAAGTCGGTCATGATCAACTCCATCATCACGACCCTGCTCATGCGCGCGCTTCCCGAGGACGTTCGCTTGATCATGGTCGATCCCAAGCGCGTTGAGCTTGCCGGCTATAACGGCCTGCCCCATCTCTATGTGCCCGTGGTGACCGAACCCAAGCAGGCTGCGAGTGCCTTGCAATGGGCTGTTTCCGAGATGGAGCGTCGCCTGAAGGTCTTCGAGCGCCTCAACGTTCGCAAGATCTCGACGTATAACGAAAAGCAGGCCGCCGGCGAGTTCGAACACTACGATAACCCGCCGCAAAAGATGCCCTATCTGGTCATTATCATCGACGAGCTATCGGACCTGATGATGGTTGCCGGCAAGGATGTCGAGGCCTCGATCGTTCGTATCGCCCAGCTGGGCCGTGCCGCCGGTATTCACCTTATCGTGGCTACGCAGCGCCCCAGCTCCAACGTGGTGACGGGCCTCATTAAGGCCAACATCACCAATCGTATCGCCTTTAACGTGGCCACGGGCATCGATTCCCGCGTCATTATCGACCAGATGGGCGCCGAAAAGCTCACCGGTTTGGGCGACATGCTGTTCTCCAAGGTCGACTGGGGCAAGCCCCGCCGTATCCAGGGCTGTTTTGTCTCGGATGATGAGATCAACGAGATCGTCGAGTTCGTTAAGTCGCAAAGCGAGCCCGACTATCACGAGGAGATTCTGTCTGCCGTGGCGCCTGCTTCCATGTCCATGGCTGGTGGCGGCATTGTTCGCACGGGCGTTGCCGAGCCGCAGGATGACGACCCGCTTATCTGGGAGGCCGCCCATATTGTGGTGGAATCGCAGCTTGGCTCCACATCTGGCCTGCAACGCCGCCTCAAGGTTGGCTATGCGCGCGCCGGGCGTATTATGGACATGCTGGAAGAAAAGGGCGTCGTCGGCCCGCCCGACGGTTCCAAGCCGCGCGAGGTCCTGCTGGATGACGAAGGGCTTGCCGCGCTGGAGTCTGTCGACGCCGAGATGGTACGTGAAGATCGTGAGTTTGGAGGATTCTGATGGCTGCACGCTTTGGTGACATGCTGCTCGAGCAGCGTCGCCGGATGGGCCTTTCCATCCAGCAGGTCGCCAACACCATCAAAATCAGGCCGCAGATCATCGAGTTTTTCGAGACTGGTAACTTTGCATCGATGCCCCCGCGTGGCTATGCGCAGGGCATGATTTCGAGCTACGCTCGCTTTTTGGGGCTTAACCCGCGCGAGGTCGTCAACGCTTATTTTGACGACCTCATGGCATATGAACGCGATACCTCGCAGCAGGGCGGTCGTTTTCAGGATGCTGCCGGCTACGTTAACTCGCGTTCTTCGGTCGATAACGGTCGTTTTTTGATGGTTCAGGGTGGTCGTACGACACGGTACGGCCAGCGCCCTCCGCAGGCGGGCTATATCACCGAGACGGGCTCCAGCGAGGAAATTCGTTCTCAGCGAGATCGTTTTCGCAGTACGCCCCTGCCAGATGACCGTGCGCTTCCCGCCGCTCGCGGGTTGAGTCGCGATCCTCGCGCCGGTTACGGCGACGGTGGATACTCCGGTCGTAGCTATCGCGGAGTACCCGCCGGGCGTTCCCGCGATGGCTATTCCGACGCCGATACCACGCAGGTGACGCCGCGCCTCCGTTCGCAATCCCAGCCCTATGGGCAGCGCTCTTCGGTGCCTCGCTCTGGCCAGCGCGGCTATCAGGGCCGTGGCGAGCTCGCGCCGCGTCCGGGCCGGCGGGGTTCGCAGCGCCAGAGTAGCTATCGTGGTCGTCCCGATAGCGGTCGCGGCCGCATACCGCAGGGTAATGGTCGTGGTAGCTCCAATCGCGGACGCGGCGTTGGGCGCGCCTCTCAATACAACACGATCGATCCGCGCATTATTTACGTCGGCATCGGTGCCGTGGTGCTGCTGTTGATTTTGCTCATCGTGGTACTCCTGCGTGGTTGCGGCTCTGCTGCACCCGAGCCGACGCCCGAGACACCCGTGGCTACCAAGACGACGACTAAGAAATCTTCCAAGAAGACCGATTCCACTGACGAGGACGAAGACGCCGACGAGGCGACGGATGCGGCCGGTTCCGATGCCGCCAAGGCGACGGTCAAAACGGAAGAGGACGAGGTCACCAAGGTCAAGGTCTCTGTTGCCAAGGGCAAGACCGCCTGGATCGAGGTCAAGGTCGACGGTAAATCGGTCTATGGCGCTCAAGCGACCGGTCCTTTTGAGCAGGAGTACACGCCCGAGTCCTCGATTGAGATCACCACGTCCAAGCCCTCCGATGTCACGGTCACCAAGAATGGTGAAAAGGTTCGCTATGACACCAAGACATCGGGTGTGGCGCGCGTGACCATTACCGTTCCTAAGAAGGAGACCGCTGACTCCGCGAACGGCGATAATGCCGGCGGTGCCGATAATGCCGACGGCACCGATGCCCAGTCTACCGTCGGCACCGACACGGCATCCGACGACCAGACAGTGAACGATACAGATGACTATTCGTACGACAGCTACTAAGGCTCCCCGTACCGAAAGGAAGAACCATGGCTAAAGATTCCAGCTTTGACGTTGTGTCCGAGGTTAACATGCAGGAGGTCGATAACGCCTTCCAGCAGACCGCCCGCGAGATTTCCCAGCGCTATGACCTTAAAGACTCCGGCGCCACCATCGAGCTTTCGAAGGGCGACAAGCTCTTTACGATTAGCGCTCCGGCCGATTTTGTCTCCAAGCAGATCATCGATGTTTTGAGCTCCAAGCTCATCAAGCGCGGTATCGACCTCAAGGCTGTCTCTTGGGACACCCCGCAGGCGGCTTCGGGCGGTACCGTGCGCGTGCTCGGTCATATCGTCGAGGGCATCGACCAGGCGACCGCAAAGAAGATCAATAAAGACATCAAGGATCAAAAGCTTAAGGTCAAGGTGACCATCGAGGCCGATAAGCTGCGCGTTTCCTCGGCTTCTAAGGACGCTTTACAGACGGTGATTCAGTTCCTGCGCGACCAGGACTACGGCCAGCCGCTGCAGTTTACCAACTACCGCTAATTTACTCGAAAGGACCGCTCTCCAACATGGATACTCCGTTGGTTTCCGTACTCTATATCACGCTTGGCTGCGCCAAGAACGAGGTCGATACCGACCGCATGCGTTCGCTGCTGACCGCTGCGGGCTACGAGGAGGCATTCGATCCTCAGGATGCCGATATCGCCATTGTCAATACGTGCTCGTTTCTTACCTCGGCGACGTCTGAGAGCATCGAGACCACGCTCGAGCTCGCTAACGAGGTACAGGACGGCGTTCGCTCCTGCCCCATTGTCATGTGCGGTTGCGTGCCGTCTCGTTACGGCGACGACCTGCCCGACGAGCTGCCCGAGGTCGCGGCATTTGTGAAGGCCGATGAGGAAGACGGTATCGTCTCTGTCATCGATGGCGTTCTTGGTGTGGAGCGTGAAATCGCTGCCTATATCCCGCAGGTCAAGCGTACCGTCGAGGGCGCTGTCGCCTACGTCAAGATCTCCGATGGCTGCAATCGTTTTTGCAGCTTCTGCATGATTCCCTACATTCGCGGTCGCTATCATTCGCGCAATGCCGAAAGCATTATCTCCGAGGTGCGCGACCTGGTTGCCGGCGGTGTGCGCGAGATCGTGCTGATCGGCCAGGACACGGGCATTTGGGGCACCGACTTTGCCGATGAGGACGCCGCTGAGGCCTCACCGCGCAATCTGGCCCAGCTGCTGCGTGCCGTCGCCGAGGCTGTACGCCCGCACAACGTCTGGGTTCGTGTGCTCTATCTGCAGCCCGAGGGCATGACCGACGAGCTTATCGAGACGATTCGCGATACGCCCGAGGTGTTGCCCTATATCGATATCCCCGTGCAGCACTGCGACGCGCGCATCCTCAAGGCCATGCGTCGCTCCGGTTCGCGTCAGGAGCTCGAGGAACTGTTCCGCGATCTTCGTGATCGTATCCCCGGCATCGTGATTCGCTCCACGGCCATGGTCGGCTTTCCGACCGAGACCGACGACGAGTTCCGTGATCTTATCGACTTTATGGACACCGTCGGCTTTGACTATACGAGCGTCTTTGCCTACTCGCGGGAGGAGGGCAGCCTGGCCGCCAATATGGAGGGCCAGGTCGATGAGGAGGTCAAGCTCGAGCGCGCCCAGGAGGCCATGGATCTGGCCGAGTCGCTGGGTTTTGCCGCCACAGCAGCCCATGTGGGCGAGCGCACCCAGGTAATCGTCGACGGTATCGAGGAGACCGAGGACGGCGCCGAGCTGATCGGTCATGCCTGGTTCCAGGCGCCCGATTCCGATGGCGCGGTGCATCTGGACGCCAGCGAGGCGTCCGTGGGCGATATTTTGACCGTCGAGTTTACCGATAGCTTCTGCTATGAGCTTATCGGCCATGTTGTGGAGTAGGAGAGCGTCGTGGCAAACGAGAGCAATAAGGAACTGACGAGCGTTTGGACGCCCGCCAACATCGTGACGTGCGTGCGCATCGTCTTTATTCCGGTGTTCATGATCGTCTCGGCCCTGTCTCACGCGAGCGTTGCCGGTACGGACTGGAGCACCTTCGACGGCCCGCTCGCCGCCGCTGCCTTCATTCTGTATGTGATCCTGTCGTGCACCGATAAGGTCGACGGCTATCTGGCGCGCTCACGCAACGAGATCACCGATTTCGGCAAGTTCTTGGACCCCATCGCCGACAAGTTGCTGGTGTTCTCGGCCTTGCTGCTGTTCTTGGATTTTGGCGCGGTGACCGTGTGGTCCGTGTTCATTATCCTGTTCCGCGAGCTGTTGGTGAGCGCACTTCGCATGGTCGCGAGTGCTGCCGGTGTGGTCGTTGCCGCCGATAAGCTCGGCAAGTACAAGACGGCGACCACGATGGTCTCCATCTGTGGCTATCTGTGCGTCTTTGCGATGGCCGGTCTTCAGCTGGGGCCGGCGTCGCTGCTGCTCGGTGTCTATTCGGTGTCGCGCTTCCTGTACGTCATCGCCGTCATTTTGACCATTATCTCGGGTGCCCAGTACTTCTGGAACTGCCGTAAGATCGTCTTTTCGGTCTAGGTCCTGGTGGGTATGACGGAGCCTTATTTGCAGATCGCCGCAAACAACGAGGAGCTGGCGCGCGATATTGTCGAGCGCGCGAGTGCCCGTGGCGTGACGGTGTCGACGGCGGAGTCGCTGACGGCGGGCATGATCGCCTCGACGATTGCCGATATCCCGGGTGCCTCGGCGGTGCTTCGTGGCGGTTCGGTGACCTACTGCGATGAGATCAAACATCGCGTGCTCGGCGTCGAGCAGGAAACGCTCGATCGGTTTAGCGCCGTGTCGCATCAGACGGCGCGTGAGATGGCCGCGGGCTCGCTGGACCTCTATCAGAGCGATGTCGCCGTGAGCGCAACGGGCTACGCTGGGCCCGGCGGCGGTACCGAGCAAGACCCCGCCGGCACGTTCTATATCGGCTGGGCGTATCGTGCGGCCGATGGGGGAGCGACGGTCGTTGAGTCTGCGCGCTGTCACTACGAGGGTGATCGGTCGTGCGTCCGTGCCTATGCGGTCGCTGAGGCTTTGGAACGCATTGTCCGCGTGCTCAATTCCATGGAATAGACGTGTTTTAAGGGGCCTTAGGGCCCCTTAATTGTGGAGATAGGGACCTTTGGCAAGGAATGCGCTTGCGCTGGCACATGTCTTTAATTTGTACGAACACTCGTATTTGCGATTGGCATGGTCAAGCGTTTGGTCGGTGATTGGTCGGCGTTTGGTCGGGTTTTGGAATGGACGGGTGCATATGATGAACCTGAACGGTTGACCACGAACAGCCGTTCGTTTATCATCGATTCAGGTTGTTAAGAGGAGGGCTATTCATGGCCAAGAATTCAGGTCCCGTACGTACCGTTCATACGCGCACGACGGGTAAAGAGCGCGACGAGATGATCGCCACTACCAAGGCCGAGATCGAGAAGAAGTTCGGCCAGGGTTCTATTATGAGGTATGGCGACGGCGGTCCCGAGCTCGAGGTCGAGGCTATTCCGACGGGCTCTCTGGCGCTCGATGCCGCCTTGGGTATCGGCGGCGTGCCGCGCGGCCGTATCGTTGAGATTTATGGCCCCGAGTCCTCCGGTAAGACAACGCTTTCGCTCGAGATTCTTGCAGAGGCGCAGGCCATGGGCGGTGTCGTGGCTTTTATCGACGCTGAGCATGCGCTTGATCCCACCTACGCCGCGCGCATCGGCGTCGATATCGACGAGGTGCTGATTTCCCAGCCCGATACGGGCGAACAGGCGCTCGAGATCGTTGACATGCTTGTGCGTTCCGGTGCCATCGACGCTATCGTCGTCGACTCTGTTGCCGCTTTGACTCCACGTGCCGAAATCGAGGGCGAGATCGGTGACACGACGGTGGGTCTGCAGGCTCGCTTGATGAGTCAGGCGCTCCGCAAGCTCGCCGGCTCGCTTGCCAAGTCCAACACAACCTGCATCTTCATTAACCAATTGCGCGAGAAGATCGGCGTCATGTTCGGCAACCCCGAGACCACCACAGGCGGCCGCGCACTCAAGTTCTTCTCTTCCGTGCGTATCGATATTCGCAAGATCGATACCATCAAGCTCAAGGACGAGGTTATCGGCAATCGCGTACGTGCCAAGGTCGTTAAGAACAAGGTGGCTGCTCCGTTCCGCTCGGCCGAATTTGACATCATGTATGGCACCGGCATTTCTAAAGAGGGCTCGATTCTGGATATGGCTGTCGAGTGCGGCATATGCAAAAAGATGGGGTCTTGGTTTGCCTATGGTGAGGACAAACTCGGCAACGGTCGCGAGGCCGCTAAGACGTTCCTGCGCGAGCATCCCGATTGCGCTGACGAGATCGAGCACAAGGTTCGCCTTGCCTGCGGTCTTGAGTATGACGATGATGCCCCCTCCGAGGTTGAGTTGACCGATCAGCCCGCCCCCGAGGAGTTTGACGAGCTGTATGCCATCGATGGCTCCGCGATGCTCGACGATGACGACGAGTAACGGATGGCGACATGTCGTATACGGTGACCGAGGCTAGGGTCGTTTTTCCGGATAAGAAGACGGCCTCCTCGTTCTCGAGCGGTTATGCGTCTAAAAAGCCCTGTGCACATATCGATTGCGATCTGGAGGGCGGTTTTGAACGGTCCATTTGGATTCCCGTGCGTGTGGCACGTGTGTACGTTCAGAACCGTCTCGATCTTCCCTGCGACTGGGATGACTTTCGCGAGGCGGTGCTGCTTATCGAATGCAAATGTGCGCTCACCATGGCGACCGAGATGCTTTCGCGTCGTGATCATGCTACAGGCGAGGTGCGCGATAAGTTGGCGCGCTATGGCTTTCGACAGCCCGCGATCGACTTTGCCGTCAATCGTGCCATCGAGTATCGTTTTTTAGATGAGAACCGCTTTTGCTCGTACTTTATCGAGGAGCGTAAGCGTCGTGGTTGGGGACAGCGCAAAATCGAGACTGAACTCAAGCGTCGCCATGTTGCACTTGATGAGATTCCAGGGTATCCCGAGGCTTATTTTGCCGAGGATGACGACTTGGCTCGCGCATCGGCTTTGCTCGCTAAGCGTCGCGTTCCCGAGGCACGTGCATTCGAAAAGCTCGTCAGATTTTTGATGGGCAAGGGCTTTTCCTATCACATTGCCGCCGATGCCGTTAAGGCGCGCCTTGATGCCTTAAGCGAGAAATGCGACGTTTAAGCATGCGCACGTTACGCTCCTGCCGTTTACCGCTCGATAGGCGCCGTGCTGGGTGCGTTAATTTGACAGTTGTTGCGGTTCAACGTAGGATAATTACTGTCATTTGCATTGTGATATGTGCTCATCTGCGATGAGTTTGTTTATATGTTTATCTGTATCCGACCCGCATAAGCTGCGCCCATATTACTCAAATGTCGCGAGCCGTTCGTATGGACGGTTCGCTTTGTTGTGTAACGAATCCATAAAAAGGAGTGAGCATGCCGCCTATCATTGCAGCGCTCGTTGGCATTGTTTTGGGTGCCATCGTCGCCATTGCCTACATGCGCACCGCCAAGCAGGGTAGTCTTCACGAGGCCGAAGAAAAGATTCAGTCGGCACACGCGCAGGCAGAGTCCCTGATCGGTGATGCTAAGCGTCAGGCCGAGACCCTCAAAAAAGAGGCTCTGCTCGAGGCTAAGGAAGAGATCATCAAGAACAAACAGGCCGCCGAGGCCGAGGACAAGCAGCGTAAGAGCGAGATTCGCGCGCTCGAAAATCGCGTGATGCAGCGCGAGGAATCGCTCGACCGACGCAACGATGCGCTCGATAAGCGCGAGCATCAGCTGTCCAGCCAGGCCGGTCAGGTCGAGAAGCGCTCTCGCGAACTTGAGGAGCTTTGCGCCAAGCAGACCTCCGAGCTCGAGCGTATTGCCGACCTTACGCGCGAGGATGCTCACAAGGAGCTGCTCGACAAGGTCCGCGGCGAGGTTACCCATGAGGCGGCCACCATCATCCGTGAGTCCGAGCAACAGGTCCGTGCCGAGTGCCACAAGACTGCTCAGGAGATTCTCTCCCTGGCGATCCAGCGTTGTGCCGCCGACCATACCGCCGAGGTCACCGTCACGTCCGTTCATATTCCCTCCGATGACCTTAAGGGCCGCATCATCGGTCGCGAGGGTCGTAACATCCGTACTTTCGAGCAGGTTTCCGGCGTCAACCTTGTGATCGACGACACCCCCGAGACTGTCGTGCTTTCGAGCTTTGATCCGGTCCGTCGTGAGACCGCCCGCGTGGCGCTCGAGAACCTCATTGCCGACGGTCGTATTCACCCCGCCCGCATCGAGGAGATGTACCACAAGGCCGCTGACTTGGTTCAGCAGCGTGTGCTCGAAGCCGGCGAGCAGGCCGCCTTCGATACCGGAATCCACGACCTGCATCCCGAGATCGTCAAAACCCTGGGCGCTCTGCGCTACCGCACCTCGTTTGGTCAGAACGTGCTACAGCACTCGCTTGAGGTCTCCGACCTGTGCGGCATCATGGCCTCCGAGCTTGGTCTGGATGTTGTGACCGCCAAGCGCGCGGGTCTTCTGCATGACCTGGGCAAGGCCATCGACCACGACGTTGAGGGTCCGCATGCTGTGATTGGTGCCGAGCTTGCCCGCCGTTATGGCGAGAAGCCCGTTATCGTCCACGCAATCGAGGCCCATCATGCCGATGTCGACCCCAACACGGTGCTCGACGTTCTGGTCCAGGCTGCCGATGCTGTTTCCGCTTCTCGTCCCGGCGCCCGTCGCGAGTCGGCCGAGAGCTACATCAAGCGCCTTGAGAAGCTCGAGGAGATTGCCAACTCTCATGACGGCGTCGAGCGTACCTATGCTATGCAGGCCGGTCGCGAGGTCCATGTCATGGTTCAGCCGGACAAGATTTCCGATGCCCAGTCCACGGTGCTTGCGCACGATATCGCCCATCAGATCGAGGAAGAGATGGAGTATCCCGGTCAGGTGCGCGTTGTCGTGATTCGCGAGAGCCGTGCCGTCGATATCGCTAAATAACATGAACGACGCGAACGAGCTCATCTCATTTATCGCGTCGATGTCGGGGGAGGGCAACCTTCGCGTCGAGCAAAACCTTGGCGAGGGGTATGTCCGCCTCCGCGTTTCGGAAGCCGAGCGCCGTCAGGCCAAGCATGACATTCAGCATGTAGAGGACATTGTCATCGAGATGCTGCGTAATGCTCGCGATGCCGGAGCCGATAAGGTCTATCTAGCCACGACCAAGGAGGAGGGTGTTCGTACCCTCCTCTTCCTGGATAACGGTTCGGGTGTGCCGCAGGATATGCAGGAGCGTATCTTCGATGCCCGTGTAACCTCCAAGCTCGAGAGCATGAAGATGGACCGTTGGGGTGTTCACGGTCGTGGTATGGCGCTGTTCTCTATCAAGCAGAACACCGATGAGGCGCGCGTTGTTACATCGGGCGTCGATTTGGGCTCAGCGTTTAAGGTGTGCGTTGATACCGATCGCTTGGCTGAGCGCGCCGACCAGTCGAGCTGGCCTCAGGCGGTTAAAGACGAAGACGGCCGCTATGTATGCGCTCGCGGTCCTCACAACATCATTCGCGCAGCCTGCGAGTTTGCCCTTGAGGAGCTGCGCGACTGCGACGTGTATCTGGGCTCTCCGTCCGAGATCGCGGCGACCCTGTACGCCCAGGCTTCCAGTCGTCTCGATACGTCACGCCTGCTCTTTATCGATGACGAGTGTGAGCTTCCGGTTATCGATCGTTTAGGTCTCGCTTCGGATGCCGAGGACTTTATTCGGATTTGCTCCGGGCTGGGTCTCGAGATGTCCGAGCGTACTGCCCACCGTATTCTGTCAGGACAGATTAAGCCCGTTCGCGGCGTGTGCGCGCGTCTGCTGCGCGAGCGCGATTCCACCACGCATTTGCCGGCTCCAGTCGATCTTGCCAAGGACCGTCGAGGCCTCCGCATTGCCAAGGATGACATGGCGCAGTTTTCGCGTGCTGTCGAGCGCGACTTCAACGACCTCGCCGCCCGATATTACCTCAATCTGTGCGGCGACCCTAAGATTCGCGTTTCACGTGATCGCATCACCGTGACGTTCGATCTTGCCAAAGAGGAGTAGCATCTTTACCGAGTCCGCTCGGTACGATACAGTTATTGCAGTTAAAACGTACTTTTAAACGCAGGAGTTTCTTCATGGATTGCCTGAAGGTATCAAGCAAATCATCGCCCGCGTCCGTTGCCGGCGCCATTGCCGGTATGGTCAAAGATGGCGTTCCCGTCAACATTCAGTGTGTCGGTGCCGGCGCCGTCAACCAGGCCATAAAGGCCGTTGCCATTGCGCGAGGTTTTCTGATTCCGACTGGCTTTGATGTCTCTTGTGCGCCGGTGTTCTCTGACATCCTCATTAACGGGGAGTCTCGCACGGCAATCCGTCTCTCTATCTACGTTCACCAGATTAATCGGGCTGCTATGGACAATGTCGTCATGGACGACGTTAAGCCTGTTGCGTAAGCGAGTTTTCGCACGTTTGTAGCACCTTTGTGCCCCGTCGATATCATCGTTAGGATGTAAGCTCATGGACCAGCGTTTCGTACGCGATATTCTTGCCGGTAAAACCTATTTTATTCGCACATTCGGCTGCCAGATGAATCAGCACGACTCCGAGCGCGTGAGCGGTTTGCTCGATTCCTATGGCTGTCTTATAGCGCTCGATCCGGAGCATGCCGATATTGTCGTATTCATGACGTGCTGTGTGCGCGAGGCTGCCGATACGCGCCTGTACGGTCAGTGCAATTCCTGCAAGAGTCTTCCTCCTTCTCCTTCGGGCAAGCGTGTGGTCGCCGTGGGTGGATGCATCGCTCAGCGCGATGGCGAGGGCCTGCTCACCAACGTCGATAACGTCAACGTTATTTTTGGTACGCATTCGATTGCGCACGTGGCGGAGCTTATCGCCGAGGCGTTTATGGATGGCAAGCGCCATATCCGCACGAATGAGCATGAAGATACGGACGCTATGAGTATGCCGTGGCATCGCGAGACGCAGTATCATGCATGGGTGCCCATCATGACGGGCTGCAACAACTTCTGCACGTACTGCATCGTGCCGTACGTCCGTGGTCGCGAGAAGAGCCGCCCCTTCGAGGAGATTGTCGACGAGGTGACGGGTCTGGTGCGTCAGGGTGTGCGCGAGATTACGCTGCTGGGACAAAACGTTAACTCCTACGGTCGCGATCTCTTTGGCAAGCCGCGCTTTGCCGACCTGCTGCGCGCCGTGGGTGATACGGGCGTCGAGCGTATCTTCTTTACTTCTTCGCACCCCAAGGATTTGCTTCCCGAGACCATCGATGCTATGGCCGAGACACCTGCCGTTATGCCGCAGCTTCACCTAGCCGTTCAGTCGGGTTCCACGCGTATCCTTAAAGAGATGAATCGTCGGTACACGCGCGAGGATTATCTGGGCCTGGTCGATCGCATTCGTAACCGTATGCCTGAAATTGCGCTTTCGACCGACATCATCGTGGGCTTCCCGGGCGAGACCGAGGAAGACTTTGAGCAGACGCTCTCGCTTGCCGAGACGGTGCGCTATGCCCAGGCCTACACGTTTATTTACTCCAAGCGCGCCGGTACCCCGGCAGCTGAGATCTATGATCCCACCCCGCATGAGGTTATCCTTGAGCGCTTTAACCGTCTGGTCAAGGTTATCGAGACGACGGCATACGAGTATAACCAGGGCGAGCTTCACACCGTGGTGCCTGCGCTTATTGAGGGCACGAGCAAGAAAAACGACGCTGTCCTTCTTGGTAAAAGTCCTAAGAACCAGACAGTGCATGCGCCGATTCCCGCTGGCTATAGCATCGATCAGCTTATCGGCAAAATCGTCGACGTCGATGTGGATGTCGCCAAGACGTGGTATCTGTCTGGCTCCGTTGTGGGTGAGCCTCGCTAATGGTTTTCCCCGGCACAAACCTTTCTGCCGTAGCGATCGTCGGTCCGACGGCGGTCGGCAAGAGTGATGTTGCCGACCGCCTGGCCTCTCGTCTGTCGTCTGAAGTGTTATCGTGTGACGCGATGCAAATCTATCGCGGTATGGATATCGGTACGGCCAAGATGATGCCCGAGGAGTGCTCGGTGCCCCTGCGTCTTGTCGATATCGTGGACCCGGGCGTCGCGTATTCTGCTGCGCTCTATCAGTCTGATGCCCGGGCGCATATCGAGCGTTTGCTTGGTGAGCAACGGCTTCCGGTCTTTTGCGGCGGCACGGGCTTGTATCTTAAGGCTGCACTCGATGAAATGGATTTTCCTTCGGGAGAGCTCGAGGACGAACGCCGCGCGGGCTATCAGGAGCTTGTCGAGCGTATTGGCGAGAAAGCTATGCATGCCCTGCTTGCCGAGCGTGATCCGGAATCCGCTGCCGTGATTCATCCCCATAACGTGCGCCGCGTGATCCGTGCGCTCGAGATGCACGATGACGGTGTGTCGTATGCCCAGCAGAAGTCGAAATTCAGCGTTCCACGTGAGCGTTATCATGCTTTGTGGTTTGGTCTGACGCGTAGCCGTGAAGTGCTGTATGAGCGCATTAACCTGCGTGTCGACCTTATGTTTGAGCAGGGGCTGGTTGATGAGGTCCGTGGCCTTATGGACCAGGGCCTGGGTGATGCACTCACGTCGATGCAGGCAATCGGTTACAAAGAGATTATTGATGCCTTGCGAGGCGTTATTACCATGGACGAGGCCCGCGAGCTTATTAAGATGCGCTCACGTCGCTATGCCAAGCGCCAACTTTCCTGGTTTAAGCGTGACGATCGCATCGTGTGGTTCGATATGGATGAGTTTACGATCGATGAGGTCGTCGATGATATCTACCGTCGTATCGAGGCTGCCTAATGGCACGTTTTCCCTTGGTTCCCACGGCAGCTGAACCTGAGCGTGCCGTCTTGGTTGGTGTTGAGTGGCGCGATAACGCCTGGCCGCTCGACCGTTCGCTCGACGAGCTCGAGCGCTTGGCTCACACTGCTGGAGCCCAATGCGTGGCACGCTTGTCTCAGCGTCTGGTTAAACCTTATCCCAAATCGTTTATCGGCTCCGGTAAGGTCGAGGAGCTATGCGGTTTGGTGCATCGTATGGATGCGGATGTTGTAATCTTCGACGACGACTTGACTCCTTCACAGCAGTCCTATCTTGAGAAAGCCGTGGGCGAACCGGTCAAGATTATTGACCGTACGGCGTTGATTTTGGATATCTTTGGCCTGCATGCTCAGACGCGTGAGGGTCGCTTACAGGTGCAGCTGGCTCAGCTGCAGTATCTGCTGCCTCGTCTGCGAGGTATGTGGAGCCACCTTGCTAAGGAACAGACGCGTGGCGGCATTGGATCGCGTTTTGGCCAGGGTGAAAGCCAGCTCGAGGTCGACCGTCGCCTGATTCGCGATAAGATCGCTGCGCTTCGACGCGAATTGAAACAGGTTGAACAACGTCGTGATGTGCAATCGAAAAGCCGTATTGAATCGCCGGCGTTTCGCGTAGCGTTGGCTGGCTACACCAATGCCGGTAAGTCGACGTTGCTTAATCGATTGACGGGATCCACGGTACTTTCGCAGGATAAGCTGTTTGCCACGCTCGATCCTACGACGCGTTCGTATCGTTTACCCGGTGGCCGTGGCATGACGATCACTGATACCGTTGGCTTTATTCAAAAGCTGCCCCATGGCCTGGTCGACGCGTTTAAATCTACGCTTTCCGAGGTACTCGGCGCCGATTTGGTTCTTAAAGTTGTGGATGCTTCCGATGAGGATTACGAGCGTCAGCTTGAGGCGGTTGATCGTGTTCTTGACGAGATTGGTGCCGGTGAGCGCCTGACGCTTACCGTGTTCAATAAAATCGATCTGCTCGATAGCGTCGACCGCTTGAGCTTTCGCCGGCGCTATCCCGAGGCGGTATTGTTCTCGGCTCAGACGGGTGAGGGCCTTGATGACTTAGTCGATCGCATCGCTCGTGAAGCGGCCGCTACGGACGTGTTGCTCTCGGCCGATATCCCGTATCGAGAGGGCGCGTTAATCACGCTTGTGCACGAACAGGGAACCCTTCTGCACGAGGAATACCTCGAGGACGGCGTTCGTATTGTGGCAAAGCTTCCAGCCCGTATCGCACCGCGTCTCGAGCGTTATCGAACAGAGTAAATCAGCTCCAGTACACCCAAGATAACCGGCTGATGAAGCAGGTAGAACGGCAGCGCATGGCGCCCGAGACTTGCGAGCGCCGGGATGGGATTCGCATAGGCCCATCCCGGCGCCTCATAGTTTGCTTCCTGAGTCGTGTGGGCGGCAAAGAAGCCTGCAAGGTACATAAATAAGAATGGTATGACTGGATAGTAATCACCAGAGACAAAGTCTGGACTTGGGAAACCCAGCCAAGCTAAATAGGGGATAGGATAAACCGTTTTAGGAATGCTCCAGGTAAGGGTAAAAAGTGTGAGGCAAATTGCTATACCCCATACCGACGGCACTTTAACGATCACCGGACGCGCGAGCGCGACAATGGCGGTGCAGGCCGCCATGCAGAACATGATGCCGAAGTTCACCGAGTCATCGACTGAGACGAGCGTCGTCGCGACCCATACAACAAAAGCGGCAGCGGCATATTTGACGGCACGCTTGATGTTGTTGCGCGAGAGGGTGCACATCCAGCCGGCAATAAACAAAAATACCCAACTGATGCTGGCACGCCAGATGTCTTGGAAGATGGTCTGAGTAAACCAGGGCATATCCCAACCATAAAGATAGGCAAGATCGTAGCAAGCATGAAATCCTGCCATCGACAGCATGGTAAATCCGCGAATGGTATCAAAGACCGTGATGCGGTTTTGCATTACGAGAACCGGCGCATCAATCCAACAACCTTGCCCAGGATCGTCGGATTTGTCGCATAGATGGGCTCCATGGTGTCGTTTTCGGGCTGCAAGCGAACTCGTCCCTGCTCCTTGTAGAACGTTTTGACCGTTGCGGAGCCATCGATCATGGCCACAACGATCTCGCCATTCATGGCACTCTTCTGTTCGCGAACGATGATATAGTCGCCGTTAAGGATACCGACGTTAATCATCGAATTGCCGTGGACCTCGAGGATAAAAGACCCCTGGTCCGTTGCGATCTCGGTCGGGATGGTAAAGGTGTCCTCGATATTCTGCTCGGCAAGGATGGGGATCCCCGCGGCGACACGGCCCACGAGGGGTAGCGATACGGTTCCGCGGGGTGCCGTGGGCTCATCGGACTTTGAGATGGAGACGGAGGCTCCGTCCTCGTCAAAGAGCTCTAGGGCACGAGGCTTGGTGGCGTCACGTTTGAGCAGGCCGCGTGCTTCCAGTGCGGAGAGATGTGCATGTACGGTGCTAGGGGAGGAAAGACCCACAGCCGAAGCCATCTCACGCACGCTGGGCGGATAGCCCTTTTCCTGCTGATACTCCTTGATGAAGTCGTAAATCTGCTGCTGTCGCTTGGTAATTTTGCGAGCCATCAGGGATTCCTCTCTACCTAACCCAAACAAATGTTCTATGTTTGCTTGACAGGAACAACTGTTCGAAGATAATAATAACCGAACACTCGTTCCCGCGCTAGACTTTTTTGTCCTCGCGGCTTGATAAAACAGTTCTCGTCAAAAAACGCGAGAGGAGAGCATGATGAATGCAACGGATATGGTCCAGGGAAACCTCGCCCTTAAGCTCGAGACGCCTGCGGCGCCGGCTTTCACGGTTGTCAAAGGCGGCCGATCTGGTTTTCAAACACTGCCTGGCAAGCCCGTCCGCAGCCAGTGCGTCGCCACGACTTCGGCCCCCGTTGCTCTGAAGGCCTCGACGATTGTCGCCCTGGCCGTTGCGCTCACGCTTTTCTTTGTACTTGCTACCTCGATCTTCAGCGCTCGTCACGCCGCATATGCCGAGTCGGCATCTAACGTTACCTATGAGACCGTCCGTGTTCAGTCCGGAGATTCCCTGTGGTCGCTTGCTCAGGAGCATTCTGTTGACGGTCTTTCTACACAGGAGACATCTGACATAATTCGCAGTGTCAATCATCTGGAGCATGGGTCACTCGATGCGGGTGACGTTCTTAAAGTTCCTGCGCGTTCGTAAGATTTAAACTCCGGCACATGGTACCCTTGTTATCGTTTTGGAGGAGGTACCATGCGCTGTCCCAGATGCGGCAATGCACATACCCGTGTTGTCGATTCTCGTATGCAGGAATCTAATAACACCATTAAACGCCGTCGTGAATGTTGTTCGTGTAACTATCGCTTCACAACATTCGAGCGATGCGAAGACCCCATCGAGGTCATCAAATCTGACGGGTCAAGGCAGCGGTTCGATCGCAATAAGCTGCTGGTCGGCTTAATGCGCGCTACGATTAAGCGCGACATCGACACGAAAAAGCTCAATGAGCTCATCGATGACATCGAGGTGGAGCTGCGTTCCCGTACGCTGACGGCTGTTACGTCCCACGACCTGGGCGACATGGTGCTTAAGCGCTTGGCCAAGATCGACAAGGTGGCCTACATTCGCTTTGCCTCGGTCTATCGCGATTTCAAAGACATCGATGAGTTTTTGCAGGAGCTTGACAAGCTAAGGTGATTTTATGTCCAACATTACGGTCAACATTAAGCGTCTCGACCCTACGATCGAGCTTCCCAAATACGCCCATCCCACAGATGCCGGTTTGGACCTCCGTGCCAATGAGGACTGTACCCTTAAGCCCTTCGAGCGACGCTTGGTCTCTACCGGCCTTGCGATCGCGCTGCCCGATGGATACGCTGGCTTCGTTCAGCCTCGCAGTGGCCTGGCTATTAAGCAGGGTCTGTCTATAGTCAACACGCCCGGTCTTATAGACGCCCACTATCGAGGTGAGCTTAAAGTCATCCTTATCAACCTGGATTCATCCAATGAAATCCAGATCAACAAGGGTGACCGAATCGCTCAACTCGTCATCCAAGAAGTTCCCACGGTCAATCTCGTGGAGGTAGACGAACTAGACGAAACCGACCGAGGCAACGGAGGCTTCGGCTCCAGCGGCGTCGCCTAGTTGCTTCCGTCCGCTCACCCGTGGGAGGGCCCTATATATCATCCCATGCTCAAACATTCTCGCGGGGGCGCTCGTATCCCTCCCGCCCGCCTCTCACACATATCATTCCATGCTCAAACATTCTCGCATCGCAGGGGCGCATGGATTCCGCTTTCGCCTGAGCCCCATACATATCATCCCGTGCTCAAACATTCTCGCTTCGCTGCGAAACTGCGCGCGGGACGATATGTATGGGGCTCAGGCGAAAGGGCTGCATGCTTGAGATATAACAATCTTTCTAGTAAGCCGACGCGACAAAGGGACGCCACCTTTGTCGTGTCGGCTTACTGTATTTCCATTTTCCGGTTTGGCCTTTGCAGATTCTAATGGTGGGGAATCTGGCATAGCTGCTAGCACGTAAACGTAGCTGCTCGGCGGGAGCCGCCCATATATCGTTCCACGCGCAGTTTCGCAGCGCAGCGAGAATGTTTGAGCATGGAATGATATATGGGCGGCTCCCGCCGAGCAGCGGACTTTCGCCTAGCGGATATGCGCGGGTTTTCCGCCCCAGTAGAAGCGGCAGAAGGCTCGTTTGCGCTTTTGGGGCTTGCCTGTAAGTTCCATGGTTGCGATGGCGATGTCCTCGGCCGCGTGTGGACGGCGTAGCACTTCGCCATTGATGAGCAGTGCCTTGAGCGACTCGGGATGATCGTGGAGATGGCGCAGCGTCACAATGAGCTCGCGTGCGGTGGTGACATGCATACTGGCGCCCAAGTCGGTGAGCATGGTGGTGTTGGCCTTTTCCTGGCCATAGGACTTGCCCAACAGAATCATCGGCAGGTGTGCACACAGGCATTCGGTAACAGTGAGTCCGCCCGATTTGAGTATTGCCAGATCGCAGCCGTGCATGAGCGCTGCCATGTCATCGACATAGTCAAGAACCGTGACGTTTTCGAGTTTCATGGCTTCGAAGAGCGTTTTCAGGCGCGTGGCGTATTCCGTGTCCTTGCCCGGCAAAAAGACAAAGTGCATATCCTCGAAGCTACGGAGGAAGGGGAGGGTGTGGTCCATCGCCGCGCGAAAGCGAACGTACGGTTGAGGCAAACTGGCGCCGGCCATTACCAGCACAATGGTCTTGTCGATAGGGAGATTGAACTTCTCGAGTTCTTCCTCACGATTGTAATCCGTGTCAAATCCAGTGCGAATAGGGATGCCCGTAATGCGTATCTTTGCCTCGGGAACCTTGCGTGGGCGGAGCGTCTCGGCCATAAACTCGTTTGCCACGCAGAATAAGTCAGTGTCCTTATGGGGCCACCAGCCCTCGACCTCGTAATCGGTCGGCACGCAAATGACGGGATAGTCGATGCCCGTAATGACGCGCGCACCAACCGCAACGTTGGCTGCCGTGATATGTGTAGCGACCACGGCAATAGGCCTACGAGTGCGAACGTATTCGTTAAATGCGGGGAACATAATGCGCGACCATGCCGTGCCGCCGCCCCAAAGCAGGTGTCCGGTAAGGGTATATCGCCAGGTCAAGTCATAAATTGGGCGCGTGGCGCCGGTAAACGATGCGGCCGTTTTGTTGCCGTCGAATTTTATGCGTCCAAAATCGAGGATATCCAAGACCTCAATCTCGACATCCTGCGGTATGCCCTTGGTACCGCGTATAAGCTCGAATGCTTGTGCGATAGCGTTTGCTGCCGCTTTGTGTCCCGAACCAACCGATGCGTGAACAATGGTCACTAAGGGCTTTTGTCCGGGTGACGGCATCAATTGCTCCGATTGGGGGGCGCTTTGCGTGGGCAGGGGAGCGTCATTGCCCATCTGCGTTTGATCCATCGATAACTCCCCTTCATCGTTGTTTCGCAAAGAATCATTGTAGTGCATGACTGTCATGTTCTCCTAAATTTGGGTATGAGCGCAAAGAACACCAATGTTTCGATGAGAGGACACTCCATGACTACCAATCAGCCGATCGATGTTGCGATTATCGGCGGCGGCCCAGCGGGCTATGCTGCAGCCATTTATGCTGCGCGATCCAATCTAACGACGACCGTGATTGAACAGGGCATGTCGGGAGGACAGATCGCCACAACCAATGAGGTCGAGAACTATCCGGGCATTCCGCTCTTGAGCGGTGCCGAACTCGGCGAGCGTTTTCAGCAACATGCAGAGGGCCTGGGAGCACAGGTTGCATGGAGCATGGTTACGGGTATCGATTACGATGCGGATGCGGCGCTGTTTACGGTGCATCACGATACGGGCGATACGCTGGCCTCGAGTGTTATCGCTTGCATGGGCGCCACGCCGCGCTCTGCTGGTTTTGTTGGCGAGGATACGTATCGCGGTCGCGGCGTTTCGTATTGTGCGACGTGCGACGGCATGTTCTTTCGTGGCAAACAGGTCTTTGTCATTGGCGGCGGTAATGCTGCCTGCGAGGAAGCCCTGTTCTTATCAGAAATTGCCAGCAGCGTGACCATCGTCTTGCGCCGCGATCAGTTCCGTGCTCCCGATGGCGTGGTTCAAAAGGTGCTCGCTAAAGATAATATTTCTGTTAGGTACCAAACTAGTATTGTGGAGCTATTGGGCGAGGCCATGCCTACAACCATCACGTTTAAGGACAACGCCACCGGTGATAACTATTCCGAGTCCTTCGATCCAGGTTCGTTTGGCATCTTTGTCTTTGCCGGAACACAGCCCCATACCGAGCTTGTACAGCATCTGGTGGATCTGGCGCCTGACGGCGGTATCGTTACCGACGACTCGATGGCCACGCGCACGCCGGGCTTGTTTGCTGCCGGCGATATCCGTTCCAAGCGTTTACGCCAGGTTGTGACCGCCGTTTCGGACGGAGCCATAGCGGCTACCAGCGCATACGCCTTCTTACGAGGATAAGTACGATAATATATCTTATGTAAGGTTGCTATCTTTTTGCAAAGTGGTTGGACGGTGCATCATGTGCTGTCCAACCACTTTTACTTAGCGGCTATGTGGTATGCAAAACTAGATATTCTAGAATACAATATAGAAAACGAACGGAGGTCTCTTATGAACCACGTCAAACATGTTATCCCGATGTCCGATACATCGGTCAGCATTAAGCCGGAGGATATTCAGCCGACGGTGCTGCCAGATGCATTTATTCAGTCCGATATGGTGGGTAAACTCAATGCGTTGAGCCTGCCACGCTATGACCAGCTGCCCAACGTAACACTCTATCGCGATCAGGTTATTGAATATGTTGCGCTGTGGATGGAGCCGCTTTCGATTTGCGTAGAGCAGCCCGTTATCACGCCTTCGATGATCAATAACTACGTAAAGGTCGGCCTCGTTCCTGCTCCGGTTAAAAAGCAGTATGGCCGTGAGCAGATTGCGCGTCTCATCGCCATTTGTATCTTTAAGCAGGTGCTGCCCATCGCTGCGGTTCAGGCGCTCTTTAATATTCAGCGCTTGAGCTACGACGCTCCGACGGCTTTCGATTATGTAGTCGATCAACTTGAAGCATCGATTCGTGCGGCTTTTTCTCTTGAGCAGACTCCCGTGCCCGATACCGCACATCAGGTTACGCGCGAATCGCTGCTCGTACGTAGTGCGGTTTCGTCTTTTGTATCGAAGGCGTACCTGATGAGCTACCTCAAGTTCAATGGGTTTAATAGCTAGGCGACGTATAACGCGGGCGGGATAAAGAGCCAGTGGCTCCTTATCCCGCCCGCGCGTTTGTCCAGCTGGACATTATCGGCCCGAAGCCATGCCCATGCCGTAGCCGATGATGAGACCATGCATCTCGGCGTAATAGGAATCTAGGCCGTTGCAAGGCATGATGATAGTCTTGGAGCCCGGCCATTGCTCCACAATGCGGTCGGCAAGCGCCTGGGCTCCAGCTTCGTTCTCAACGTGATCGATGATGACCTCGCCGCCCGTGAAACCCTCGGCCTCCATGGTGTCGACAATCTTGGTGAGCATCTTCTTTTCGCCACGCGTATGCCCAACGAGTTCAATTTCGCCCGCTTCGCTCGCCGTGCCCAAAATGCGGATGTTGAGCTTGTTGGCAATAACACCGGCCGCCTTGGGGATACGTCCGGCCTTCGCAAGGTTTTCGTAATTGCATAAACTAAAGAGGATCTTGCTGTTCTGCTCCAAGCTATCGAAGTAGGCGCAGGCTTCCTCAAAGGAGGCATCCGGTTTACTTGCAAGATAGTGATCAAACAGTAAGAAGATCAGGTCCATCTTGCCGCCTGCTGCGCGCGAATTAACCAGGTGAATCTTACGATTGGGCTCTTCGGCAAGCACCATGTCACGCGCAGTGGCCGCGGCATTGTAGCTTCCCGAGACGCCCTCGGAGATGGGCATGCAGATCGTCTTGTCGGCGAGCTTAAAGAGCTCAGCCCACTCCCCTACGCTTGGGCAGGAGCTCGATGATGCGCTGGATTCCGATTGAATGGCAACATTAAGCTCGTGAACATCGAGCGAGAGATCGTCGACAAATTCACGCTCCCCCACTCGGATCTTAAGGGGTGCAAATGCAAAGGTGGTATAAGGTGCGGTTGGTTGCCAATCGCGAAGATTGCAGCTCGAATCTGAGATGAGTGCCCAGCTCATTGAGGGTCCTTTCTAGTTGTTCCTCAACAATTATAGCTATCTTTTGGACAGATGCTGCGCATATCTAGTATTCAAAACTAGATTGTAGTTTACACACAAAATGGGCGGTCGAGATAAAACAATGGACCTCGCTCCCAAAGGATACGAGGTCCACTTTCGTTAGCTGAGTTAAAAAACTTAATAGCGAACGAAAATATAATTGTTGTTCATGCCAGCGGCAACGGAGCTGATGATAACGCCCGTGCTGTAGTCGGAAGCATGGATCATCTGGCCGTTACCAATGTAGATGCCGGTGTGGTAAGAGTTAACAACGACGTCGCCCGGCTGAGGATCAGAAACACGGGGCCAACCCATGAAGGTGCCGGTAGTGCCCAGGCGGCAGTAGCGGCCGGTGAGGCAGTAGCTTACAAAGCCGGAGCAGTCAAAGCTGTTCGGGCCAATGCCGCCCCATGAATAAGCGCAACCAAGCTTGCTATAAGCGCGAGAGACAACGCTGCCGCCGTCAACGGACTGGCTCGGCGCGGAAGGGGCCGGTGCCGGGGCGGGCGTCGAGGGCTGCGGCGTGGGAGCAGGAGCGGGCGCGGGCGCAGGCGTGTTGCCGCCGCCGTTGTTGGTCGTACCGCCACCATTGTTGGTGTTCTCGGTCGTACCGGCGGTGTCGTTGCTCACCGTGGCCTTTTCGGCGGTGCTGGCATTTATGCCAGCCTGCAGCGCGGCGTTCGCCTCGGCCTCGGCAGCAAGCTCGGCCTGCAGCTGTGAATCCAGGGAGTTCACGACACTCTGGGCCTCAGCCTGCTGGGCGTTGAGTTCGTCGACCTTCTTCTGCGTCGCGGCGACGTTCTTCTCCTGCTCGGCCTGCTTATCGGTGAGCTGCTGCTTAAGGTTCTTGACCTCCTGAATGGTCTGGGCCTGCTTGTCGGAAACCTTGCCGTAGTAGAACAAACGGTTGAGCATATCGCCCAGATCGTCGACGCCCGTCAGAACCTGAAGGAGACTCAGACCGCCGGTCTTGTACTCACCGGCAACGTAGCTCGAAAGCTTTGCCTGACCCTCGGCAATCTCTTGCTGCTTTTGCGTGATCTCGCCTGCAGTCTGATCAAGCTCCTGCGTCTGAGCGGAGAGTTCTTCATGAATTTGCTGGGTTTGCGTACCGATCTGCTCGAGTTTGGTACGAGCGGCGGCAAGATCGGACGCGGTATCGGCATAGGCAGGAGCCGCGAGGCCCAAGCCCAAAACACAAGCGAGGGTTGCCGTAGCAGCGCAGCGTGCCATGTTTTTGTGCGTGTTTGCTGTGCGCATGGAGCTTCCTTTCCGGTATCTAAGGGTAGCGGCTAGTCCACCGTTACCAGGCTAAAGAGCTCAACGTCCTCGTTAGAAGGCGTGAGCTTCTTGCGCGGATTAAGAAACGCAAGCTCAAGGATACAACCATAACCTACGAGTTTTGCGCCCATATCTCGCACTAGTTTACCTGTTGCCTCAACGGTTCCGCCTGTCGCGACCAAGTCGTCCAGAATCAACACGGTATCTTTAGAGCTGATGGCATCGACGTGAATCTCAATCGAATCGGTTCCATATTCGAGCTCGTATTCCTGGCTAACGGTCTTACGTGGCAGTTTTCCCGGTTTACGTGCAGGAACAAAGCCCGCGCCGAGTGCCACGGCAACAGGCACGCCTACCATAAAACCGCGAGCCTCGGGTCCTACAACCTTAGTGATGCCCATGCCGGAGAAATGCTCCGCTAGCGCGTCGACCATGGCTTTAAGCGCTTCGGGATTGCTAAAGAGCGGCGTGATGTCCTTAAAGACGACTCCGGGCTCGGGATAGTCGGGGATGTCGACGATGTGAGATTCGAAGTCGTACATGGTGTGACCTTTCATGGGAGGCTGGTTTGTAGAAGCGTTTATTTGTCCGCGCTGGCGGTGCCGGTGTGCGAGGGGGCGACAACCTTAAGCGGCTGCACGAGGGATTCCTCGCGCACGGGGACCGCGGAGGCAGATGCCTCTTCGCTTTTGGCCTTGGTTGATTCGGAGCGTGCGATCTCCTCATCGAGGGCATCGATATCGGCGTCCTCGACTACGGCGTTGAGTGACTCAAATACGCGGTTCTTGAGCAGCGCGGTATGCACGCCCTCGGTGAGGTCATGTAACTTCTTAAACGCGCGTTCGAGCTTGGCATCGCGTTCGTCATCGGAGGTATCCATGCCAAGCATACTCACGAGCACTTGCTCGAACATCGAAGACTCGCGGTTGGCGGATGATACGTACTGACGAAGGTTTCGCGGCTCGATATGAAAGCGTGACAGCTCGGAACAGTAGCGGATAATCGGAAAATCGCGCCCGTCGACGAGCTCGCGGTTCTGCGGACTCTTGATAATGCGAATAAGGTCGTTTTCGGCCAAGGAGCGAATAAACGAGATCTCGACGCCCAACATATCCGGAATGGTCTCGATGGGGTGCAGCTTTTGCTTGGTTTCCTTGGGCTCCGTCTTAAGCGGAACATCGGACAGCAGGCCCACCTCGTAGGCAAGCGTGGAGAGATCTGTAGCGTTTTCCAGGCGTTGCTTGATCACGTTGAGCGGCATGTAGCGCGTCTTCTGCAGGTGCAGAATGACCTCTAGACGGTCAACGTCCTCCTTGGAGTATTGGCGATACCCCTTAGGCGTACGATGAGGGGTGATGAGCCCCTCATCTTCTAGAAATCTAATTTTTGAGTTCGAAAGATCGGGGTATGCGCCTCGAAGTAAATTGACGACCTGGCCGATACTCAGATAGTTGCGTTCGGCCATGCCCTACTCACCGGTTTCGATGCGCTCCGGCGTGCTCTCGTGGTAGATGAGCGTAAACGTACCGATCTGGACGGAAGATCCGTCGTGCAGCGGGGCGGCATTGACGATGGCGCCATCAACCCACGTGCCGTTGAGCGAGCCTAAGTCCTCGATGCGAGCATCCAGACCCTCGCGAATAATGCGTGCGTGGCTACGCGATACGGTCATGTCATTGAGGAAAATGCCGTTTGCCGGATCGCGGCCAATGGTGGTCACATCATCCTCGAGTTCAAAGGCAGCACCGGTCTGCGGCCCCTTGACAATAGACAGAACGGGGGCAGTGATGCGAACGTTCGCCATAAGATCGGGAACGGTAACGTCGCTCGAAGGCACACGGAAGACGCAGGTTGCGTCGGCAGTCTTATCGTTTTGAGGCATATTGTTAACCATGTTGTCCATGACAACCCCTAACTTAACGCGGACATGCCGCAAAGAATGAACTGTACGTAATAATACCCCAAAGGCTTAGTCTTCGATTTCGGGGTTAAGAAAGTCGACGTCTTCGTCCTCTGGATGCGCAACAGCCTGTTTAATGGCCGCTCCACCCTTAATGGAGTAGATGACAGCGGTGAGCATGGAAAAGATGACGCCGCCATACACAAAAAAGATGCCGAGCGGTACCGAGCTGCCGTTGAGGCCCGGGAAGGCCGTGAACGTGGCGGGCAGCAGATGCCAGCCGTCCACGGTGGGAAAGCCCAGCAGCATGAGTGAGAAGCCGGTCATGAGCAGCGCCGTGGCAATCTTGCCGGGAAACACTACGTCGATGGGGCGGCGGTGGTAGTGGCGCACGATGAGCGTGCCGATGCCCAGGTAGATATCGCGACCGATGATGAGCACGCAGACCCAGATGGGAAGCTCGCCGCGAACCACGAGACCTAAAACGCCTGTAAATAGCAGCGCACGGTCGCAGATGGGATCCATAACCTTGCCGAGCCACGAGACCGTTTTAGTCATACGGGCAATCTGACCGTCCATCCAGTCGGTGGAGGCCGCGATGGCATAGATGACAATGGCGACGACACGGTTGTTGTCCGTCACAAACAGGTACAGGAAGACCAGCGTGAGGACCAGGCGCGTGAAGGTAATGAAATTGGAGATCGTGAAAATCTTATTCGACGGGTAATCGGAGGTGCCGATAAGCTCCTTTTTGATCTTCTTTTTGATGCCCACAGGACTCCCCCGCTGGTAAACGACAAAACTCTCGATACTATACCCGTTCTGGCGATGTCTATCCAGCGTAAGCATAGAGAGTCCAGACATGTGGAGGACGCTGCTGGGTGCCACGAGGACTCTCGCGCCGTTGCTTTAACAAAAAACTCTCACAGGAAGTAGCCGCGAGGGCTATGTTGGTAGTTGCAGCTACAGTTATTGTTGAGGGTGAGCAGCGCGTCGCGCACGCCGTAGAGGTAGCCGCTGATGAGCGCCCAGCGCACGCGCTCGTCGAGCGCAGCGAGGCAGAGCGTCTGCATGGCACCGCCGGAAAAGCCGACGCAGCCGAGTTCGCGCAGACTCCACGCGCCGCGCGCCGCAACGTAGTCGATGAGGCGCATGAGGTCCCAGGCCTTCGGTATCGATGTGCACATCGAGCATCACGCCGACCATGAACATTGCGAGAAACGTATTTGCCGAGCCTACCGAAGCGGTGACGTCGAGCACCGGCGCAGAATAGCGATGCATCCCTTTGTACATGGGCACACAAGGGGATACAGCAAAGGCGACCGGAGGTCGCAATGCCCTCCTGGTGAATAGCTACCAAGGCGGGTAAAACCACATCGAACGCCGCTCACGCCAGGGCGGCGTTCACCTTTTGGTTCCACCCGCCAGCACCTCCCCTCTTGATACTGCAAGGGTTTCATTGTGGTGATAGACCGAAACCGTTCATCGTTGTTTCGGGTTCGTTCGCAAAGTCGTGAACGCACTCCCCTCTTGTTCAGCGCATAATGGCGCACCGTATGCGGCTGAGCGGCCGCACGCTAAAGGAGAGGTGCCCGCATGGGCATCGAGAGAGAGGATGCAGTATGAACCTGAGGGAAAAGTACGGTGAGTGGGGCCTGATCCTGGGCGCGACCGAGGGCGTCGGCAAGGCGTTCTGCGAGAAGATCGCCGCCGGCGGCATGAATGTCGTCATGGTCGGCCGTCGCGAGGAGAAGCTGAACGTGCTCGCCGGCGAGATCCGTGAGACCTACGGCGTGGAGACCAAGGTCGTGCGCGCCGACTTTAGCCAGCCCGACGCTGCCGAGATCGTCTTCGCCGCGACCGAGGGCCTGGACATGGGCTTCATGAGCTACGTGGCCTGCCTGCACAGCTTCGGCAAGATCCAGGACACTCCCTGGGAGAAGCACGAGGCCATGATCAACGTCAACGTCGTGACCTTCCTCAAGTGCTTCCACCACTACATGCGGATCTTTGCCGCCCAGGACCGCGGCGCCGTGATCAACGTCTCGTCGATGACCGGCATCAGCTCCAGCCCCTGGAACGGCCAGTACGGCGCGGGCAAGGCCTTCATCCTCAAGATGACCGAGGCCGTGGCCTGCGAGTGCGAGGGCACCGGTGTCGACGTCGAGGTCATCACCCTCGGCACCACCCTAACCCCCAGCCTGCTGTCCAACCTCCCCGGCGGCCCGCAGGGCGAGGCCGTCATGAAGATCGCCCTCACCCCCGAGGAGTGCGTCGACGAGGCCTTTGAGAAGCTGGGTAAGGAGCTCTCCGTCATCGCCGGCCAGCGCAACAAGGACTCCGTCCACGACTGGAAGGCCAACCACACCGAGGACGAGTACATCCGCTACATGGGCTCGTTCTACCGCGACTAGCAGCTGCCGCGGCGCGTGCGCGAGGGCGCGTGCGGGTTCGCAGGTAGAGATGCGAGTGCGAGGGTTTCTTTGCGGGGGCGTGCGGATGCGGCGCCCGCAAAGAAACCCTCTTTTCATGGGTGGGCGCGACGGCACCTCGGCGCTCACCGTCTAGGGCGACCTGCCCGGCTCCCCCGCGATCTCCCTGCACGGGACCCTGCGCTCCGGCATCCTCTGGACCGTGTCCCGCTCGTGCCTAGTGGGCCGGCCGATCCGGCCCTCAGGGTATCGGATTCCCGCATTCATCCGTACATGTTCGTGTGAATGCGGGAGGTGTTCGGATGAGGTTGATATTCAAGGTGTAGACCGTTTTCTTGGTACTCCTCAAATGCGGCAGGGTTTTTCGAGTTTGTAGATGCTAATATAACCCTGCTCTCGAAAGAGGGCTCAGTCCCGGCTGGTAAACCTGACGTTTGGCGTGGTGTGCGTGACACGCATAGCGGGCATGGCCGCGATAGAATTTTCCATGCGGAGGGGCTCGACCCCATAGCGCCCCGAGGGTTTCGGGGAGGGCGAACTGGCAGGCAGGGAACCGGGATACAGGCTGTCCGGAAGGAGGGGTGTAATGCCTCTTCTTCTTTTTTGCCACATCAATCTTCTGGCTTGATAGGTTTTTCGTGCGTGTGATTGGGTTGCGGAAGGGATTGGCATGAGAGTTGCGGAAATTGCGGAAAGGGTCGGTTGCGATCCTGAGTCTGCGTATGCGAAATTCGCCGACACACGTGAAGGCACACGCTTTCACAACATGCAGTGGCCCATTTTCGTCACCGACGAAAACTATCGCTCGTTTTGCAAGGCGCTGGCAGATTATGCCAACTCAGAGGAAGGCCCCCAAAGCAACGGCCGCCATGAATTGTTCCTGAGCGTGCACGAGCTGTTCGAAAAGGGCAACGAGATCGGCGGCGCCCCAAAAAAGCGCCACTACAACTTGGACAAATCGTTCATAGGCACGGACGAGGCAAATCTCATGCTGCTCAAAGCGGCGCATAAGGGAATGACCCAGCAAGCGATCGCCGCGTACCTGGGCTGCTCGCGCACGGCGGTGCAAAAACGCCTGAGCGCCCTGGCAGGCGGCGTGCGTTTTGGCGACTCCTACATCAAGGCCGAGCCGACAAGCCGCGGCGGCCTGAAGTCGACGGCTCACCCGATCTTCCTGCCGCTGCGATTGCATGAGGTGTACCTGATGCTGTCGGCATTAGGCGAGTTTCGAGCGGAACGGTCAGGCGGGGACCCAGAGCGCGTCGTGGCAGATGATCTCGCTGGCAGAATCTATTCCCAGCTGAGCGACTACGCAAAGGGCGGGATCGACAGGGCATTGACTGAACGAGGGATTCGCCGCGGTGGGCAAAGGCCCGACTTCGACTCAAGCAAGGGCGTGGACGATTCGGATCGTATCGTTATGTATGAGAAGATGGGTCTCAATCTTGAAGTCGTGCTTGTAAATGGAGATAAGCTCGACGGCCGCTACGCGCGCCACGCCGATCTTCAGAAATGCGTAAACGCCGCCGAAATAAGCAAAGACGGCAGCTATATCGTGTTTAAACTTTTGGATGGCAGATACTGGGCGGTCGACGATTCTCAAGTAGTGAGCGTAGCAGCCGCACCCGGGGATTAGGTTGCGGCCAAGTCCCTCGTCCGCCCTCCCAGGCGGTACCGCTGCGGCCGATTTCATGTTTGCTTACAGGCGAAACAGCCGCCCTTGCGTTTTTCTAAACGCAACCTCTTCGTGCGCTCGTAAAAAATCGAATCGATAAAAACTGGCAACAACCCTTCTGAACGGGTATCCTTTCGCAGGATGCGCCTCGAACAGCACTTTCTGCCTGCGCGATTTCGTGCATGGCCGTCCTTTTCGTTCTATTTCTTAAAATGTCAACCTCAGGTTTTCACGCCTTTTCGGCTTCAGGTCGTATGCTGCAATCAGCTCGAGCGACCGAAGCCCATCACAACACCGAAAGGCGTGAACCATGAAGTACAACGAGAAGCGCAACAACGCCTCAGCCCGTCACCCCGAGACTGCACCCTCGATCATCAACTTCGCGTACGGTAGCAACCTTGATATCCATCAAGTTGAAACCCGCTGCCCCGGCGCGGTGCTGCTGGGCAAAGCGACCCTGAACGGCTATGAACTGGCGTTCGACACCGCCGGATACCTCACCATCACCAAGCGCGAGGGGTCGCATGTGCAAGGCGCGCTGTGGGCGCTCGATAGCTCTCACGTGGCGTCTCTCGACCGCTACGAAGGCATTGCATCTGGTTGTTACCGCAAGGAAACGGTGACCGTTGGGCGCGAAGGCGATGTGGTTCCCGCAACCCTTGAGGCGATGGTCTACATCTCTGAGCGCACCCCGCTGCGCAGGTACACCGAAAAGTACGATTACATCGACCGCGTGGTCGAAGCCGGCCGCGTGATGCAGCTTGATGAGGCAACCTTGGCGCAGATGTCCGACATGCGCGCCGACAGCCTGGACCGCTTGCGCGCGCAAGAAGAGTCGGCGGCGTATGGCGCAGCCAAGATCGACCTCCCCGCTGCACGCGAATACGCCGACTTCGTGTGCGGTGAAGGTCACCAGATCGCCGATTGCACATGCCGTTACACCGGTTACTACGCACGCCGTTTCCCCCGTGGCCTTCAGCAGCATGGACGCATCCTGCGCTCTAAGCGCTACCAGGTGATGGAAGCGAGTGAGGCCACCTTCTGCGGGTCTCACCGCATCTACTTGGCAATCAAGACCCCAGGCGAGTTCGGTTACAAGATCGACGTCCCCGAAGGGTTCCGCGCGGTGCGCAGCAGCGACCCCGCGCTGCGGGCAGACCTTAGCTACTCCCTTACGCTGGATGAGTTCGAAAGGCAGCGCAAAGCCCTGCTGCGCACCCTGCTCGACTGGTGCAACAGCCTGCCTGAGTTTGACGTGCACAACTTTAATCGCCCCTCTGGCCCGGCGTTCGGCGCGCGCGAACACGTCGTAGGCACCCGCGTGCATGCGGAAACTCCGTACTTTGCATATGGCTTTGACATCAGCCATGACCGCATTGCCAAAAAGCTCGAGGGCGGTCACCATGTTTATGCAACCAAGGCGAAGCTCTATGGCTACACGCTGGCGTGCGACGCGAAGGGCCGTCCCACCATCATGCGCATGGAAGGATCGTTTGTGGAAGGCGTGCTGTGGCATGGTCTCACGCGGGGCGAGGTCCAGACGCTGGACAAAGCGAATGGCGTGCAGTACGGCACCTATGCAAAAGCCGGCGTTACGGTGAAGATTGAGGGCGAACCCGCTGCGAGGGAAAAGAACGCATTCGTGTACATCTCTCGGCGAACCCCGCTTTCTGCAGTTACGAAAGACATCGAAGCGTTTGGCGCGATGCGCGACGAAGCCATCGCCCTGAAAATGGAGCGCACCACCGTGGCTCGCATCGACGCAATTCTGCGCGCAAGCGGCTGCCCCTGCGTGCAGCCCGAAGCCCCTGCGGCAGAAATCGCAGCCCTGGGAATCAGGGAGCTCACTCCCGAGCAAACCATGAAGTGCATGCTGTTCGTGTGCCCGAAGTGCTTTAAGCCCTTGGGCGAATGCGAATGCGGCAAGCGCCCTGATCACCTGGTAGCGATCGACCACGAGCTGCAGCCCCATGTGCGCATACTGAACGATAAGGGTTATAAAACGCAGTTCTGCTGTGCCGGGCATGCAGACAGCGGTTGCCACGGTTACCTGAGCTTCGGACGCCGCTTCCGCGCACTAGAAGAGATATGCGGCGGTCAGCTGCCCAACGAGTCTCTTACGGAGGCGCCGCAACGCATTCGCAGCACGCGCCATGTAGCGCTGAACCTGCCCGGCGCCCCCGAAAGCTATGACGTGTACCTGGACAACAGTGGTTACGTCATTCGCTTTGAGCCGCGCCGCGGTGTGAGGCGTGAACAGTTCGTGCAAGACAAGCCCGCTATGTTGAGCGCATTGCTGCAGTGGTGCGAGTCCCTCCCGCAGCGCGAATAGCCTGCAAGCCGTCTGAACTGGTAAGAATCGCCAAGCGCGTGGGTCGATGTTCGAATCCTGACCCGCGACTTCCGAGCCCCCTTCTAGTCCCAAGCCCCGATCCTCAAGCCCTCAGCCCTGCCCCTCAATGCGCCCTTGAGCGTGCGCATGCGGCGTCTATGAAGTTCCTCCAGCGCTTCGGGGCGTTCTCGACGATGAAGTCGATGACGGTGGCGAGCTCGCCCTAGTCGAGCCCGCGCCGACGCACTCTCTTGAGGTCGCACGAGAATGACGGCGCGAACGCCGCCCTGAGCCGCACGCTCACGCCGTCGCCTAGGACTTCGCCGGCATGGCCCAGATGGCGGACTCTGGGGCGATTACGCCGCAGGTGCCCGCAGCGATGGCCGGTGGCACCGTAGCGGTGTCGGCTTAATACCCGCGGCGTTAGCTTTTTGGAGCGCAGTGCCTTGTTTCGGCAGGCACGGAAGCCTTCCTCTCGCTGCCGAAAGAAATCGAAAAAGTATCGCGGCCCTTGGGCGGTGTCGGGGTTCCGTGCGAACGTGCGGGGAATTAGTGAAGCAGGGCGGGACAGTTGGCTTGGATGTCGTGTGGAGAACAGCGAGAAGCTCCCGCTCAGCGGGATTTGCCGCTAAGGGCCGGAGGCGACACTATGGGACGCCCTGCATTTCGCAAACGGCGGTTTTGCAGTAGAAAGATAACCTGTGTTTGTCCGACAATCCGAGCGCCAAGGCGGTGAGCGCTCCGTGACATACAACAACAAGGCCAAGCTCAAGACCCTCTATGTCCGCCAGATCCTCGAGGAGGAGACGGACGCCGAACGCGGCCTGTCCATGAGGCAGATCATCGAGAGGTTGGAGCAGCACGAGATCAAGGCGGAACGCAAGAGCGTCTACCGCGACATCGAGGTGCTCAGGGAGTTCGGCTGCGACATCTGCTCCTACCAGAGAAACCCGGTGGAGTACGCGCTAATCCGGCGCCAGTTCAAACTCCCCGAGCTCATGCTCATGGTCGATGCAGCGCAATCCAACAAGGCGCTGACAGTGAGGCAGAGCACCGCGCTCGAGACGAACATCAAGCTGCTCGCCAGCGACCACGACAGAGCACTGATGGAGAGAAAGATTCACGTCCCGGGCCGCATCAAGACGAATGCCGACAGCGTTTTCGGCAACGTCGACGTGATCCACGGGGCCATGAGGCTCAAGCGGAAGGTCGAGTTCGCCTACCACCGGCGCAACATCGAGGGCGAGCGACGCGAGGCCAGGGGCGGCAGGCCGCACGCGCTCACACCGGTGGAGGTCAACCATGCGGACGGTTTCTACTACATGGCTGCCTGGGACGACGGCCACTCGAACATGGTCGAGTACCGCTTGCACCGCATGGGTAAGGCAAGCGTGTCCGATAGTCGGGCCACCCGAAACGCCGAGATCGACCATCATGCCTATGATGAGGACAGACTCGAGTATTTCGGCAGATTCGGCGGCGAGGAGATAGCTACCCGCCTGGACGTGAGGGCCGATAAGGTCGAGATCGTCTTGGACCGCTTCGGTGACGGCGCCGAGATTTCGAAGACCGATGACGAGACTGCCAAGACCTTCGTGAAGGTCCGCAAGAGCGAGCAGTTCTTCGGCTGGATTGCCAGAATGGAAAACACAGTGAAGATTGCCGGACCCGACAATTTGGTCAGGGAATATATAAGCTATTTGCAAGAACTCCTGTCGGAGCCGGAGGCGCTTAACGCATATCAAAATGATACAAGGAGGTCAAAAGATGAAGCTCGAAATGAAAGTGAAGGGGGGATCCATTAAAACCGAGATTCTACAAAAGTGCAGGTAGAAGGGCGTGTCTTTATTGGCTAAAAAACAGCCGGTGATTCTCCGGTGATTCCCTGATGATTCCTGATAAAAAAGGTCAGGCACTAGGTGCCTGACCTGCAAACTTCTGGTCGGGACGACTGGATTCGAACCAGCGACCCCTTGACCCCCAGTCAAGTGCGCTACCAAGCTGCGCCACGTCCCGAAGCTTTTGTTTGTTGCTCCACTCTCGCTCGCAACAGGGAGTATAGTAACCCGAAACTTTATCCTTGTGCAAGAACTTTTTTACAAATTTTGAAGCAAGTCCAAAATTGTATCTGCGAGCTGGGGTTTTGTTAGAACGGGAAGTTCTTGCGTGCCCGCTGTACTCACTATCCAGGCCTTGTTGGTATCGGTCCCAAAGCCCGAATCGGCGCGCGAGACATCGTTGGCGATAATGGCATCGCAACCCTTGCGCACGAGTTTGCGCTGCGCGTACTCCACGACGTTATCGGTCTCGGCCGCAAAGCCGATCACACGGCGATCGCCCTTTTGGCGTGAGAGTTCGGCCAGGATGTCAACGGTCTCGACGAGCTCAATTCGATCCAGGCGCTCGTTGGCCTTTTTGAGTTTATGGTCCGCCGGGGCCGCAGGCGTGTAGTCGGCGACGGCGGCGGCACAAATGGCCGCGTCGGCCGTCTGGAAGGCGCTCAGCGCAGCCTGGAGCATTTCCGCTGCGGTTTGTACGCGCACGCACGCTACACCGCGGGGAACGTCGAGCGATGTTGGTCCTAGCACGAGCGTGACGGCGGCACCGCGGCGCGCGGCCTCCCCCGCCAGGGCGATACCCATCTTGCCCGATGAACGGTTGCCAATGAAGCGCACGGGGTCGATCGGCTCGTGCGTGGGGCCGGCGGTGATCACGATGCGCTTGCCCACAAGGTCCTGAGGAGCGGGGTCGAGCAGCTTGCAGACGGCCTCGACGATGTCCTCGGGCTCGCTCATGCGTCCCGTGTCCACATCGCCGCAGGCAAGGTAGCCGCTACCCGGACCCACAACGTGGACACCGCGCTCGCGCAGCGTGGTCATGTTGGCCTGCGTGGCCGGCGCCTTCCACATGCCATTGTTCATGGCCGGCGCGACCACGATAGGACGCGGCGTGGCAAGCAGCGTAGTGGAGATGAGGTCATCGGCGATGCCGTTGGCCATCTTGGCGATGATATTGGCCGTCGCGGGTGCCACGACCACCAAGTCGGGCTCCTGCGCCAGCGAGATATGGTGGATGGGGTCGGAGGGGTCGTCGAACAGACCCACGGCGACCGGCTCGCCCGTGAGCGCGCGAAAGGTGAGCGGGCCCACAAACTCCGTGGCATGCTCGCTCATAACGACCTTGACGCGTGCGCCGCGCTTTTGCAGCAGGCGCACGATATTGCACGACTTATAGGCGGCGATCCCGCCGGTAATGCCCAGCAGGATCGTTTTTCCCTCAAGTTGCATTGAATTGTCGGGTGCCGTCGTCATTGTTAGGCTTCCTTGTTGGGGAGCACGAGCAGGCGGTGGCAGTACGGGCAGTGCGTAATCTCACTACCGTCGTGGTTGAGGTCGCTCATGGACGACGCCTGCAGCGCGGTGTGGCAGACCGTGGGGATGTTGCCCTTGATGGTCTCGACGGCCAGGCCACGGAACTGCTTGAGCAAACGCTCGTAGTCGGTGAGCACGTCGGTCGGCAGCGTGGCGGCAAGCGCGGTGCGCTCCTTGGTGGCGGCATCAATCTGGGCCTGCAGGTCGGCGGCCTTGGCACGGGCGGCCTTGGTGTCGGCCTTCACGCCCTCCTCAAATTTGGCGATGATGGCCTGCGCGCGAGCCTCACGGTCGAGCGCCTCCTTGTGGGCGACAACGACATCCTTGCGGGTGTGCTCAATCTTGTCCAGTCGCTTGGCCAGGGTGGCGAGCTCGTTTTCCAGATCCTGGACCTCGCGGTAGTCAGAGCCGTCGAAGTGGCGTTTCTTGGCGGCCTCGATGGCGTTGTTGGTCTGGATCTCGGTGGTGTTGAGATCGTCCAGCTCAATGTCGAGGTCCTTGCGCTGAGCATAGAGCTTGGTCATTTCGGACTTAAGCTTTACATAGGTTTTGCGCTTTGAGGCGAGCTCCTTGAGCTCCGGCATATTGGCAAGTTCGCTCTTGTTGCGGGCGAGCTCCAAATCGATCTGTTGCAGCTTGAGTAGCGTAGCGCCGGCGCTCATAAGTTCTCTCCTTTTGTCACAGTCCACCATTGGCAAGGGTTCAGTATTTTAATCGCATGACGGGGGTCGACCCCGGCGTCAACCGCAGAGTTCATCAAGATATCCACGAACGGCTCCTCGGAGCGGTCGTGGCCGAGCAAGATCACGCTCAGCCCGCGCAAGGCAAGATCTTGCGCCACGTGATAGCCTGCCTCGCCCGTCACGATGACATCCGCACCGGCGGCGATGGCAAGCTCGCCAAAGTCGCCGAGGGAGCCGCCCAGAATGGCGACGGTGCGGCACGGGCGCTCGGCATCGCCCCATACGCGTGGGTCGCTGCCAAAAGCCGTGGCAGCACGGGCGGCAAGATCGCGCAGCGTGCATGGGTCGTTGAGCGTTGCAAGCGCGCCCAGGCCGCAGGCCTCGGGGTCGTCCACGTGCTCCAACGAGCTTGCAGGCGCCGCGTCCAACAGCTTACTTAGGCAGATACGTGCCTCGTGCGAGCGGTCCAGGTTGGTGTGGAGCGAGATAATGCTCACCCCGCGGCGGGCCGCCTCGTAGAGCGCCGCGCTGCATTGGGGGCGCGTTGCGCTGGGCGGGCAAAACGACTCGGGCGCCTTGATGTAGACGGGATGATGCGTGAGCAACACGTTGGCTCCGGCTTCCAAGGCGCGCTGCACGTTGCCCCTGGTGGCGTCAAGCGCGCAGGCAACGCCGCGAATCTCGTCGTCGGGGTCGCCAACGGATAAGCCTACGTGGTCCCAGGGCTCGGCGTCCGTCTTGGGATAGCGTGCCAGCAGGGCACGCTCGAGCTCGGCGACGATCATGCGGCACCTACGATCGAGAGCAGCGTCTGGGCAAAGTCGTCCAGATCGCTCGGATTCACGCGGTCATCGAAGGAGATGCGCAGTGCGCCCAGCGCCTGCTCGCGACCAATGCCCATGGCGCTGAGCACGTGGCTCGGGTCCATGCTGCCGCTCGAGCATGCCGATCCGGCCGAAACCTCAAAACCGGCGGCGTCGAGCTTGATGATGAGCTCCTCGGAGTCCATGCCGTCGACGTAGATCGAAACCATGCCGGGCAGACGGTCGGACTGCGTGTAGTCGCCCATGGTGGCGTGAATGCGTGGATGGGCCGTAAGCGTGGCGTAGAGATTGTCGGAAAGGGCTTGCAGCTTCTCGCGTTCCTGAGCCACATGGGGCGCCAGAGACGAGGCGGCAGCGGCAAAGGCCAGCTGCGTGCGCAGGTCCTGCGTGCCGGCACGACGTCCGGCTTCCTGTCCTCCGCCAAAGATGCGGGGGCGCAGCGGCGTGCGGCTTTTTAGGTATAACGCGCCGGAGGCTACGGGGCCGCCAATCTTGTGTGCTGCAACGGTCATGGCATCGACGCCCAGCTCGTTGACATCGAGCGGAATATGCAGATAGCCCTGGATGGCATCGGTGTGGAACAGGGCACCCGCGGTGTGCGCAGCCGCGGCAAGCTCGCGGATAGGCTGTACCACGCCGGTCTCGTTGTTGGCGGCCATGATGCTCACGAGCGCGACGTCGTCGCCCAACAAGTCGCTCAGCGCGGCAGGCTCGATGTAGCCCGCACGGCAGGGCTGCACCAGGTCGACGGTAAAGCCGGCGGCACGCAGCAGCGGCAGGTTGTCCAGAATCGAATCGTGCTCGATCGCAGACACGATCACACGGCTGCGCTTACGATCGCGCTGACGAGCACCCTCGGCAAGTCCGAGGAGCGCCAGCTGGTTGGCCTCGGTACCGCCGTTGGTTAGGATGATCTCGGACGGGCGAACGCGCGCGCCAAAGCTGCGGGCGATCTCGCGGCGTGCAACCTCCAGACGTGCGGCAGCCTTGCGGCCGAGCGAGTGCAGCGAGTTGGGGTTGACGCCTGCAAGCTCGCTTTCGTCGTACTCGCGCTGCGCAAGGAGCGCCTCGGCGCGCATGGGCGTCGAGGCGGCATAGTCAAGATTCACGGGTATGCGGTTTTGACCTGCGGTCATAAGGGTTTATGCCTCCTGTGCGGCCTCGTTGCCCAGCTTCTGCAGCAGCGCAACCTCGGCGGCGGGATCTTCGGACTTAAATACGGCGGAGCCGGCCACCAGGACATCGGCACCGGCCTTGACGACCTCGGCGATGTTTTTGGAAGAGATGCCGCCGTCGACCTCGATCATGGGCGACACACCGTGGCGCTCGCACATGGCCTTGAGCTCGTGGAGCTTATGCAGCGTGCCCGGGATAAAGCTCTGGCCGCCAAAGCCAGGGTTCACGCTCATGAGCAGCACCATGTCGACGACCTCGATAATGCTCTCGAGCACGCAGACGGGGGTGGCGGGGTTGAGCACCACGCCGGCCTTGACGCCGCGTTGCTGCAGATGCGTGAGCGTGCGGTGCAGGTGCGTGGAGGCCTCGTAGTGCACGGTGATCATATCGGCGCCGGCGTCGGCATACCAATCGACGGTCTCGTCGGGGTTCGACACCATCAGGTGCGCGTCGACCGGCACCTTGGTGGAGCGCTTGACGGCCTTGAGGATATCGACGCCAAAGGTGAGGTTGCCGGTAAAGTGACCGTCCATGACGTCGAAGTGCACATAGTCGGCGCCGGCGATCTTGTCGAGCTCGCCCTTGAGGTTGGCCATGTCAGCCGAAAGGACGGACGGAGCGATTTTGATGGAACCCATGGTAGTAGCCTTTCTGCGCTAGTCGGTGAGTCCGTAGAACTCTTGAGAGGGGACGCGGTCGGTAAGGATCTCGAGCGCCCTATCCAAAGTAACACCGTTGTAGAGCGTTTGCTCCACGGCAAAGGTGAGCGGAATGTCTACGCCCAGCGAACGGGCGAGCTCGCTCACGCTGCGGGCGGCGACGGCGCCCTCGACCACCATATGCGTGCGCGCCTGGTACTCGTCGAGCGATACGCCGTGGGCAAACTCGTAGCCGAAGGTGCGGTTGCGCGAATGCTCGGAGGTGCAAGTGGCAATAAGGTCACCCATGCCGGCAAGACCCATACAGGTCATGGCCTGGCCGCCGCGGGCGTGCACCAGTCGGCTGATTTCTGCCAGGCCGCGCGTCATGATAAGGGCGAGCGTGTTGTCGCCCGCGCCGGTACCGGCGGAGATGCCGCACACGATGGCGATGACGTTTTTCATGGCGCCGCAAACCTCGACGCCGGTCATGTCCTGCGACAGGTAGATGCGGAAGGCCGTGGATAGGAGCAGGTCCTTAAAGGTCTCCCCTACCTGCGAGTCTTTGCTGGCGATGACGGCGGCGGAAAGTCCGCCGCGGCATATCTCCTCGGCATGGTTGGGGCCCGAGAGCGCCGCCACACGCGCCTCGTTGCCGATCTCGCTGGCGATGACCTCGCTCATGAGCATGCCGGACTCGGGCTCAATGCCCTTGGTAAGGCAGAGCACCGGGGTGTCGGCGGCGATAAAGGGTGCCGCCTGGTGGCAGACGCCACGCAGGTGCGTCGAAGGCACGGCAAAGATGATCGCATCGGCACCGTCGAGCGCCTGGGCCAGGTCCGTCGTGGCGACAACGTTTTCCGGCAGCACGTAGTCCACCAGATAGCGCGGGTTGCGGTGTTCGCCGTTAATGCCGGCGGCCGTCTGCTCACTATGGGCCCACATGGTCACGCGCTCGGCTCGCGCGGCGGCAAGGCCGGCGACGGCGGTTCCCCAGGAGCCGGAGCCAATCAGCGCAACATTCATGACTCTCTCCTACTTATCGTCGGGCTCGGTGACGCGCTTGGTAAACGAGAGCTTGGATTCCTTACCCGTCATGAGCTTTTTGATGTTCGCGCGATGGGCCCACACCACGGTGATGCCGATCATCGCCATACAAAACTTGAGTCCCAGGCTGCTGTACGGAAAGATCGCGCAGGCGGCGATGGGAAGACCGATGGCCGCGGCAAGCGAGCCCACCGACACATACTTGGTGATGGCGACGGCCACGATAAACATGCCCAGTAGCGAAAGTCCGATGGGCCAGTACCAGGCCAGTATGACGCCCAGCCCCACGGCAATGCCCTTGCCGCCACGGAAGTTGAGGTAGGGCGAGAATATGTGGCCCCACACCGCTGCCAGACAAATGACGCCGAGCATCCAGTCGCCGGCGGCACCGGGAGCCATGATGCTCACCGGGAAGCCATAGCCCACGCTCGCGATGAGCGGACGCGCGATAAGGACGCAGATGGCGCCCTTCAAGCAGTCGAGCAGCAGCGTGAGCGCGGCGACCTTGGGGCCGGCTACGCGCAGGGCGTTGGTGGTGCCGATGTTGCCGGAGCCCGCCTTGCGAATATCCGTGTGGTTGAACACGCGGCCCAGGATCAGGCCAAACGGAATCGCTCCGATAAAGAACGAGACCACGGCGCAGATGGCGGTCAGCAGAATCGGATTATGCATCCTTTTGCTCCTTCTTCCTAAAGAAGAGTCGAATGGGCGTGCCGGAAAAATCGAAGGTCGAGCGCATACGGTTCTCCACATAGCGCTGGTAGGTGTCGTTGACCAGGTCGCTGTGGTTGACGAAGAACGTAAACGTCGGCGGGTTGACGCCCGTCTGGGTCACGTAGTGCATGCGCAGGCGACGCTTGCCGTCCACCACGGTGTGGCCAAACTCGCGCAGGTCGGTGAGGAAGGTGTTGAGGCGCGAGGTGGTGATCTTTTGCGAGCGCGTCTTCTCGGCGGCGTCGACCATCGCCCAGATCTTCTCGACGCTACGGCCGGTCAGGGCCGAGATGCGCAGGTACTGGGCCCAGGGAGCCATGACGCCCAGACGGCGGTCGACGGTCTCCATGCAGGCCTCGCGCTTGCGGTCGTCGTCGAGCAGGTCCCACTTGTTGAGCAGAACGACGATGGCGCAGCCGCGTTCGATGGCCAAGCCCATGACCTTCTGGTCCTGCTCGGTAACGCCCACGGAGGCGTCGACGACGAGCAGTGCCACGTCAGCACGGTCGATGGCGCGCAGGCCGCGGACCATGGAGTAGTACTCGATGTTCTCGTACACGGTGCTCTTCTTGCGAATACCCGCGGTGTCGACCATGCGGTAGTGCTTGCCGTTGCGCTCCACGACGGTGTCGATGGCGTCGCGCGTGGTGCCGGCTATGTTGGACACGATAGAGCGGTCGGCACCCAGGATGCGGTTGAACAGCGAGGACTTACCGGCATTGGGGCGGCCGATGATGGCGACGTTCAGCGCGTCGGGGAACTCGTCGGCGACCTCGTCCTCCTCCTCGGGCAACAGGGCAACGATGTCGTCGAGCAGGTCGCCCGTGCCGTGGCCGTGCAGGGCCGAGAGCGGCGTTGGCTCGCCGATGCCGAGCGAATAAAACTCCCAGATGCTGTCGTTTTCGCGATCGGGGTTGTCGAGCTTGTTCACCAGCAGAAAGACTGGCTTGTCGCAGCGCTTGAGCATGCGGGCGACCGACTCATCCTCCTCGGTGACGCCGGTGCGGCCGTCGACCACAAACAGGATGACGGCGGCTTCCTCGGCGGCGGCGAGGGCCTGGTCGCGGATGGACGTGGCAAAGACGTCATCGCTCTTGAGCGGCTCGATGCCACCCGTGTCGACGATGGTGAACTCGCGGCCGTTCCAATCGGCCGTGTGGTAGGAGCGGTCGCGCGTTACGCCGCGGGACTCATGGACGATGGCGTCCGAGGTTTGGGCCAGGCGGTTAACGAGCGTGGACTTGCCCACGTTGGGGCGTCCGACGACGGCGACGATAGGTTTCATCTGCACTCCTTTAATGGGTAGGGTCAGCGGAATTAGTAGAGCCTGCGGGCACAATGCCAAGGATATGCTCCAGGGTATCGAGCAGCTCATGCGGCATGGTCGACACCACATGAACCTCGGCGCCGCGAGCTTCAAGGCTTGCGAGTAAATCGTCACGATGATACTCGTCAAGCGTCATGCCGTCAGCGTTGAACATGAGCTTAGGCACAAAGAGCATAACCCCCGAGAGGTCCTGCGGCAGCTGCTCCAGAATGTCGCAGGCGACGATGAGGCCGGTCACATCCACGTTGCCGCCAAAGTAACGGTTTTCGATAGCGGTGACGGTGCCGGCAAGGCCCCGTGGCGACTCCACAAAGCGCGCCACGGTGTCGCGCGCGCTGGTGCCGGAGAGGCACAGGAGGCGCTGGTTGCGCCCGGCGATTGCCTCGCGGACGCGGGCCAGACGCTCGGCGTCGGCGGTGAGCACATCGTCAGTCTCGTCCAAATACGAGCGGATCATACCGATGCCGTCGTAATACTGCGGGTAGCCGTCGTAAAAATCGGCCTGGGGTGGCTCGATGCCGGCGTCCAGATAGAACTCGTCGCTCATCTGGAAGGTGTGGCGGCCAAAGCGCTTGTAGGCACGATCCTGGAAGGGACGGATCATGGCAATGGTTTCGCGCGCGAGCTCAGGTTTGTCGCTGTATGACCAGGTAAAGCGCCTCTGATGCTTGGTAAAGCCCAGTGGCACAATGCCCAGGCTCGTGATCTGCTCGTGTTCCTCGCAAAAGCGTAGGGTCTTTTGTAGCTCCTCGCCGTCGTTCATGCCGGGACACAGCACAATCTGCGCGTGGATCTCGATGCCGGCGGCCATGATGGCCTCGAGCACGTCCATGCCGCGCTGGGCGTTGCGGCCCATCATGCGGCGGCGGACGTCGGGGCTTACGGCATGGACCGACACGTTCATGGGACTCATATTGCGGTCGATAACGTTTTGCACGTCCTCGTCGGAAAGGTTCGTGAGCGTGACAAAGTTGCCCTGTAAAAAGCTCAAGCGGTAGTCGTCATCGCGAATATACAGCGTTGAGCGGCCGCCCTTGGGCAGCATGGTCATAAAGCAGAACACGCAGGCGTTCACACAGGTACGCATGCCGTCAAAGATAGGGCCATCGAACTCCAAGCCCCAGTCCTCGCCGGGAAAACGGTCGAGTTCAACGGGGGTGACGGTGCCGTCGCGCGGGTCGAGAACCTCAAGTTCGACGGTGTCCTCGTCGGCCTCCCAGAGCCACACGATCATGTCGGTGAGTCGCTCGCCGTTGACCGTGAGCACGCGCATGCCCGGCTCGATACCCACATCCCATGCGGGCGATTCGGGACGCACGTTCTTTACGAGCGCGCCCTCACCCGGCTCGGGGTCGCGGCTGCGCCCGTAATCGGCCACCTCGGCGGCGTATGCGGGTACGGTCTGGTCCATGATTAGCGACAAAGCTCCTTGATGCGCGCAACGGCGCGTTCGATGTGTTCTTGTGGGGTGGAGGCTCCGGCGGTGATGCCGATGCGGCGCGCGTTGGCAAACCATGCGGCCTCAAGCTCGGAAGCTTCCTCGATGTGATGGGTGTGCTCGCAGACATCGGCACAAATCTGCGCCAGGCGGCGCGTATTGCCCGAATTTTTGCCGCCCACGACGACCATGCAATCACAGCGGTTGGCGAGAGTTGCCGCCGCCTGCTGGCGCTCGCTCGTGGCAGCGCAGATCGTGTTAATCACGCGTAGTTCCTGCACACGCGGGGTGATGGAGGCCACTACCTCGGCCAGGTTCTGCGCGGTTTGGGTGGTCTGCACAACCAGGCCCACCTTGCCCTTGAGTGGTAGCGCGTCGGCGTCGGCGGCACAACTCACGACCTGCGCGTCATCGCCGGCGTGGCCCAGGATGCCTTCGACCTCGGGGTGGCCCGGCTCGCCCACGACAATCACACGGTAGCCCTCGCGCACCAGGCGCTCGGCCGCCACATGGACCTTCTTGACGTAGGGGCAGGTGGCATCGACCACGGTAAGGCCGCGCTCGCGAGCAGCCTCGATGACCTGCGGCACCACACCGTGGGCGCGGATGATGACGGTGCCCGATGCGGCGTCGTCCAAGGTGTCTGCCAGACCAACGCCTGCCTCGGCGAGCTCGCGCACCACGATGGGGTTATGGATGAGCGGGCCCAGCGTGTGGACCTGAGCGCTCTCCCCTGCCTGCGGCGCGGCGGCCAGAGCCATGTCGAGCGCACGCTGCACGCCGTAGCAGGTGCCGGCATGCGCTGCGATTTCGATGGTGGGGGCGGCGGCCTTGCCGGGCGCAGCCTCGACGGTGTTCATGACGTTCTCGCCCATGGCTAGAACCTGCCGGGGTGCTCGGCGCACAGGTCGTCGCGCATGGCGTAGACGCGGCTCATGGCCTCGGACTCAAACCATGCCAGGCGCTCCTTGCGCTTGAGCTCGGCCGGTGCATCGGATAGCGAGATGGCCTTGCCGGCGCGGATCCAGCACTTTTTGGGGCGCATGAGCTTTTTGCCCGCAGGCGTGATATCGGACCAGCCGCAGATGGCGAGCGGGTTGACGGGTGCCTTGCCCATCTGGGCAATGAGCGCAAAGCCACCGTGGACCTCGGGCTTGATCTCGCGCGAGCGGATGCGCGTGCCCTCGGGGAAGATCAGGACGTCCTCACCGCGTTGCAGTGCATGCTGGGCGGCGCGCAGACACTTCATGTCGGCGGTGCCGCGCTCGACGGGAATGCCGCCCACGCGGCTAAAGGCCCAGCGCACGATCTTGCTCTTGGCAAACTCGGACTTAAAAATGGGGCGAATGCGGCGGCCGCCAAAGAACAGCGCCGTCTCTACAGCCAGGAGCTCGGCCATCGAGGTGTGGTTGCAGATGACCACGCTGCCGCGGCCTTCCTGGCGCTCAAACAGCAGGTCGCTGTCCTCTACCTTCCAGCGCCACATGAGCTTGGAGAAGACCCACAGGATGCCCATGACCACGAAGACGGTGCCACGGATGAGCACGGGGAACTCGGCATAAGGCGCGTTGTAGTAATCCTCGGGCGTCTGTTTAAACAGGCGCATGAGCTACCTCCTTTGGTTGATGAGGTCCTCGATTATCGAGACGACCTCGTCGATGGTATGTGCGGTGGAGTCGACATGCACGGCGTCCTCGGCGGGCACGAGCGGCGCGACCTCACGGCTGCTGTCGAGTTTGTCGCGCTGCTTGAGGGCGTCGAGGGTCTCGTCGACCTCGGCCTCGAGCTGTTCTTCGGTGAGCGGCTGGGTGTCGTTTTGGTGGCGCTGCAGCACGCGGCGACGGGCGCGCTCGCGCGGATCGGCGGTCAGGAACACCTTGACCTGCGCGTTGGGGAACACGACGGTGCCGATGTCGCGGCCCTCGGCCACGATGTCGCGGTCCTCGGCGGCGCGACGCTGATGGATGAGCATGGCCGCGCGTACGCCCGGGTAGGCCGAGACCTTGGAGACGTTGGCGTCCACCTGCGGGGTGCGAATGGCAGCCGAGGCGTCCGCGCCGTCGATGGTCAGGCGCGTGTCCTCGCCGGTGCCGTTAGTAAAGCGGATCTCGATCTGCTCGGCGAGGGAATCGATGGCTGCCTCGTCGTTCAGGTCGATGCCGCGGTCGAGCGCGGCGAAGGTGACGGCGCGATACATGGCGCCCGTGTCGAGCTTGTTAAAGCCCAGCTGGCGGGCGATCTCCTTGGCGATGGTGGACTTGCCGGAACCGGCGGGGCCGTCGATGGCGACGATCATGCAATGCTTCCTTTCGGTGGTTGACGTGCTGGTGTGGGACGCGGGCGCTGCGGCTTGGCGGACTGGCTAGCCCGTGTAGCGCTCGCGGTAGGTGTTGCGCTTGGGCGCGGAGCCGTGGCTGCCGTGGTGACGCGTGCGGCTCGCGGTGTTGGTCGCCGGCGCAGCGCCGCGCTTGGCGCCTGCCTGCTTGGGCGGGATGCCGCCGGCCTTGAGGATCTGTACCTCGCGGTCGGTGAGCTCGCGCCACGAGCCCTTGGCCACGTCCTTGAGCTCCAGGCCGGCAAAGTTGCAGCGGTGCAGGCGGATCACCGGGTGGTGGATCTTGCTCAACATGCGCTTGACCTGGTTCTTACGCCCCTCGCGGATGATGACCTCCACGGCGGTGGTGCCAGGCTTCACACCCTGCGGAGCCACGGCCTCGGCCTCGCGCGCGGTAATGACGCGGCAGATCGCCGGCTGGCACAGGCCGTCGTCGAGCTCGATGCCGCGGCGCAGCGGTTCCAAGTCGCGATCGGTCAGATGGCCGTCCACGAGCGCCTGGTAGGTCTTGTAGACGTGCTTGCTGGGGTGCAGCAGGTCCTGCGACAGGTCGCCGTCGGTGGTAAAGAGCAAAAGGCCCGTGGTGTCGCGGTCCAGGCGACCCACCGGGAACAGGCCCGGAAAGCGGTCGCGCGGGACAAGGTCGGCCACGCAGGGGCGCTCCTGCGGATCGCTCATGGTGGTGAGGTAGCCGGTCGGCTTGTAGAGCATCAGGTACACGGCGCCCTGGTTGAGCTTGACGGGCATGCCGTCAACCTCGATATGGTCGCGGTCCACATCGACCTTGGTGCCCAGTTCGGTCGCGACCTGGCCGTTGACAGTCACGCGGCCGGCGGTCATCAGGTCCTCCGAGCCGCGGCGGCTCGCCACGCCCGCGCGCGCCAAAAAGCGCTGCAGGCGCATGGTGTGCGGGTAGACGGGCTGGGGGTCGATCGCGGGCGCGCCCGTGGCGCCAGCGGTACGCGTCTCCCCTGCCTCGCTAGTCCTCGTCATGCGTATCCTCCGCAGCGTCGTCGGTGGCAAGTGTTTCCTCGCCACCGACTGCCTCGAAATCCTCAACATCGGTATCCAGCAGCTCGCGCTCTTCGTCTAGGTCCTCGACCTGCTCCTCGAGCGTAGACTGAATGCTGCGGCCGCTCAGGCGCTCGCGGATAAACTGGCGCGACTGCTCGTCGGGGGCAAACTGCTCCAGATCGGGCAGGTCGCGGGTGGAGCGCAGACCAAACTTCTCCAAAAAGGCGTTGGTCGTGCCGTAAATGATGGCCTGACCGCGCTGGGGGTCGCGACCGAGCTCGCGCACCAGACCCTTGTCAACGAGCGACGCGATGACGCCGTCGGAGTTGACGCCGCGGATGCCCTTGACCACCTCGCGCGTAACGGGCTGGTGGTAGGCGATGACGGCCAGGGTCTCGAGTGCCGCCTGCGACAGTTTTTGCGTATCCCAGCTCAGCACATAAGCTTCGACCACATCGTGGTAGGCGGGATGCGTAAACAGGCGCCAGCCGCCGGCGACCTCGCGCAGCTGAAAGCCGCGGTTGGCCTCCTCGTACTCAACTTTGAGCTCGGCCAAAAGCGACGCGCACTCGCCCGGGGCGATATCCAGCGCATCTGCCAGCGCGGGCGCACTGACGGGATCGCTCGAAACCAGCAGGAGCGCCTCCAAGGCGCCTTTGAGGCTGTTTGCCTCTAGCGTAGAAAAGGTTGACATGGTTGCCGCTCCTATTCGGTGAGCTCGGGGCCCTCGCCGGGCACGTAGGCCTCGGCGCCCTCGACGCGGTTGATGCGGATGGTTCCAAAGATCTCGTCCTGGCTCAGGGTGAGCGAGCCTCGCTTGGCGAGCTCCAGCATGGCCAGGAAGGTGACGACGAGTTGCTCGGTGGTGGCGTCGCCGTCCAGCAGCTCGCGGAAGGTGCAGGTTTGGTGCGCCATGGTAAAGCGGTCGACCGAGGCCACCGTCAGGTCGAGTGGCACACGATGCGGCGCCACGTGCTCGGCCTCCAGCAGGAAGGTCTGGCGCTTGCCGTCCAGGTCGGCGCAGATGACGGCGAGGCCGCGCAGGGTAATGCCGGCCAGGTAGTCGGGCATAAGGCCCAAAAACTCGGGGTCGGGGCCGGCCACGCGCGGATGCATGCGGCTTTCGGCCTGCATGCGCGCGCCAAGAGCCGCCGCCGCACCCTTAAACTGCTTGTAGGCGATCAGGCGCTGGATCAGGACCTCGCGCAGGGCGTCGCCGTCGAGCGCGCTGAGCTCTTCGAGGTCTTCGTCAATCTCGTCATCGTCGTCGGCTTTGCGCGGGGTCTCCTGGGGCACCAGCGAGGCGGCCTTGATGTCCAAAAGGGTTGCCGCGACCAGCAAAAAGTCGCTCGCCACGTCCAGATCCAGCGCCTCAATACGCTCGACCTCGGCCAGGTACTGCTCGGCCACCTCGCTGATCGAGATGGCACCGATATCAACTTTTTGGCGGGTTACCAGCTGCAGCAGCAGGTCGAACGGTCCGCTGTAGACCTGCGTCGACACGCGATACGACATCTTCGACCTCCTTTGACGGCGCCTTCGCGGCGCGGTTTGGGTGCATGTTGCGACCGTTTTGCACGGTCGACCTGTAAGTTTACCCTAGATGCCGGCGATTGCGAAGTTAAGCAGCTGCCCAGCGAGCGGATACACGGTAACGTCGAAATACCGGCCGATCACATCGATGCCGGTCCACATGGGCAGCAGATACAGCACCAAGATGAGTATGGGCATGGCGTATTGCTGCAGTTGGTAGTAGTTGGTGAGCGCCTTGCCTTTGAGGAACGGCACGATGATAGACGAGCCGTCAAGCGGCGGAATCGGGATGAGGTTAAAGAACGCGAGCGACAGGTTGACCACGATAAAGGTGGCGCCAAAGTTCATGATTTGGGACGCTACGGCAAAGGACATGCTGGTGTAGAGGTTGCCGTATGCTGCGTGCATGATGGCGGCCGCAAGGCATGCCAGTGCGATGTTCGAGGCGGGGCCTGCCGCGCTCACCAAGACCTCGTCGCGCTTGGGATGCTTAAGGTTGTTGAGGTACACGGGCACCGGCTTGGCAAAGGCAAACACCGGGCCGCCGGCGGCGAGCATGAGCAGCGGCAGGAGGACGGTGCCAAACGGGTCAATATGGTTGAGCGGGTTGAGCGAGACGCGGCCGCGCGAACGGGCCGTTTTGTCGCCAAGCGCCCAGGCTGCGGCGGCGTGTGCGCTCTCGTGGATCACGATGCCCACGATGACGGCGACGGCGCTGGCAAGCAGGTTCATGAAGTAGCTGCTGGACATGGCGCTCCCCTAGCGGACGCGGCGCGAGGCGCGCGTGAGCAGGTAGTCGGCCACAAACAGGATGACGGCCACGATGGCGTAATCCAGGCGGAACACGCCGCCAAAGGGCGATGTGATGACGCCGTATCCGGCGATGGCGCTCGGCAGCGCGCGAGAAAGCTCGACGACAAAGCCCACAATCTGCAGCTTGGCGGTGAGGCCGCTAAAGCACAGCAGCACGGTCATCGCGCTCATAAAGATGCCGCAGATGCGACAAGCGATGGCGATGATGCTCATCGCCACGGCAGCGGCCTTACGAGAGTTCACGCGCGGTCTCCTCTTCGATCTGGGTGGAAAGCTCCAGCCATTCGTCCTCGAGCTTGGGCAGCTCTTGCTTAAGGCCGTTATATTCCCCCAGCGCGGCGTTGAACTTATCCTGATCGGCATAAAGCTCTTCGCTCGCCATCAATTCCATAAGCTCGTCATAGCGAGCGCGCTTCTTGTCCAGCTCTGCCTCGATCTTCTTGAGCTGGTTGCGCACGCCCTTGAGCTTTTTGTTGAGCGCGGCGCGGGCCTGGGCCTCGGCGCGCTTTTGCTCCTTGGTCTTTTTGCCCTCGGCAGGCTTGGGGGCCGCAGCGGGGGTATCGGCCTGGGCGGCGCTGGCTTTGGTGGGCTTGGCCGCGGAAGGTGTGCTCTCCCCTGCCGCCTCGGCGGCGGCGCGGGCCGCGAGGTCGTCGCGCTTGTAGAGGTAGTAGTCGTAGTCGCCGTCATAGACCGTGACCTTGCCATCGCGGATGTCGATCACGCGGTTGGCCACGGCTCGCACCAGGTGCTCGTCGTGACTGATCAGAACAATGGTGCCGGGGAAGTTTTGTAGGGCGTTCTCGAGCATGTCCACCGAGTCGATGTCCAGGTGGTTAGTGGGCTCGTCCAGGCACAGAAGTGCCTCGGGGGCCACGAGCATCTTAGCCAGGGCCAGACGCGCCTTTTCGCCGCCGGAAAGAACGCGTACCTGCTTTTCGATAGAATCGTTGTCACTAAACAGGAAGGCGCCCAGCAGGCTGCGCTGCTGCGGCACGGTCCACTTGGGCGTGACGGTGTCGATTTCTTGCAGGACGGTGTTGGACTCGGTCATGCCCTCGAGCGCGTGCTGGGCGTAATAGGCCACGCCCACGTTGGTACCCAGGTCGCGCGCGCCGGTAGTGGGCGGCTCCAGGCCGGCGATGATCTTCATGAGGGTGGACTTGCCGGCGCCGTTGGGGCCGACGAGCGCCACATGCTCACCGCGGTATAGTTTGAGGGCGATATCGCTATAGATGTGCTTGTTGCCGTAGGACTTGGACACGCCCTCCAGACCCACGACCATGTCGCCCGAGCGCGGCGGGTCGGGGAACTTAAAGTCGATGTGCTTGTGGCCCTCGGGCAGGATGACGAGCTCCTTTTTGATCTGCTCGATCTTGCGGATGCGCTCCTGCGCCTGGGCGGCTTTGGTTGGCTTGTAGCGGAACTTGTCGACGAAGACCTGCATGTGGGCGATGTCGCGCTCCTGGGCGGCACGCTTGGCGCGCATCTGCTCCAGATTGTCCTCGCGCTGCTTGAGGTAGCTGCTGTAATTGCCGGTGTAGGTGGTCACGCGGCGGTTCTCGAGCGCGGCGACGTGGTCGACGCAGGCGTCCATAAAGGCGCGGTCGTGGCTGACGATGAGCACGGCGCCGTCGTAGTTGGCGATAAAGCCGCGCAACCACTGGACGCTTTCGAGGTCCAGGTGGTTGGTGGGCTCGTCCAGAAGCAGCAGGTCGGGATGACGCAGGAAGAGCTTGGCCAGCGCGATGCGCATCTGCCAGCCGCCCGAGAACTCGGAACACGGGCGCTCAAAGTCGGTGACCTTAAAGCCCAGACCGGACAGGATCTTACGGGCATTGCTTTCGAGCTCGTAGCCGCCCAGATGCTCAAAGCGGTCCTGGACCTGGCCGTACTCGTTAAGGAGCGCGTCGACGTCCTTGCCCTGCTCAGAGAGCTCGGTGATCTGGGCTTGCAGCTCGTTGGCGCGCTCACCCATGCGGCGGATTTCCTTGGCGGCGGCCATGACCTCGGCGAGGATGGTCGTGTCCTTGTGCTCTAGGTTGGTTTCCTGCTCGAGGTAGCCCACCTGACAGTCCTTGGAGTATTGGACCTGGCCGGCGTCGGGGCTGTCGATACCCATGATGATTTTGAGCATGGTGGTTTTACCGGCGCCGTTGGGTCCCACGAGCGCAAAGCGTTCGCCGGGGTTGATCTGAAAGGACGCGCCGCTAAAGAGGACGCGCGCGCCGAAGCTTTTTTCGATCTTGTCGACCAGGAGGATCATGGTGCCACCTTTGACCTTGTGTGCCTATATGAAAAAAGGCTCCAACTTGCGTTGGAGCCTTATTCAATGCTCGGGTGGAGACGAGGGGGATCGAACCCCTGACCTCTTGACTGCCAGTCAAGCGCTCTCCCAGCTGAGCTACGCCCCCGTGCGAAGAAGTACTATACGGGAACTCCCCCGCCGATGCAAGGACAATCTCGGAAAAACTTTCGGCTGCGGGGCCGGGGATGCGGGACGGGCTCGGGAGCGAGGGGCCCGCGGTGCCCGATCCGGCCCGCGGGGACGCGCCCCGCGGGCGGCGGCGTTGCCGCCGCCCCCTCTCCGGCGCCCTTGGGACATCTCGAGTCCCGCCGACCGCCGTTTTTTCGCTTCCGCGGCGCGGGCCGCCACCCGCCCAACGGCCATCCTGCCGCAACCAGGCCCATTATCGGGACCAATCGCGCCCCCGCCCACCCGGCGATCTCAAAACCATGCCGGTTTACGGGGCCAGGCCGGGAACCCTCGGGCATGCCGTAATCGGTAAAATCAAAACCGCAGGTAGACGACTTGCGAATTTCGTGAGATGCAGGGTATGGACGGCCGGTCCGGGTCCAGCCCCGTAATCCGGCATGGTTTTGAAATGGCACCAGTTCGCCGATGGTTAACTCTATTTGCAGTCTTGGGATAATGGCTTGAACAATTCCCATCCAGTGATATTTCTTGTGATGCATCTTGATTGTCAGGGAATACCGGGTGTTAAAAACATGGCTTGATCGTGCGTTGTGCGACATGCTTGTGCATGGTAGTATTTCAAATCGTGATTTAACCCGATGGGAAATGAATTTCCATTGTTGAAATTATTATCACAGTACATAAGGGCTCTTGGCGCAACGGTTAGCGCAGGGGACTCATAATCCCTGGGTTCTGGGTTCGAATCCCGGAGGGCCCACCAGAGTATTTCGAGGCCGGGCAACACGCCTGGCCTCTTTACATTGCGTTGACGCCTTATTTTGGCCTGCAATGGCGTAGGGCGTTAATTTCATTCATATTTGCAATTTAGGATGGATTTACTTCAACAGCCACTAAGTAAAGACAAACTGCAAGACGATTGATATGAAAAAAGGCCCCAACTTGCGTTGGAGCCTTATTCAATGCTCGGGTGGAGACGAGGGGGATCGAACCCCTGACCTCTTGACTGCCAGTCAAGCGCTCTCCCAGCTGAGCTACGCCCCCGTGCGAAGAAGTACTATACGGGAACTCCCCCGCCGATGCAAGGACAATCTCGGAAAAACTTTCGGCTGCGGGGCCGGGGATGCGGGACGGGCTCGGGAGCGAGGGGCCCGCGGTGCCCGATCCGGCCCGCGGGGACGCGCCCCGCGGGCGGCGGCGTTGCCGCCGCCCCCTCTCCGGCGCCCTTGGGACATCTCGAGTCCCGCCGACCGCCGTTTTTTCGCTTCCGCGGCGCGGGCCGCCACCCGCCCAACGGCCATCCTGCCGCAACCAGGCCCATTATCGGGACCAATCGCGCCCCCGCCCACCCGGCGATCTCAAAACCATGCCGGTTTACGGGGCCAGGCCGGGAACCCTCGGGCATGCCGTAATCGGTAAAATCAAAACCGCAGGTAGACGACTTGCGAATTTCGTGAGATGCAGGGTATGGACGGCCGGTCCGGGTCCAGCCCCGTAATCCGGCATGGTTTTGAAATGGCACCAGTTCACTGGCAGGCAAACAAGGTTGTTCTAGTATCTCGTTGCCGGCTAATTCCCGATTTCCAACCAGTTGCACAATACATTTGCTCGCAGTCGCGTCTCGGCGCGCTTCATCGCCTCGGATTTGGCTTTATATCGAATCCCCAAACGACTGCAGACGCTTTTGACTATGGTGTCTAGCTGCTTTTTGTCGTTAAGCATATCGTGGGTTACTAGGAACACGTCGAAACCCATGCTCTGGAGCGCAGTCATACGTTCCGCATCGTGGTCAAGTACCGCGCCTGATCCATGGATGACTTCACCTTGAATCTCGATAATTACTGCCTTCATTAGCATTGGGTTTACAATCACGATGTCGCCGTAGCAGACCTTTTGACCTGCGATGCTTTGGGCTGCCTCGGATAGAGGGGTTAAATCGTTGAGGTACACGTATCTGAAACCTGAACCACCTAGACGTCGAGAACGACTTAGGAGCAGGACTCCCGCGACCTCGAGTGGAGATGCAGCAATGCCGATAACCTGTTGAGCGGCATCATAAAACTGCTTTCCCCACATTTGACTTTTGACCTTATCGGCGAATCGATGCAGGTCGCTCAGTTCGATAAGCGGCTTTCTCATCCAAAGAGAAGTACCTTTGAGTTTCGTAACCTCTCTTCCATCCTCACGCTTGTTCGTTTGGCCTTCATTATCTGGGACCTTAACGGTTGCGTGGGCATAAACTCGTTTCCAAGGAACCTCGTCTTCGCCCTCTCCAAGTTCGAACAGATCCTGCGTGCAGGAATTGCGATTCTCCTCTTCTGCCATTTTTAGCTGCATTTCGGCAGCGGGAGTTGGCTCGAAAACAGAAAACCAGCCGCATAGTTCGTACATAGCCAGCACGAGATCTATTTGAGACACGAAGCGCGTCATAGTAAATAAGGTGTTAAGCGGATTGGTGACACTAAAGCCTAAATGAGTGTCGATTGTTGTGCCGGCATCCGATGCCCCTTCCCAGCGAATAGTGGAGCGCAATCCCGAGTGGTGATTACAAGAACCTGGCGAAGCTACAGCGATAATCGGGGTCTTGAGGACGTCGGTTACGAAAGGGGCTTGGGATAGAGCTCGCCAGTCGTCTTCGGAGTTGGGCAGGCGCGGGTAGAGATCGCGCACCTGCGGCGGGCAGCGCCAGTAGCGGAATGCGGTGTTTGCGCAGACGATTTCGTCCATTTGCGCCTCCCCTGGTTTCGGCCGCGGGCCGTGCGGATCACGGGCATGGCCGATTATCTACTGGGCCATCATGCGGGTAAGTACCGGAAGCAAACCAATAGCTTGACGAGTTCTGCCGAAAATCCCTCGTGTGATAGAAATCCGCTGGAAGGAGCCCTGGGCGTGTGGTCTCTGTCTCCACATTTGCGCGCGGATCACATGGGGAATTCAATGAATGTACGCATGCGTTTTATACAAAACATGCAATAGCATCAGCAAAAAGGGCGCGACAAAAATGATGCCTTAGACGAGTAAGATTTATTTTTGGTGTCAGTTTTGGTGTCATCCTTGGTGTCAAAAAGAAAAAGGCCAGAGGCTTAACACCTCTGACCTGTGCTTTTGATGGTGGGCGATACAAGATTCGAACTTGTGACCCCATCCGTGTGAAGGATATGCTCTACCCCTGAGCCAATCGCCCGTCGCCTTTCGGCAAAAGAGATACTAACATAGCCGCGCGCGGTTTACCAAGAACTTTTTGCCCTCGATTTTAAATTCGTGGGCTCCAGCCAAACCAAAGCAACCAAGGTAACCGGCAAACCCGCAGCTAAACCACCATTTATCGCTTAATCCAGGATGTCTCGGGGCGGCAGATAAGTCGCGCGGTGTTGTAAGCCATGTCGAGTCTGAGGCAGGGGCGCGCGGCGTAAAAGCCGTCCTCGCGCTGGATGGTCAGCGCCAGCTCGGGCCTGTCGCCGGTCAGGAACAGCGGCAGGAGCAGCTGGATTCGGCCACCATAGAACTGCGGCACCGCGAACGTGTAGCTAGCTGCGGCGCGGTCTGGTCCGCGTCGCGCTCGGTTAAAAACACCGCGCGGCTAAAAGAAAACGACAGGTAGTTTTTGAGGATGCGGTTACTGGGACCCCAGTCCTCGGGATCGGCGAGGTCAACCAGCGGTCGTAGCAGGGCTCGGGACAAAACGCAAAGTCGTAGGCATTGCTGCACAGGGTGCTAGGGCATGCTTTCAGGATAATTCCTGCAACAATGCTCATGTACGGTAAGGAAGCAAGCAACCGAAAACAAGAGATAGACCGCCAGCACTACACTATTCCGAACCAAAGACCAAAAGATAAGCATTGTGGGAAAATCTAAACTTTTGGATTTTCCTACAATGCCAACTACGGCGGAATCCCTCCCACTCCTTATATCTTTCTGTATACATTGAATTTGTATTTAGTAAAATGCAGACAACACCACGGATCGGCTTTTGGTTGGACAATTCCAACCAAACACCACAGCAGACAGCAGAAAACATTCTGAACGCTAGGAAGCCGGTATGATTGTTACATATAAGGGGAAGAAAAATTTCTTTTAGGTACTTGCTTTCCTAAAACTGATGTGATAAAAACTGATGTGATACAATGATTTAATCCAGAAAAGGAGTAAAAAATATGCGGCAAGGTATTCTTAAATAAAACTATAATCAAATAGTGGGAACAAAGGATTATGATAGTCCCTTTTGTAGGGGCTTAGTTTTTTGTACCCAATTTAAGAATACTTTTGCCTTATCAATTTTGACATATCCCCAAAAACAGCACTCACAAACAGGTGTATGCTGTATATGTGTATGTCCGCAAATTATCATCCCCAGCGGTAAAAGTATTTTACTGCTGGGGATTTTTATGCCCTTCGGGGCAGTAAAGGGAGGACAATCACATGAAAATAATCAATATTGGAATTCTTGCCCATGTAGACGCTGGAAAGACAACCTTGACGGAGAGCCTGCTATATGCCAGCGGAGCCATTTCAGAACCGGGGAGCGTCGAAAAAGGGACAACGAGGACGGACACCATGCTTTTGGAGCGGCAGCGTGGGATTACCATTCAAGCGGCAGTCACTTCCTTCCAGTGGCACAGATGTAAAGTCAACATTGTGGATACGCCCGGCCACATGGATTTTTTGGCGGAGGTGTACCGCTCTTTGGCTGTTTTAGATGGGGCCATCTTGGTGATCTCCGCTAAAGATGGTGTGCAGGCCCAGACCCGTATTCTGTTCCATGCCCTGCGGAAAATGGACATTCCCACCGTTATCTTTATCAATAAGATCGACCAGGCTGGCGTTGATTTGCAGGGCGTGTATCAGTCTGTTCGGGATAAGCTCTCCGCCGATATTATCATCAAGCAGACGGTGTCGCTGTCCCCGGAAATAGTCCTGGAGGAAAATACCGACATAGAAGCATGGGATGCGGTCATCGAAAATAACGATAAATTATTGGAAAAGTATATCGCAGGAGAACCAATCAGCCGGGAAGAACTTGCGCAGGAGGAACAGCGGCGGGTTCAAGACGCCTCCCTGTTCCCGGTCTATCATGGCAGCGCCAAAAAGGGCCTTGGCATTCAACCGTTGATGGATGCGGTGACAGGGCTGTTCCAACCGATTGGGGAACAGGGGAGCGACGCCCTATGCGGCAGCGTTTTCAAGGTGGAGTATACAGATTGTGGCCAGCGGCTCATCTATTTGCGGCTATACAGCGGAACGCTGCGCCTGCGGGATACGGTGGCTCTGGCCGGGAGAGAAAAGCTGAAAATCACAGAGATGCGTATTCCATCCAAAGGGGAGATTGTTCGGACAGACACCGCTTATCCGGGTGAAATTGTTATCCTTCCCAGCGACAGCGTGAGGTTAAACGATGTATTAGGGGACCCAACCCGGCTCCCTCGTAAAAGGTGGCGTGAGGACCCCCTCCCCATGCTGCGGACGTCGATTGCGCCGAAAACGGCAGCGCAAAGAGAACGGCTGCTGGACGCTCTTACGCAACTTGCGGATACTGACCCGCTTTTGCGCTGCGAGGTGGATTCCATCACCCATGAGATCATTCTTTCTTTTTTGGGCCGGGTGCAGTTGGAGGTTGTTTCCGCTTTGCTGTCGGAAAAATACAAGCTTGAAACAGTGGTAAAGGAACCCACCGTCATTTATATGGAGCGGCCGCTCAAAGCAGCCAGCCACACCATCCATATCGAGGTGCCGCCCAACCCGTTTTGGGCATCCATCGGACTGTCTGTTACACCACTCCCGCTTGGCTCCGGTGTACAATACGAGAGCCGGGTTTCGCTGGGATACTTGAACCAGAGTTTTCAAAACGCTGTCAGGGATGGTATCCGTTACGGGCTGGAGCAGGGCTTGTTCGGCTGGAACGTAACGGACTGTAAGATTTGCTTTGAATACGGGCTTTATTACAGTCCGGTCAGCACGCCGGCGGACTTCCGCTCATTGGCCCCGATTGTATTGGAACAGGCATTGAAGGAATCAGGGACGCAACTGCTGGAACCTTATCTCTCCTTCACCCTCTATGCGCCCCGGGAATATCTTTCCAGGGCTTATCATGATGCACCGAAATACTGTGCCACCATCGAAACGGTCCAGGTAAAAAAGGATGAAGTTGTCTTTACTGGCGAGATTCCCGCCCGCTGTATACAGGCATACCGTACTGATCTGGCCTTTTACACCAACGGGCAGAGCGTATGCCTTACAGAACTGAAAGGGTATCAGGCCGTTGTCGGTCAGCCGGTCATCCAGCCCCGCCGTCCAAACAGCCGCCTGGACAAGGTGCGCCATATGTTTCAGAAGGTAATGTAAAGATACATAATCGTCAAGACGGCAACAATCAGAAGTTATGGAGGGTAACATCGGCCTGGACTATATCTAGCCACGGATATGTTGCTAGGGATCGGTTTGGGCTTGACGGTTCGATTTTCTCTTCGCTTCCGGAAATCGAGCGCCTTAGCAGCGAATCGCGGCACATAGGAGCGCTATGCCGAGAAAGATTAGCGTTAGGGATGCGGCGATCCAGCAGTTATCACCGGCCTTGGGGAGCGAGACGGTCGTCGCGGTGGTGGCCTTGGGCCTAGAGGCCTTGGCGGCCGTGGTGTCGGTCACTGTGGGCGTGGTCACCGCCTTAGTCGCGGCTGCGGGCTTTTGTGTGGGGTTTGCCGAGGGATCCGCAGCGGGCTCGCCGTTAGCGGGGTCGGTGCCAGGGGCGGACGGACCATCGCCCGGCACATCGGGCCCACCGGTCTCCCCCGCCGGCGCCGTGGCATCTACGGGCTCGATCGTCACATGCGCTGCCACGGACCCGCCGGAATCCACCACGCCGCCTGCGCCGAAGGCCCCGCCCGTAGGCGCCACAAAGCGAGCGGATGCAAGCGACCCGCCCAGGCAGGCGACGCCGCCTTCGGCGCCCGACGCATCCAGCCAGGACGCATCGACGGTAAGCTTCCCGGCCGCGCCTCCGCCGGCAGCCCCGCCCAGCAGACACACGCCATAGGCGTGCACGCCCGCCCCGGAGCCCGCGCCCGAGGCGACAACGCGCCCGGGGCCGCGAACGGCAAGACTGTCCGCGATCACGCCGGCCACCCGCGCATCCGTGATGCCGGCACCGTCGGCCCGGGCGTCAACCTTGCAGCCGTCCACCGCGAGCGTCCCCGACACGTAGATCCCGCACTGCGAGCCCGTGGCCACCAGCGACCCGGTGCCGCGGAGCGTCAGATCGCCCCACACCTCCATACCGCAACGCGAGATGTCCACGTCGAGCGCGCTCGTCTCGACAACAGTGTTCTGCCCGGTCAGCGTCACCACCAGGTCGCCTTCGGCGCCGATGGCCTCGCCCGTGTAGCCGTTAAGCTCCAGATGTTCGTCATCGGTCCAGGCCCAACCGGGGCCCGATATGCCCGGCCCGTAGTACGTGGCGCCCGCGATGAACAGGCTATCCGCGCCCGCGGCATAAGAAGGCCCGCCCAGCAAAACGCATAGGCAGGCCATGACAGTAAACAGGATGTAGTGACGGCTGGTGTGGAACGCGGCAGCAAACATAACCGCTCCGATCTTCGCAAGAGCCAATGGAAGCTGCGCCAGAAAACTACCTGGTAGCAGCAGTTATTAGTGTAGCGAGATCGGGCGAGTGGCGAACGAATTGCCTGTAGACGAATCCCAAAATTAGGTGTAAATCGTTTTGCCAGTCGGTGAAAGGCATTCGTGCCGAAAATGTTGGTGTAGGGGCGACCCCCTAGCGTCTATTTAACAAAGAGCGGTCACCAGTCCATTACCTCTATCCTCGCTTATTGTGCGCTATCCAATCGTCAGCGTAATAAAGACCTCATCATTTCCCAACTCAAAGAGATCCTGAGATAGTTCTTGAGAAATCTTCGTTCCAAAGCACCCCCGAGTCAAATAGGGAACCGAACAACCGCGCACCCGTTGCAAATCTTCAGCAAGCTCCGTTCTCCTAGTCAAATGAGCGATATCAGTTAGATCGCCAAGCTTAAGAATTAGAGGCTCATATGAGCGTTCATTCCTATTAACGGCGATACGCCATTCAGCTTGGTTTGCATAACGAACATTCTTTACAAACACTCCTGAATTAAAATGTGGAATCCCATTTGGAAAAACCATATAAGCAGGTAATGGATCATGAGATTTTAAATCCATTGTTGATTTAACAACTTCAGAGGGATTCAACTGAACGCTATCTCTATATTCAACCGGAGCAGCTACAAAGTCATAACCCAATTGCAGAACGGCTGTCCTAAGCCTAGATATAAGTTCACAGGGATTGTCAACAACAACAATCCATGGACCAAGGTCAAGGCCCGGATCGGGCAATTCAATTAAGTCGACTCTCGTATCTACTTGCTTAATGAGGACACACGAAAAGCAGCACACATTACAGTAGCCTGCGCCTCTCGGTATTGCATACGATTCTTTTGCAAGGACACCGAGTAAATCTTCAGGAAAGCCCCGCATGAGGAAGCCTGTCGGACTGGATCAAGAGGCCCGACGCAGTCGATTGCAGCACGGGAGATGTCCCGTTCTTGATGCTCAAGGCTAAATGCAGGGAAAATGGAGTTCGTTGCTTAACGTGCTATATACAACGCATCGCTCACCAGCTGCAAAAGGAATCAGTCTTATACCAAAAGAGGTCATATCGGCGTTAGCCGATATGACCTCTTTCTTGACAATGCGACTCATAGATAAGGCTAAAAATCGCGGTCGGGAATCCTCTCCCCTAGTCCCGCTTAAACAGATCCCTCGTGTATACCTTGTCCGCCACGTCCGCGAGATCGTCGCTCCAGCGGTTGGCGACGAACACGTCGCAGCCGGCCTTGAAGGCCTCCAGGTCGTGGGTCACTTCGGAGCCGAAGAACTCCGGCGCGTCCAGCGTGGGCTCGTAGACCACCACGGGCACGCCCTTGGCCTTCACGCGCTTCATGACGCCCTGGATGGAGCTCGCACGGAAGTTGTCGGAGTTCGACTTCATCGTCAGGCGGTACACGCCCACGACCGGCTTCGGCTTGCCCTCGTAGACGCGGTCCCACACCATCTGCAGCACCTCATCGGCCACGAAGTCCTGATGTCTATAGCAGTCTTGGTCCTTTCCTAGAACCTGTTGTTATTGTGTTTTCAGATTCCAGAACGAAGGCCGTTTTCGTTAAACGTGCGCTGGGGGGACACCCTTACAGCAACATATCCGACGCAATCGCCTGCCACGAATAACTTGGTGAAATCGCTGGCGTACGATTGTCGAAGATGAACCCGGATAAAGGCTCCTGCTTTTCCTTAATCGCCTCAACATCAACGCAGAAAGAGATGCTTGGCGAGCACCGTAAATCACAGCAATCAAAGGAAAATCTTCCCGAGTTTTGCCCCGAAATCACATGAACCCTATCGAAAGACCCCATGCGCGCAGGCTCATGCCCACAGAAGTATCGATATCCGCCGCATTCAAACCCAAAATAACGGGTTTCTACAAAAAGCGTCTCCAGCCACCCGATTTCCTTATCAACAACGAGCCGCAAGCGTCGGCCATGCCACTTATGGCGCTCAATACAACACCACATATCGCATGATAAAACACAACTATCAAGTCAACCTCTTTTTGAAATTACAAACCCTGAGGCACCTGCCGCATCGCACGCATACAGCCTCGTCTATCCTGGGATACAGAAAACCATGGCGGTTCGGTACCATGCTGATAGCGTCTTTTGGACAGACGGTATAGCAGGCATTGCAGCCACAGCACTCCGAGTCGTTTTTGTAGAGTATGGGAAATTCCTTTTCCAACGGTTGTTCGGCCTCCTTCGCGGTCGAATCGGTTATTTCTTCAAAACGCCGTATACTCGAGACTTCACAAGAAGACGGAGTATGCGATCCTTGGGCGTCGCGCAATATTTGGCGATGTCCTTGTCTCTAATGGAGAGCTCATTCACGGCTCTCGCGTAGACATCTGGGTATCTTCTCTTGTTGCCGCCCCTCGAGGCAGCAAGGATGACGCTCCAGCAGGTATTCGCGCAGTAGGAAGCGCAGGACTCCTCAAGCTCCGTGAACCGCTCCTGGATAAAATTTTCAAGCTTGCGGCAATTGTCGAAAACAACGGAGAATCTCGAGTCGAAAGACCCGGTCACGCTGTCCTCACGTGCGATGTAACGGTAGAGGGGCTCACCGATGAAGACGACTGTGCTTGCCGCTGCGAGCACCTCCGCAGTCCACATCACGTCCTCGTTGATGACGCCCTCCTCGAATTTTATGCCGTTTTCGACAAGCAATGCTCGTGGAATGAGCTTCGAGTACGGACCGGAAGACACCCCCCCGCAACCATTCATCAATAGCGCCCTCGGGCTTCCTCGTATGGCGCTCGCATTTGAAGAGGTCACGGTGAGACCCGTTGGGGAGCACGCGACGTATGGAGCAGATGACGACATCGCCTGGACCAGAAATACCCTTCACCATCTTCTCGATTGCCATTGGGTCTTGTTCGTCATCGCTGTCCCAGAAGAGTACGTAGTCGCCCGTCGCGGCGGCAAGGCCAATGTTGCGAGCAGAGGAGGCGCCACCGTTATCCTTACGCACCAAGTGGCGATGGGTGGGGTCCCGCTTACACCAGGAGGAGCATAGCTCAGCGGAAGAGTCCGCAGAACCGTCGTCAATCAGCACCCACTCCGTGTTCGTATAGGTCTGTCCCTCGAAGGAGCGGAAGGATGCGGGAAGCCACCTCGCGGCATTGTAGACTGGCACGATCACGGATACTTCAGGCGACTTCATTTGCCAAACACCTCTTTCACGAGCTTCTTGATGGCCCTCTTGGTGATCCATTTCTTAGAGGAGAGCGACGTGGAGCGACGATACTCCTCCTCGAGGGCCCCGATGCCCTCCTTCTTCCAGCGCTCAAGCACGATGTCACGCGCCTCGGGCCGCGGCGTCGGGTGCATAAGCTGGTCGTTGCCTCGGATAGCCTCTTCGAGCGGTCGTTCAGCCCAAGCCGCCTCTTCCTTTATGTACGGTACAAGAGCTTCGGCCTTATCAGTATTGGCGATAATGACGGAAATCCCATGCCTTGGATCAAGGCCCGAAGCGTCAACGTCAATCCCCCAGAAGTCACCGATAGTAAAGTCTCCAGGACGTTCACCGCCGGCATAAGGACACCGGTAACAGCTCTCGCGATAAACGTCACCGGAAAGAAAACGCCTGTAATAGAACGATATCTCTGGGGAAAACGGCCTTTCCCTCGTAACAAGCCTATGAAAAACAGGGGTAGTAGTAGTAGTAGTAGTACCGCCTCCGCAGCCCCAACCCTCACGCTTGTCGCGAAATCTGACGCTATCCAACCGACTGCCAGCGAACTCCCACTTCAGACAATCGCTAAAAAATGGCTGACTCGGAACTCCGTGACAAACGATATCCACCGTAAGCAGCCTATCCTGCGGGCCACCTAAATACGCAAGCAGCCCATCCACCTGGCAGGGCGTTCCGCTAAAGAGGACCTCGCGCCCAGCCTTCAGGTCATCCCTGACAAGCGACATGGCATTGCCCATGTCGCTCTGAACATACTTTGACCCTCGAAGGGACGCTAGGCCGTCGAGGCTATCAACGCGCACGCAAGCAACATGCAGGCCCTCATCGAACGCATGCCCGTACACAACGCCCCCATGCGAAATCACCTTTCTAGCCAGAACAGAGAAGGCGCCACCAGACGAAGAGAGCATGAGTTCGTCCTTATCTGCATCAATCGCAGCGAGGCAGGTCTTGTCAGGGCTCGTCATGCGTCAGCCCTCTCGGAGATCCCGAAAACCCCATCAAGGAAAGCTTTGGCTTCGCCGGAGAATTCGTCCTTCTTGGACCTAACAGAAACCCAATCCACAGGCTCTGCAGCAATGCGCATAGGATCGTTGTCCTCAGTAACGCGCCTGTCAGCAAGACCGAAGTCAGCAAGTACATCTTTAAGACGTACCGAGAATTTTGGCGGGTCGAACACAATCATTGGGTGCTCGAATAGGAGCGAGAAGCAAGTGCCGTGGAAGGAGTCTGTCACCACATACGAAGCGTCGCGGAACAAGGCCACCCATTCCTCCGGCTTAGGAAGACAGACGCCCTCCAAACCCTCTGGGGCGCGCTTCAAAGGATTGAATGTGACAATCCGGGCTCGAATTCCCTCGTGTTCGGCGAGCTTACGGGCGAAAGAGCACATCTCGGGGTTCTCGCTAAGCATATAGACAAGAATGTAGTCCTCTTCTTTGCGCGGAACACTTGCGGCAAGTTCATGCCATAGCTCTGGCCGGCAGAGCAGCACGGGATCCTTTAACGCCGTACCTTTGAGATCCATGTTCTCCAAGATGGAAACACTTGAGCTCTCGCGAACCGAAATGGCTTCAAACTGAGAAAGCAAGGGCTTCGTAAGCTCTAATTCCTCAGGGCCAAGACTGGGCCGACCGAAACTCGCCGAGAAGGATATCTTACGACAACCATCCGGAACATTCTCCAGGAAATACACAGGGTCGATACCGTAGTTGCACTCGATGTTCCAGGTCTGGTCACTGCCGACGCAGTAGATAGCATTCGCGTCAAGCCCCTCTCCCTGAGAGAGATATGGACTCGACGAACAGAGCTCGAGCTCACGCTCAACAAAAGAGCGAAACAGTTTTGAGGACTTATGCCGAACAGGGGCGTTTGCCAAGAGCCGCACAAGTCTCCCAGGTACGCTTCGGTTCGTGTTGCCCATGTAGGACTTAATCCAACCCTTAGTTGTCCAATGCGGACGGCAGTAATCAATGAACACAGGATGCCCGTAGCATGCAAGTGCATCACGAGTGGCCACAGCCTGAAGAACAGTTCCGTAATTATGCGAATCGATAATTGTCGATACATAAATAGTTGTCTGAGACGAGGATGTCATTAGGCCTTAAACTCCTTAATCTTTTCGATGATGGCCCTGCGGCAAAGGAACGCCGCGACCATAGCGACAGCAAAAACGACGTAACGAATGATGGGATGAGGATAAAGAAGGGGAAGGACAAGGGAGACGCCGACAAAAACGAAGGACAGACCCCAGATCGCAATTCCATTGAGCGCGGAGGCACCGGTCTTGTCTCGAGTAACGCGCTGGGAAAAAGCATAGTGTGTAGCTCCAAGCGCTACATAGCAAACCAATGTCGTGTAACCGGCAGCACGATAACCAAACATGGGAATAAACACAGCATTTAGCCCAAGGTTGAGCGCCGCTGCAAGCACTGAGGCAATAGCAGCGAGACCCGTTTTCTCATAATAAAACTCGATGTTCGAACAGTAGGAGTACATGAACATAAAGAAAACGCTGGCAGCGATAACAGGAACCAGCGTCATGGCCTCGCTATACTCACCTGGAGCAAGAATTCCTACAACCTCAGGCGCAAGGATATCAACGAATATCACGGTCAGAGCCAAGGCACCCAAAAGCGAAACGCTCATCCTGTCGACCCTCTTCAGTTCCCTTGCATCCAACGTTCGATAAAGCCACGGAACGACCGTCGAATTCAGAGAATTAGTCAGTAGCGTCATGAGCATGCCCACGGAGTATGCGATGCTGTAGACACCCGCATCGGCCGCAGTGCACATATTCGAGATCATAATGCGATCACTAGAGCTGAGCACAACCTGCGAGAGATAATGTGGCAGCAGAGGAATGTTAAATAGAAGGGTGAACTTCCAGTATTCCCATTTATAAAGCGTCTTGCTGCGCTTAAGCATGCAAGCGCCAAGAACAACGGCAAAGGCAGTCTCCACAAGCACGAAAGACAGAATGCGAGCCAGAACCTTGTCGCTAGCCATTACAACGAAGATAACACCCAATGCGGGTACAGCAACAGAAAGCACGAGTGACGCAGGGACAAGTTTGCGATATTCGTAGTCGAACTTCATCCTCGATACCCAAATATCGTAAACGCCTTTAGCGACTACCTCAACAAACAGCAACGAGACGAGCGTAAGCGGCATGCCCGTAAGTGCGACCACATTGCCAGAAAGAACTCGGGAGAGGATGATCCAAAGAGTGCCCAACATGAGCACAAGACCTGCAACAGAAGAAGTGTAGCCTTCGCGATCATCCTTAAATTTAATCATTCCGTTATTAAAGCCACCGTAGGTCACCCCGAGCGTAGCAAGGTAAGTAGCGACCATTTCCCAACTCTGATAAACGCTAACCGAGCCATAGTCCGCGGTGCTCAAGAGTCGAGTGAAAATGGGAACCGTAATAAAAGATAAACCGCGTTGCAAAAAACTACAAAACGTAATCCAAAGAGTCGCCTTTTTAACTTTCGAGAGACCGTTGTACCTCTCTATTGCGCTCCTAATCTGATTATCAAAACCTGTCGCCACCAAACCACCGTCACTATTCAAATCAACTACGCATTTCTTCGAGACGCTCAATAAAGTCTTCATATGAAGCAAATTGAGGCTTGAGTTGCATGAATCTCGTAAAACTAAGTTCGCGCGTACCACGTAATTCCATTACAGAATCGAATGAAGGGTCGCTCAGGCCGCCCCCTGCCCGAGGCTCGAAAAGCCAAAAGAACTCCGAGAAAATCTCCTTTGGAGGTACCCCCCCCCCCCGTTTGCCCTCTGGCGAATTCTTTCTCCAACAACCATAAAGATCAGCCGCCTCAGCAAGCTGCACCATACGGCGTTTTTCAAGATAGGAGTCAATGTCACACACGATTCGCTGAGGATTGCCTACAACCACTGAGTTGTCCGGGACATCCTTATTAATAAGAGAGTTTGCACCGATAACGACGTTGTTGCCAACGGTTACACCCTTCAAGATGGTCGAGTTCATGCCAATAAAGACATTGTCCCCAATTTTTACGCGCCCAGCGCTCCCGAGAACATCCCCATACATCCCCTTGAAGACACTCCAGTCGTAACCGTGCGTCAGAATGGTTACTCCAGTAGTGATTGAGACATTGTCACCAATCTCAATCATCCAAGGCCGAGTCTGATCTATAACGCAATAATTCGGTGAGTAGATAACGGTGTTTTTACCGATAACCATACCGATGGACCGAAGATAATTAACATAATCCGTAGAAGAGGCTTTTGGTCCCAAGACCAGCCTCTTAATCGTATGTTTAATTCCCACCTAATGAATTCCTTCCACTCGCTAATAGCAAAGCGACGTCAACAAAACGAAACCTCATAACAACAAAAAACACTGCCTGAGCAGGGGGAAGAAGCCAAAAAGGAAATGCTTTACAAGCAGAAAGTAGATATGGGCTGTTCAAAACCTTTCTTGCGCACTTCCTTTTTTCCTTGCAATCAAGATTCGAAGAAGCAATCTTGATCAGAATGCCCCTCGAGTAATCAATTACTCTTCTTCGGACCCTCTTTTCACACTCTTTGAAATGATTAGGGGACTCTTTTTGGCTTTCACTTAGCAGAGCATCAAAGAAGACGAAAAAGCTTTCAATTGTTGAAGCCTTAAAGGTATTTGTTATAGATTCTTGATCGTCCTTACGATAGCAATAAGGGGCGCCATCGATGGCCGCCACGCAAGACGCCACCCTACAGACAGCAGCGTTAAACAAGATGTCTTCACTACGAATTGCCGGGAACTTAATCCCGTTCGCCTCGATCAAACTTCGCCTATAAATATTGGGGCATACAGAGACGGGCACCGGATCGTCCTTAAGCCTATTTGGCAACGGGCCGTAAAAAGATCTCCTCAATTGGAATATTTCATCATCACCGCGTAGGGCAACGCCACAAAAGGGATGGTTTGACCACCCCATCGGCGTTCCATGGACGACCCGCTTGAGCTCGGAAAAGACTATCTGAGCCTCATGATTCATGGCAGCCTCATACAGACGTTCATACATATCTCGCTCAACCCAGTCGTCTGAGTCAACGAAGCCAACAAAATCGCCTGTAGCCACCTCAATTCCGCTGTTCCTCGCGGGACCAAGACCACCGTTCTTTCGGTGAACAACCTTAACGCGCGGATCTTGCTTTGCGTATGCTTCGGCAATTGCGCCGCACCCGTCAGGTGACTCGTCGTCAACAAGAATTACCTCAATATTATCGAGAGTTTGAAAGAGAAGGCTGTCAACACACTGGGGAAGATATTTCTCAACGTTATACATTGGAACAATAACGCTGACCGCCGGATTATTGCTCATGGGCCTGCCCCCCGCGAATCGATGAAAGAGTAAAAAGGCCAATGCAGGCAGACAGAGACCATAGCGCAGAGGGGAAGGTAACCGCCGTGTTGTTATACAAGCAGTTGAGGAGGAAAAGAGCACAAAGCACAAAGGCAAATCCACCGTCACCGAGGCAATTTGTTTTCGCAAGTCGTCCGCGGTTAATTAGCAGTTCCACGCCAAGAAGAATAAGTGGGGCGAAGAAAAGAGCTACGCCGAGATAGCCTAGCTGTATAAAAACCATCGCAGATGTTAAAAAGTAATAATTTAGCCAGCCATAAAAGTAATAGAACGGTGCGCAGAAGAACGGTAGCGATGACTGGCTAGCGCTGCCAAATCCAAAACCAATAAACATGGTAAAAGGATCGTTTTTGAAAAACTGCTCGCTGATTTGCGCAAAGGCGTTCAGTCTCGAGATGCCATACCCCGTCTCAATGTTAGAATTGTCGGCCTCAGTCAAAAGTTCATCAATGTTAACAAGAGTCTTATACTGAAGAGGATTAATCTGCGCAAAAATGCCAAGTGCAACAGATATTAACAAAGCTATAGCAACAATCGAAAATACGGTTTTTCGGGAAAAACGCGCAAACATTATAGAGAGCCCAACGATAAGAAGAAACTCAACAAAGAAAAACTTTAGCTCCGCAACGGCGGCTATGAGGAGAGACGATAGGACAGTAAAGATCAGCCCGATCAATTTCCCTTTCTTTGCAAGATAGAGATTAAGACCCCAAGTGACAACGATACAAAGATAAACGTTGAGAATGCCATTACAGCCTCTCTCGACCCCGAACAGGCCGCCAATATTGTCTTGGAACAATCCCATAACGTAGTATTGGACTAAAACAAAGAACACGTTAAAGAATTGCAACTTGTAAATGAAACCCATGAATGATTTCAAATAATTCAAGTCCCAGAAAATACGGAAGAGATAAATCCAAACAAAAATGCGGCTGAAAGAGATTGCTTGCCAGATTACAAACTGAGGAGCGATCAAGTTCACCAATCCAGAAGCCAATGCCACAACAGCAAAGAGAATCACTGGAAGATTGAAAAACCATTCACCTTTGGTCTTGGCACCTACTAGTCGGATGTTTGCCAACAGGATGCAGATATTTACCACGTCGAAAACGTAAGTTAGCGCACTTGGGATGCGGCCGATATTCGAAAGAAAATTAACTACAAAAAGTAGAACAAATTCGATGGCAAGAAAGTCTGCCATCGTGAACCTGTAATTCAATATTCTGTTGGAGCAACATGCACGGGGGCGAGCAGAAGAGAGATTGCTACCCGCATCCCCAAGGGTGTTATCCATGCAACCACCATCCAAAGAGTGTCGAAAGGGAAATAGGCTTATAAATCATCAGGAGCAAACGATTTCGATTACTTCCCGTTTCCATGCACTCGCTTCATATTCAGTACGGCTTTTGTAGCTTTCTTCTTTCAGCAATCCCAATAAGTCATGGTCTTCAATAACGCTGCGCATTGCAGCGGTGAGTGAGACAACATCTCGGGGTTTAACCAAAATACCGTCAACGCCGTCGTGAACACACTCCGAATTGAACCCAGCGTCGCTCACGATATTCGCTATTCCGGCAAACTTGCACTCGATGTTCGATCCGCTCATTCCCTCCCGCCAAGATGAGGAAGAAACTGCAGCATCGTAGTGGTTGAGGATGGAGTAAATATTTACAGAAGCGGCATCGACGAGACCTTTATAGGTCATGTTTGGCACACGCTCTACCAAGTGTTCGAAGTCCGTCTTATAGTCATCGATAACCCTACCAAAGACATCGATGTAAAACTTATCTGCATACCCTTCTGCATTAAGCGTGAGCGCCGCATCCGCAAGAGTATCAATGCCCTTTTCAGGTCTCACTTGTGCAAAAAATACGAAATGGACTGCATCCCCCACGGGTTTAGGCTCACAAGCCCCATCGCCGTTTCGGAAATTCGGCAAGTAGCGAGCGTTCGAGCAACCTAAGCCAGCAAACTCGGTAATCAGGGAATTGCTTTCAACATATATGCAACGAACAGAAGAAAAGTCGCCTAATCGACCCGGGTTGGCGGCAAGGTACTCAGGAAGCTCCCTGCCCATCATGAAAATCGTAACGTTCTCGAGGAAAGATCGCCCTTTAGCAATGGAAATGATTCTGAGCAAATGATCGAGACGAGAATTACTGCCAATCCCTAAGGCAATTCTATCGGCACCCAAAATGAATCGAAGAAGGGAAACGCAGAGTAACGCGAACCTAAGGGGGGCGCGCTTAAAAGCATAAAGGTCGAAAGTCTCAAAATCATCACCATTAAAGAACTCGTCACGAAGAAGAGCATCCTTTATGGTCACACCACCATAAGGAGGAGGAAATTCTCCTATAAAAGCAACTTTATTGTTCAACGTTCAACCTTTGAATCATGAGGGTACGTTTGCCTCTCGGCGTTAACTGAAGACTGTCAACGCGCTTGAGTTCGGACTCGACACAACCCATAAACTTAGCGTCAAGACTGCGCAAGAGTGCATCCTTCTGCGATACAGTAAGGTCTTCGGATACGATATAGTCTAGACGCAGTTTGCCAGGCTCATCCTGAACAAACTGGAACGATAGAAGTTCAGAAGCGCTCTCTCCGAGATCACAGAGAGAAGCCGTGCTAATGTGCTCACCGTTCTTACCGATAACCGGAACATGGCGATGTCCAAGAATCGTGTAGCCCTCACCGCAAGGTTGGACCGTGTCGTCAATTTCATAGCGAAGCAATGGCATGCGCCTGTTCACAAAACCAGTGCCAACTACATGCTTATCAACTATCTCGGTCAGTCCATAAAGCTTATTGAACCTATATACCGGTTCATCGCCATCCCAACCAATTTGCTCGCCGAAAACCGTTCTCTCAGTCGAACCGTAAGAAATGCGTACAGGACACCCAAAAGCCTGCTCAAACTGACGGAGTTGATAGGGGTGTACGTTCTCCGATTGAAGGAAGATGCCCTTGGGATTCTTTTTTAACTTCATACCAGTTTGATTTATCAGCTGCGCGAAATAACTAACCGAGGAAGTAAGGCCGCGAAGGTAATCGGGACCAAATGAATCGAAAGCTCTCACCGCCTCAGCAAGGTTGCTCTCATTGAGCAGCTTGGTATTACAGCGCATCATTTGATAAAGCGGGCTTGTGGTTATAAGGGTTGCGCCATCTCCACCAAAATATGCAAACTTGCTGCGCTTATAATCGTAGCCAATGCTTCCGTAGAAGTGCATCGCGAAAGCATTCTCGCGGTAAAAGCACTCATTGGAATTAACAACAACCAAACGTCGACCCGATGAACCGCTAGTCTCAGCAGAGTAGGATCCCTCGCCAGAAATCGGAATACTTATCTCCTCATAGTTTGCAAGGACCTGTTCTTTATCCAGAAGAGGTAGGGTGCTGAAAGAATCAAAGGTCACTATTTTCGGATCGACGCCAGCGCCGTCAAATCGCTTTCGATAGAATGGGCTCACTTCATAGCAGTAGGCACACAAGTCGCGCAACTTCGATAGCTGGAGATCTTCAATCTGCTCATCGCTCATTTTTTCTGCGGCCTGAAGCTCATGCATCTGCGAAAGGAATACTTTATTCCCCACCAATCCGTGATGGATCGGTACAGCCAAGGCGCTCCTAAAGGCCTCTGGCATTGCCTCATAGATCTTTTTCAACTTATCGGTATTCATAATGCCAACCTCATTATCTCTCGTTGATAGTAATAACGGTGCTCATCGCCCTGTCGAAAGGGACGTCAACTACAGTCCCATCCGAGAGCGAGCCGTATGAATCGGAAAACTTAAAAGGGCAACTATTGAAGGATGCATCGAATTCGAACCGGACAAATCTTCCTGACTCCAAAGCGTATTCAGCCCCTCCATTGTTTAGCGCAATTTCGTCATTTGGAAAATGGAAGCGCGCTACGCCATAACAGCCAAAATCACCGGAAAGCGAATCGCAGATAGTAACCTTAGGCCCAGCGACGTTTACCGAACGAAGAGCAATCACGGGCGCATAACCGTCATGCTTAGCCGACATGCAAATATCGCCTTCGGATGTTTCGAGGGAGAAGGCCGATACATTCGCCTTGCGGCCCCAAAGAAACGGACCCAAGGCCTCGGACTGACATCTGTTATCGATACTGACAGTATTGTGTACACTCGTGGATCGAAACCGATAGCGTGCCTCCCGATTACCGTTGTAGACATACGTGCCAGGATCAATGAGCACGGGCTCACCATCAACATATAGCTGCACACTCAAGGCATCGGCATGGCCATGAGCGGCAAGTTGCCCAAACCCCAGCGGACCGTGATCAAACGCGAGCACAGCCCGACCCTCGTCAAAGCGAACGATGGTGATACCGCCTTCACAAAAGCTCTCAACGGAGGCGTTCGCAACTGGCGGCAACTGCATAACGTCCGAAACCTGTTCTTGCGAATAGAGCCAATCTAACGTTTCGCAACAGGCAACGTCTTCCGCATACCGAGCGCCATCTCCAATCTCAAGGGAGACCAGAGCCAGAACATATTCGGGATAGCATTGCTTACACGACTCAAGGTTAAGGATTGCTCCTTCATCATCGTCGCCAAATTCAATATAACTTCCCTTGCAAACACAACATGCACGGGCATACCGAGCCATCGAATGCAACTGTGATTCGATTGACTTAGGTAGCTTCTGCCCCGCCGCATTCAGTACATGGGAAACGAGGCAAAGTGCTTCCATTACAAATAGTTCGTAGTGGAGAGCTTGTTCCTTATTCACTCCATCAGCATGGGTCTGAAGCGCAACCTCTGTTTCAAGGAGTGCAAGCGCCTCTTCCAACCAATTTCTTTGGCCAAAAACGACAGACGCAACCGCAACGCCCGCCGCCTCAACAATGGTGTGGTTATTGGCAGACGAATAGTGAGAGTAGTGCTTGCGCACATGCGCTGCCATACACCAAGCGCCAACGCAGAGTCTCTTACGAAGCTCGGATGCGTCGGTATCTTCAGACGCCTCCAGAAATGCCGCAGCGAACAACCAGTTAATGAGTCGAATAGACTCTTCCATCGGACTCGACCACTCAGGACCCCACATGAAGGGATTTTGCTTGTTCCAATCCGTAAATAGGTCAATCAACTCCGCGAGATAACCCTGATCGTTCGTCACGTAAAACGATTTGGCTAGCACAGCGAACTGGTAATGCCTATTGAGTTCCCAATTGGTACGAATATCACCCGGTACGTACTCGGCACCGAATGAATAATCCGCAGAAGGGCGAAAGGGCCAATCGCCAGGAGTCTGGAATGCAGCATGCCAGCGCTTACGGTAATCGGTATAGGGATATCCTCCCAAGAGCTCGATTTCCGCCCCAACGCTAAAGTTAGAGTTATCTAAACAAATGCCAAGACGTGAGAGATCAGCTTGTGGAGCATTGCCATAAGCATTCACATCGAAGACTGGTGTCTTTCGTGCGAAACTCTTGCGCTCATGTGAATAAAGGCGCTTCTGTCCGAAGCGCCAAATAATCTCGCCCGGACTCATAGCCCGAAGCCTCTGTAGATACCAGGAGGCGCCCACTAAGCGTTGACCCTCCCACTCAGCACGTCCACGATGCGCTCGCTTGCGTGACCGTCGCCATAGGGGTTCGAAGCGTGGCTCATGGCCTCGTACTCTGCCTGATCGGAGAGCAGCCTGCTGAACTCGCGGTAGATTACGTCCTCCTCGGTGCCTACGAGTTTCAGCGTGCCGGCTGCCATGCCCTCGGGGCGCTCGGTGGTGTCGCGCATGACGAGCACCGGCTTGCCCAGGCTCGGGGCCTCCTCCTGGATGCCGCCCGAGTCGGTGAGGATGAGGTGGCTCGCTGCCATGAAGTTGTGGAAGTCGAGAACCTCGAGCGGGTCGATGATGTGGAGCCTGTCGAAGCCGTCCAGCTCCTCGTGGGCGGCCTTGCGGACGAGCGGGTTCATGTGGATGGGGTAGATAGCCTTGGTGTCGGGGTGTTCCTCCATCACGCGGCGGATGGCGCGGAACATGCGGTGCATGGGCTCGCCCAGGTTCTCGCGGCGGTGCGCCGTGATGAGGATGAGGCGGGATCCCTCGGCCCAGTCGAGCTCAGGATGGGAGTAGCCCTCGCGCACGGTGGTGCGCAGAGCGTCGATGCCCGTGTTGCCGGTGACCCAGATCTTTGACTCCGGCTTTCCCTCGTCCACCAGGTTCTCCTTACTGGCCTCGGTGGGGGCAAAGTAGTACTCACTGACGATGTCGACGGCCTGGCGGTTGAACTCCTCCGGCCAGGGGCTGTAGATGTCGTGCGTGCGTAGGCCCGCCTCGACATGCCCAACGGGGATCTGCAGGTAGAAGCACGCGAGCGCCGCGGCGAAGCTGGTCGTGGTGTCGCCGTGGACCAGGACGACGTCGGGCCTCTCGCCCTCGAGGACGGACTTGAGCTTGACCAGCACGTCGCACGTCACGTCGAACAGCGTCTGGCCCGGCTTCATGATCGCCAGGTCGTGGTCGGGAGTCACGTCGAAGACGCGCAGTACCTGGTCGAGCATCTCGCGGTGCTGGCCCGTCACGGTCACGACGGTCTCGAACTCATCCCTGCGTGCCTTCAGCTCGTTGACGAGCGGACACATCTTGATGGCCTCCGGCCGGGTGCCGAAGACGAGCATTACCTTCCTCAAAACGGATTCCCCCTGAAGATTTGCTAGGTCCTAGAGCTTGTAAACGTTCTCGCCGTCTCCGCAGACGTTGCGCGGGTCAATGAGAATGCGGTCGCCGAAGACACCGGGGTTGTCCTTGACCTGGGAGTGGCCGACCATCACGATCACCATCTCCAGGCCGTCCAGGAACTCCTCCATGGAATGGACCTGGCCGGGGACCTCGTCGCGCTCGACCCACGGGTCGTAGACCTTGACGGAGCCGGCGCAGAGGTGCTCGGACATGGACTCGAGCATCTGCAGCGTCGGGGACTCGCGGACGTCGTCGACATTCTCCTTGTAGGTGAGGCCGTAGATGCCGACCTTGGAGGCGTCGGTGATGCCGCGCTCCGCCATGACCTCGTGGGCTCGGTGCATGACGTACTCGGGCATGGAGGCGTTAGTCTGAAGGGCGAGGCGGATGAAATTGGCCGTCTCGGGATAGTCGCCGACCAGGAACCACGGGTCGACCGGGATGCAGTGACCGCCGACGCCCGGGCCGGGGTTGAGGATGTTCACGCGCGGGTGCTTGTTGGCGATACGGATGACCTCAGCGACGTCCATGCCGCCGATGCGGCAGATCTTAGCGAGCTCGTTGGAGAATGCGATGTTGACCGCGCGGAAGGTGTTCTCGACGACCTTGGTCATCTCGGCGGTGCGGATGTCGGTGACGGAAATCTCGCCCTGGCAGAAGCTGGCGTAGACCTTCGCCACAGCGTCGCCCACCTCAGGGTCATCGGCGCCGATGGTACGGTTGTTGTGCAGCAGCTCGTAGACCATGTTGCCCGGGATGATGCGCTCAGGGGCGTGGACGAGCCTGACGTCCTCGCGTCCGGCTTCGGCGAGCAGCGGGCGCACAAAGCGGTCGATGGTGTTGGGCGAGACAGTGGACTCGACTACGAGCACGGCGCCCTCGGGCGCGACCTCGAGCACAGTCTTGCAGGCCGCCACGACGTAGCACGGGTCAATCTTCTTGTCGAGCTTGTCGTAGGGCGTGGGGACCGAGACGATGTAGGTGCCGCAGACCTGGTAGTCGGTGGAGAACTTGATGCCGGACTCCAAGGCGTCGGCGAACAGCTCGTCCAGGCCCTCCTCCTTGAAGGTGGTCTTGCCGTCGTTGAGCGTGGCGACGAGCTCCTCGTTGTAGTCGGTGCCCACGACCTCCACGCCGTGGGAGGCCATCATGAGGGCTGTGGGGAGGCCGATGTATCCGAGACCGATAACGTTAACCATTGCTATTCACCTTTCTTAGCGAACTTGTATCTATACGTGAGGGCGACGAACTTGAGGTTGCCGATGATGTAGCGTTTCCACAGCCTTCCGGGCTCCTGGATGAAGCGGTAGAACCACTCCAGGCCGTGCTCCTGCATCCACGTCGGAGCTCGGTCGGTTACGCCGGCAACAACATCGAAGCTGCCGCCGACGCCCATGACGAAGGGGATTCCGATCTGGTCGATGTACTTGTGGACCCAGTACTCTTTCTTGGGAGAGGAGAAAGCGACGAACATCATGTCGGCTCCCGAGGCGGCCATATCAGATACGATCTGGGGCTCGTCCGCCTCGGTGAAGTAGCCGTTACGGTAGCCAACGATCTGGATACCCGGGTACCTGTCCTCGAAAATCGCTTTGACCTTGGTGACCACCTCTTCCTTCGCCCCGAAAAGGTAGATGCGGTAGCCCTTCTCGGACGCCAGCCCGACAAGCCTTTGGAACAGGTCGATGCCCGTGACGCGTTCCCCGAGAGGAACCCCCAGCTTTTTCGCCGCCCAGACGATCGAGGCGCCGTCGGCGTTGATCAGGGGGCATTCGTTGACGATTGACGCGAGCTCGGGATCCGCCTCCATCAGGTTGACCTTGGAGGCGTTGATTACGACGTGCTGGGTCGGCACGCCCCTCGCGATGATCTTCTCGATTTCATCCACCGTCTCGTCAAGCGAGATGGCGTTTACATACGTGTTCAGAATTGGATAACGATTGCCGGCTGACACTAGCACGCCCCGCTTCCCGTGATTACCTCGACGATAGTGAGTAGAACGATCTTGAGATCCGTGATGACGCCGCGCTTGGCGATGTACTCCAGGTCGCGCTGGACCATACCGTCGAAACCCGTTGCATTTCGATCGGTCACCTGCCACCAGCCAGTGATCCCGGGCTTCACGGCCAGGCGCTGCAGGTCGTACTCGGTGTACTCCACAACCTCGTTGGGCAGAGGCGGGCGCGGGCCCACGACCGACATCTGGCCCAGGAACACGTTCAGGAACTGCGGGAACTCGTCGATGGAGTGCTTGCGGATGAACTTGCCGATCTTGGTGACGCGCGGGTCTTCCTTCATCTTGAACATGGCGCCGGCGATCTCGTTCTGCTCCTTGAGCTCGGCAAGGCGCTCGTCGGCGTCTTTGTACATGCTGCGGAACTTCCACATGCGGAAGGTGGACAGGCTGCCGTCGCGGTGGGTCTGGCCCACGCGGATCTGGCTGTAGAACGGGTTGCCCTCGCTCTCCAGGCGGATGGCCGCGGCCAGCACCAGGCTGGGTATGGCGATGACTACCAGCACGCAGCCGCTGAACACGATGTCGAAGGCGCGCTTGACGGTGCGGTAGGCCAGGCGCGTGCGGTCCCAGTCCTTGAGGGCCTGCATGGCCTTGTAGCGCATGCTCACGTCGCCGCCGTTCATGGCCTGGGCAACGAGCGCGGCCCCCACCGGCGCTCCTTCTGAATATTCAGTTTTGTCTGACACTATTTCCTTCAAACCTACGTCCCCGCCCCCGGGGATCCTCCCTGTCCCGTTAAACAGTCGCCCGTAATTAGACGATCGCCTTTTTAAGGTTTCGCATTGCGCGCTGCTCGGCCGAAAGCACGGCAAGGCCAACGCGGGTAGTCACGCGTCGGCCGCACAAGTCGAGCTCCAAATAAGCAGTGCTCTTGCGTCTGTTAATGGTTTTGATAAGGCCTTCGTGGCCTAGCAGCGGACCTGCCGTCACTACGACCTGGTCGCCGTCTTTTAAGGCTTCGCTCATGGGCACAACGCGGTCTCCCGCATGAGTAAAGCTGCCAATAAGCTGGACCTCTTCTTTTGCCAGCGGCACAAACTGACCGTCCTGGGAAAGCACCCGGGCAAAGTCGTCCATGCGCAGCAGATACTGTTGCACGGTGCGGGGATCTGCCGTGTCGCAGATAAGGTAACCGGGAAAGAGCGGCTTGGTCGTGTTGACCCATTCGCCGTGTACTTTAATCTCGGTTTGAAATTGGGGATAAAAGAGCTCCTGAATGGCGCCAGCCGGCACCACGTGCTCAATGCGCTCGCGCATTACATTTTCGCGACCATTAATGACCTGGATCACGTACCACACGAGCACCACCCCCTTGCTGTCTTACGTGTGGCTCACGGGGTTTAGGTATGGCTTCGCCAGGGCGCTTGTGCGCGAAGGCGCTCCATATTCAAACCCTGAGCCCAGTTAGACAAGCGCGTGGCTCTGCCCCACCGTGAACGGTATGTATAAGTGCAGTTGCTAGAGTCGCGGACGTGTATCGCAAAATGACCGTGACCCCAGCTGGCTGCGTGCGATCCAGACAAGCGGGAACAAAACTAGATCGCACGCAAACAGCTGTAGGACTGCTGCGATGAGTCATGGAATATCGAGTCGAATGAACAGCTTGCACATAGACAAGCACAAAGTCATTCGATGCGATACGCATGACGACGCTATTGGAGTTCGTGGTGTTTCTGGCACCGCCGTTACGGCCGGATGCTGATCGACCCTGCGCTTTGCGGCTTGCCGGAGCCGTGAACACAGTTGAACTCATGTAACATTAGTTATCCTAGCACAGCAGGTAGCCCATACGTTTTGGGGTGTGTTTAGCAACATATTGGTTACTTGCCGTGGTTATGGGGGATATTGTGCCGCCTTGCACACATTGCCGCAGGTTTATAGGGGTGTATGGATTGGTGAGCACTGCCTGAGATGTATTACTGGCGGCATGAATTGCTCAAACTATTATGTTTTGGCTAACAAACTTTGTACAAAACGGGGAGGTAATTGCGCAACTTTTTACAGGTTGATGCGAGCGTCACTTTGGTTTGTAGTGTGGACACGTATGAAAAAGGCCTTCGGTTTTCCGAAGGCCTTTTCATTCACGATGGTGGAGACGAGGGGGATCGAACCCCTGACCTCTTGACTGCCAGTCAAGCGCTCTCCCAGCTGAGCTACGCCCCCGTGACGAGGAGATACTATAGGGGAAGATCCTTGGTTGTGCAAGAAGTTTTTTGGATTGATCTTCTTACTTACGGGTTTTCCTGGGACGGGGCTGAATTGACTGATTTTGACTTCGGCAAAATCAGTCAATTAACCCACCGTCCCGATAAAACCCTCACGCGGCGATTGCCTACTCGCCCACCGTCCCGAAAAACCCTCACGCGGCGATTGCCTGCTCGCCAACCGTCCCGATAAAACCCTCGCGCGGCGATTGCCTACTCGCCCACCGTCCCGATAAAACCCTCACGCAACAAATACGCTATTGCAGTGCCAGAGTGAACTTCGATCTTTGCGGTGGATCTTACTATGTTGCTGATGCCCGTGTCAGCTAACAGGCCTAGAGGGCTGTGGTCTAGCTCCCACTCTAGGCCGTGTTCGCTTACTACTGTCCCAGGGGCTATGGCGATGATGGAGAAGGTTTTGCCCTCGGCACCCTCGATGGTCCACGACTCGCCTGCGTGAAGGATGCGGGCGACCACCTTGTCCTCGGCAATCCAAATGGGGGCATCATCGTAGCCTGCCAGTATCCCTAACACAGACAGGGCCATGTCCGGGCGACCGCCGGTGGCGCAGGTCGCAACCACCTCGGCACCCGGCCAGCGACGGCGGACCGAATCGAGTGCCAACGCTAGATCGGTATAGTCCTTGTAGGGGTCGTGGCGCTCTACCTCAAAGGCCTCGGCGGCATCGACCAACGCGCGGCCGGCGTCGCTCACCGTGTCGGCATCTCCTACATACACGTCGCAACCCAGGCCAGCGCCCAGAAGTGCATCGAGCCCGCGGTCCACGGCGACAACGTGGTCGCACTCCCCCGCCAGCCCACGCAACAGATCCGCGCTCGCCACCACCGGTGAGCCGCAAACAACTAATACCTTACAAGCCACGGCCCTCGCCTAGCCCTCAAACGAAAGCACGCGGGCCAGGTCCAGGTCCTCATAGCTATCGATAAAGATATCGCAATTATCGCGAACCTCGTCGCGCTCCATACGGCCGTGTGGGTCATAAATGCCCACGCGCTTAAAGCCTGCAGTGCCAGAGCTCTTAAGGCCAAAGACGGCGTCCTCAAACACCCATGCGCGCTCAAACTGGCACCCGTGGCGCTCCTCAAGGCGGCGCAGCGCCAGCTCGTACACATCGGGGAACTGCTTGGAGCGGCCCGCCTCGCCCGTCGTAGTAATAAACTCCATGTAGGCGTCGAGCCCCGCACCCACGAGTGCGGACTGCACCAACTCGGCCGGCGTGGACGTGGCCACGCACATAGCAATGCCGGCCAATTTCGCCTGCTCCAAAAATGCCAGGAGCCCCTCGCGCGGCGGTACCTTGGAGTAGCCATCGATCAGGATGTCGCTCAGCTCGCGATACAGCTCCTCGCCATTTTCGCCAATGCCCCACGTGTCGTGGTAGGCCTGGCACTCGTCCTCGAGCGACAAATGCTCAAACTGGGCAAAATCGTCAACCGTTACATCAATGCCGTGACGCCGCAATAGTTCGGGCTGCGCATAGCCCCAAACGGGGGTGCTATTTACCAGTGTGCCGTCGCAATCAAAAATAAAAGCAACATTAGAGGCGGCTTTGTGGTTCATTCGCAAACCTTTCAATGTCAAATGGTAAACAACCTGCTAAAAACGTTTTACCAAACGTAAATCTAAAAATTTTGAAACCCTAATTGGTAAAACTGTCAAGAGTTTTACCATCGCAATTCTGTCAGTGGCATAAACATGGCGCTCACCGATTAAACGCCACCGTAAATCCACTTTCGTCCATAAAACTAACGGACAGGTGTTATTGTGGTTTTTGCCGAAAGTTCCACCGTGCACGCGAGGTGGGACGACTCATAGAGCTATCGCCGTCCCTTCGATTCGTGCAGCCTTGGACCTTTCGCATCTAGTCACCAAGGCAACACGCTGCCGCGTCATGATGGGATCAAACGTGAGCGATACAAAGCTAAAGCCAGCAACCAAAAAGCCCGCTACCCGTAAAGCCGCCCCGCACGCACCGGAGCTCACCAAGGACGATGTCTATCTGTTTGGCATTGGAATGTGGGAGCGCAGCTGGGAAAAGATGGGCGCGCATCCCGACACGCAGCAGCGCACGCGCGGCTGGCGTTTTTGCGTTTGGGCGCCCGACGTTAAGAGCGTCCACGTTATCGGTGAATTTAACAATTGGGACGAACAAGCCAACCCGCTGGTGCCCGTACACACGAGCGCTATCTGGGAAGGCTTTATTCCTGGCGCCGAGCAGGGCCAGCTCTATAAATACCTCATCGAGACCAACGAGGGCGAAAAGCTCTACAAGGCCGATCCGTACGCCTTTAAGGCCGAGTGCCCTCCGGGAACGGCGAGCGTGCTGTGGACCCTCGATGGCTACCAGTGGAACGACGCCGCGTGGCTCAAGCGCCGCGCCGGCCAGAACCACATGTCGCAGCCGCTCAACATCTACGAGGTGCATATTGGCTCGTGGAAGCGCCACGGAGACGAGCCACAGGGTGAGCCAGACGAGTACGGCAACTACCCCGGTCCCATGGACCCCTTCCCTGCGCAGCGCGGCGAGTTTTACACCTACGACGACTTGTCGGTGGAGCTCGTGGACTACGTGCGCGATATGGGCTACACGCATATCGAGGTTATGCCGCTTATGGAGCACCCCTTCGATGGCTCCTGGGGCTACCAGACGACCGGCTACTTTGCCGCCACGTCACGCTACGGCAACCCGCAGCAGCTCATGCACTTTATCGATGCGTGCCACGAGGCGGGCATCGGCGTGATTATGGACTGGGTACCCGGCGGTTTTTGCGCCGACTCCCACGGCCTTGCCACCTTTAACGGCCACATGCTGTTTGAGCACGAGATTCACCCCAACTGGGGCACGCACAAGTTTGACTTCGCCCGCGGCGAGGTCCGCTCCTTCTTGGTCTCCAACGTGCTGTACTGGATCGAGAACTTCCATGTGGACGGCATTCGCATGGACGGCGTGTCCAGCATGCTGTACCTCAACTTTGGCATTGACGATCCTGGCCAAAAGAAGTTCAACAAGTACGGTACCGAGGAGGACCTGGACGCCAGCGCGTTTATCCGTCAGGTCAACTGCGCTGTTGAGGCGCACTACCCCGACGTGATGATGATGGCCGAGGAGTCCACCGCGTGGCCGCTTGTGACCTATCCGCCGCAGGACGGCGGCCTGGGCTTCCACTACAAGTGGGACATGGGCTGGATGAACGACACCCTGCACTACATGCAGACCGATTTTCCGTGGCGCCCCGGCAACCATGGCTTGCTCACGTTCTCCATCATGTACGCCTTTACCGAGAACTTTATCTGCCCGCTGAGCCATGACGAGGTCGTGCACGGCAAGTGCTCGCTCATCGGCCGCATGCCGGGTGACTGGTGGCGCCAGTTTGCCGGCCTGCGCACGCTCGCCTTCTACCAGATGACGCACCCCGGTGCCAAGCTCAACTTTATGGGCAACGAGATCGGCCAGTTTATCGAGTGGCGCTACTACGAATCTATTCAGTGGTTCTTGACCGAGCAGTATGAGACCCATGCACACCATCAGGCGTTCATTAAGGCGCTCAACCACCTGTATACCGCCGAGCCCGCCCTGTACGAGCGCGGCTACAACGACGACGGCTTTACCTGGATCGACGCGGACAACTCCAAGCAGTCCATCGTGAGCTTTGTGCGTCAGGGCGAAAACGTCGATGACGACCTCGTGATCCTGATCAACTTTGACCCGGCGGCCTACGAGAGCTTCCGTGTGGGCGTGCCGCGTGAGGGCGACTGGGAGGTCATCTTTGACTCCGACCGTCCCGAGTTTGGCGGCAGCGGCTATGCTGGCGAGGAGCCCTACACCTGCTCGAGCGAGCCCTATCCCTGGAACGGGCAGATGGACTCCATCGAGATTAAGGTGCCCAGCCTGGCAGGCGTGGTGCTTAAGCGTCGCGGCCCCAGCAGCTATAAGCCGCCCGTGGTCGAGGAGCCCAAGAAGGCGACCCGCAAGCGTGCGTCCTCGGTGAAGCCCAAGCCAGCGGCCGCCAAGAAGGCTCCGGCCAAGGCGAAGGCTACGACGACCAAGGCCAAGGCTAAGGCTAAGGCCGCCGCAAAGCCCGCTGCCAAGGCTACCGCGACCAAGAAGCCGACTGCCAAAAAGGCCGCTACCAAAGCCAAGTCTGCTTCTGTTAAGTCGTCACCTAAGGATGCGTAACAAAGCCGTTACAGCTGTAATTACCCGTCCCAGCGGGGCGTAGGATACAAGTCACAACCGTTCCGGGAGAAACATCCCCGGGGGAAAGGAACGTATGAATAAGATCTTCGACAACAAGCAGGAGTTTACCGAGCTCTATCGCGATGCCGTCATGAGCATTAGCGGCAAGAGCGTCGAGGCCGCCAGCGACCTGGATCGCTTTAACGCCCTGGCCAAGCTCGTGGCCGAAAAGGCGCGCACCGTTGCCACCAAGAGCGACGCCCGCGCCACCGCCGAGGGCAAGAAGCGCGTGTACTACTTCTCGATCGAGTTTTTGATCGGCCGCCTGCTCGACAACTACCTGCTCAACTTTGGCGTGCGCGACATGGTCGCCGAGGCGCTCGACGATATGGGCCTTGACCTGTCCGTCATCGAGAGCCAGGAGCCCGATCCGGCGCTGGGCAACGGTGGCCTGGGTCGTCTGGCCGCATGCTTCCTGGATTCCATGGCAGCCGAGGGCATTGCCGGCTACGGCAACGGCATGCGCTACCGCTACGGCCTGTTTAAACAGGAGATCGTCAACGGCAGCCAAGTCGAAACCACCGACGAGTGGCTCACCAACGGCTATCCCTGGGAGGTCCGTCGTCAGGATAAGGCCGTGACCATTAAGTTTGGTGGCCGCGTCGAGGGCTTTGAGGAGAACGGCCGCACGTTCTATCGAACCGTGGACACGCAGGACATCCTGGCCGTCCCTTACGACATCCCCGTGGTGGGCTATGCCGGCGAGACCGTCAACAAGCTGCGCGTCTGGGCCGCTGAGCCGGTCGAGGAGCACTTCGATCTGGAGGCCTTCAACCGCGGCGACTACGCCCTGGCCGACGCCGAGCGCGCCGAGGCCGAGGCCATCAGCGCCATCCTCTACCCCAACGACGCCGGCGAGCACGGCCGTCTGCTGCGTCTGAAGCAGGAATACCTGTTTGTCTCGGCCGGTATCTATAGCCTGCTCGACACCTTTGAGAAGGAACACGGCGCGAACTGGGAGCTACTGCCGCAGTTTGTGGCCATCCACACCAACGATACGCACCCCGCCATGTGCGGCCCCGAGCTCATGCGCATCCTCATCGACGAGAAGAAGCTCGAGTGGGATGACGCCTGGAACATCGTGACGCAGGTCGTGAGTTACACCAACCACACCATCCTGCCCGAGGCCCTGGAGAAGTGGCCCATCGGCACGTTCTCCAAGCTCCTCCCCCGTGTGTACCAGATCATCGACGAAATCAGCCGTCGTTGGCATGAGTCGTTCGATACGACGCAGGAAGGCTGGCAGGAGCGTCTGCGCCAGACCGCCATCCTATGGGACGGCGAGGTTCGCATGGCCAACCTGTCCGTGATCTGCAGCCACAGCGTCAACGGCGTGGCCAAGATTCACTCCGATATCATTAAGAACAATGTGCTCAAGGACTTCTATGCCCTGACGCCCGAGAAGTTCAACAACAAGACCAACGGCATCTCGCACCGTCGCTTCTTTGCCGAGGCCAACCCCACCTACGCCAAGCTCGTGACCGAGGCCATTGGCGACGGCTGGCTGAAGGACGCCTTTGAGCTTGAGAAACTTAAAGGTTTTCAGAACGACACCGAGTTCCTTAAGGCCGTGGGTGCCTCCAAGCGCACCAATAAGGAGCGTCTTGCCGCCTACGTTAAGGCAGAGACCGGTCTGGTTATTGACCCCAACACCGTCTTCGATGTTCAGGTAAAGCGTTTTCATGCCTACAAGCGCCAGCTCATGAACATCATGAAGGTGATGGACATCTACAACCGTCGCATCGCCAATCCCAACTTCCACGTGACACCGACGACCTTTATCTTTAGCGGCAAGGCTGCCTCGAGCTACACCTTTGCCAAGGAGACCATCCGCCTGATCAACTCGGTGGCCGAGGTCATCAACAACGACCCGCGCGTCAACGAAGTTATGAAGGTCTGCTTTATCCCCAACTTCCGCGTGAGCAACGCACAGCTCATCTACCCTGCCGCCGAGATTTCGGAGCAGATTTCCACAGCTGGCAAGGAGGCCTCGGGCACGTCCAACATGAAGCTCATGATGAACGGCGCCATTACGCTGGGCACCCTCGACGGCGCCAACATCGAAATCGCCGATTTGGCCGGCCGCGAGAACGAGGCGATCTTTGGCCTGACCGCTCCCGAGGTCGAGCAGCTCTGGGCATCGAACAGCTACTTTGCGTGGGATACGCTCAACAATGATCGCGAACGTCTGGGCCGCGTGATGGATGAGCTCAAGGACAACACGTTTGCCGGCCTTTCGGGCAACTTTGAGAGCATCTACAACGAGCTTATGAACAACAACGACCCCGACCTGGTCATGGCAGACTTCCGCAGCTACGTGGATGCATGGGAGAAGCTCACGGGCAGCTATGGCGACCAGGAGACCTGGAACCGCAAGGCCCTGCTCAACACCGCCTCGAGCGGCTGGTTCTCGAGCGACCGCACCATTCGCGAGTACCGCGACGAGATCTGGCACGCTTAAAGGCCGCGAGTTCCCTTTGCCGCACGGCATTACTCGACGGGCGCGTCCGAGCGCCGCGCCCGTCGCTAATGGGTTTAGGAACATCGATGACAGAAGGAGAAACCGATGAGTAAGAAAGAATGCATCGCGATGCTCCTCGCAGGAGGACAGGGAAGCCGATTGGGGGCACTCACCCAAAAGATCGCTAAACCGGCGGTTAGCTTTGGTGGCAAGTTCCGCATTATCGACTTTTCGCTGTCCAACTGCTCCAATTCGGGCATCGACACGGTGGGCGTTCTGACGCAGTATCGTCCCTATCTGCTGCATGCCTACGTGGGCTCTGGCGAGGCGTGGGATCTGGACAGCCGCGACGGTGGCGTGTCGATCCTGCCGCCGTACGAGACGCAAACCGGTGGCGCATGGTATGCGGGCACGGCCGACGCCATCACGCAGAACCTCGACTACATCAAGTCCAACGACCCCAAGTACGTCCTGATTCTTTCGGGCGATCATCTGTATCGCATGGACTACCGCAAGATGCTCAAGACGCACATTGAGAACAACGCCGACCTCACGGTGAGCGTTATGCCCGTGCCGTGGGAGGAGGCCAGCCGCTTTGGCATCCTGACCACCGACCCCGAGGACGGCCGCATCACCAAGTTCACGGAGAAGCCCGAGAAGCCCGATTCGAACCTCGCGTCCATGGGCATCTACATCTTCTCGGCCGACGTGCTGGTCAAGGCGCTCGAGGAGGACGCTCTGGACCAGCGCTCGAGCCACGACTTTGGCAAGGACATCATCCCCAAGCTGCTCGCCGAGGACAAGCGCCTGTACAGCTACGAGTTCCACGGCTTTTGGAAGGATGTTGGCACCATCGCCAGCTTCCACGAGACCTCGATGGACCTGCTGGGCAACAACCCCGAGTTCGATCTGTTTGACAAGAGCTTCCCCATCATGTCCAACATCACCACGCGTCCGCCGCACTACATTGGCCCGGACGGTCGCCTGGACGACTGCCTGGTCTCCAATGGCTGCAAGATCTACGGCACCGCTCGCCACTCGATCCTTTCGACCGATGTCATCATCGAGGAGCGCGCCGTGGTCGAGGACTCCGTGCTGCTGCCGGGTGCGCACGTTAAGAGCGGCGCGCACATTTGCCGCGCTATTTTGGGCGAGAACTCCACGGTCGAAGAGGGCGTGAAGCTCGGCTCTGTCGATACCACCAAGGATACGGCCGTCGTTGGAAATGACGTCGTTGTCGGGAAGGGGGAATAATCCGATGATCAATCGCAAGGCCATCGGCTATATCACCGCTAACTACTCTTCGACCTACGGCAGCGTGCTGCTCAAGGATCGCCCCATCGCGTCCGTTCCGTTTTTGGGCCGCTACCGCCTGATCGACTTTCCGCTGTCCAACATGATGAATGCCGGCATTAAGACCGTCGGCGTCGTCATGCCGGGCAACTACCGCTCGCTGATCGACCACGTGGGCTCGGGCAAGGACTGGGGCCTGGACCGCAAGAAGGGCGGCCTGTTCATGGTGCCCGGCAACGCGTATGGCACCACCAAGGGCGGCATGCGCTTCTTGCTCCGCGACATCATCTCCAACAAGACGCTGTTCCAGCGCTCGGACAAGCCCTATGTTGTGATGATGGGCACCAACGTCATCTTTAACATGGACCTCAACACCATCATTGAGGCGCACGAGAAATCCGGTGCCCAGATGACCGTGGTGTACTGCAAGGCCACGCACAACGTCGAAGACGAGACCAAGCTCGATATCAACCAGAACGGCCGCCTGACGGGCGTGAGCTCCGGCGTCGCGTACGGCGACAACGCCTCTATGGACTGCTGCATCGTCAACCGCGAGACGCTGCTCGAGATCATCGACCACTACCAAGCCGCCGACTATCTGGACCTGCTCGAGGCGCTCCAGGGCGACTTTGGCAACATCGACGTGTGCAGCTATGAGTACAAGGGCGAGGTCGTGGGCGTGTTTAGCGAGAAGTCGCTGTATCGTCGCAGCATGGGCCTGCTCGACCAGACCGTGGCCGATCAGCTCTTTGACCCCGAGCGCCCGATCCTGACCAAGGCCCACGACGTGCCGCCTTCGCGTTACGCGACCGGCAGCCACGCCTGCAACTCGATCATCTCGGCCGGCTGCATCATCAAGGGCACCGTGCGCAACTCGATCCTGTCGCGCGGCGTTGTGATCGAGGAAGGCGCCTCGGTGACCAACTCGATCATCAACCAGAGCTGCATCATCAAGAGCGGCGCCCGTGTTGAGAACGCCATCTTGGACAAGAACAACGTGGTTCCCACCAACACCGAGCTTCGCGGTACGCCCGAGAACATCCTGGTGCTGGGCAAGGCTCCGTTAACTTCCGATACCACCATCGCTCGTTAACGTTGGCACCACATAATCGCACGTAACTTGTAGAATAGTCGCCCGGTTAGCGCCAGGCGACTATTCTCGAATTGCAACATGGGAGACATAATGGCACAAACCAGCAAAAAGATGCAGATCGTGTTTGCCTCGGCCGAGTGCGCGCCGTTTGTTAAGACCGGCGGCTTGGGTGACGTGGCGGGCTCGCTGCCTGCGGCACTTGTGCGCGCTGGCGCCGAAGTCATTGTGATGGTGCCCAAGTACGCCACCATCAAGGACGAGTACAAGGCGCAGATGGAGCACTTTGCCGACTTTTACGTGAGCCTGAGCTGGCGCAACGAGTACTGCGGGTTGGAGAAGCTCGAGCACGACGGCGTCACCTATATGTTCGTGGACAACGAGCACTACTTTGCGCGCGACTATCCCTACGGCTTCTTTGACGACGGCGAGCGCTTCGCGTTTTTCTCCAAGGCCATCACCGAGAGCCTGCAGCACCTGCCCGAAGGCTTTGAGTGCGACATCCTGCACTGCAACGACTGGCAGACGGCGCTGGCGCCCGTGTTCTTGCGAGAGTTCTACCAAGGCCTGCCGCTGTACGACCGCGTCAAGACCGTGTTCTCGATCCACAATGTGGCGTTCCAGGGCCAGTTTAGCGACACCGTGATGGAAGACATACTGGGTATGGCGCATATTCCGGCAGCCGCCACGCAGTTGCGCTGTGACGCCTGCAGCATTAACTATATGCTGGGCGCGCTGCACTATGCCGATGCCATCACCACGGTGAGCCCCACCTATGCGGGCGAGATCCAGACGCCCGAGTTTGGCGAGGGCCTGGACGGCGTGCTGCGCGAGCGTTCGTACGCTCTGCAGGGTATCCTCAATGGCATTGACGTTGTGGGTTTTGATCCGGCGACCGACAAGCGCATTGCCGCCAACTACACGGTTGATGACCGCGCGGGGAAGGCCGTATGTAAGGCCAAACTGCAGGAGGAGTTGGGGCTCGAGATTCGCGACGACCGCCCGCTTATGGTGATGGTCACGCGCCTGACGCGACAGAAGGGCATGGACCTGGTCATGTACGCGCTCGACCGCATCCTGTCCGGTGGCGTTCAGGTGGCCGTGCTGGGTACCGGCGACCGCGACTACGAGGACGGCCTGCGCTACTTCCAGGGCAAATACCCCGGCACCATGGCGGCGCGTATCGAGTTTGACCCGGCACTTTCGCAGCGCATGTACGCCGCCGCCGATATGTTCCTGATGCCTTCGAAGTTTGAGCCCTGTGGCCTGTCGCAGATCATCGCCATGCGCTACGGCACCCTGCCCATTGTGCGCGAGACCGGTGGCCTGAAGGACACCGTGCAACCGTACAACGAGTTTACCGGCGAGGGCACGGGCTTCTCATTTAGTCACTTTAACGGCGACGAGATGGGCGACGCGGTGTTCCGCGCGGCTCGCCTGTTCTGGGATAACCGCAAGGCCTGGGATCAGCTGGTCACGCAGGCCATGAGCCAGGACTTTAGCTGGACACGTTCGGCCGATAAGTATCTGGACCTGTACTTCTTTATGCACCCAGAGATTGAGAGGCCGGTGGCAGTGGAGGCTGCTGCGGCTGTGGAGGAGCCGGTGGCTGTGGAGGCTGCTGCGGCTGTGGAGGAGCCGGTTGCCGCTGAGGCCGAGCCTGCGGCACCCGTTAAGGAGCCCGCTGCTGCCGAGGAGCCCAAGGCCGAGGAGCCCAAGGCCGAGGAGCCCAAGGCCGAGGAACCCAAGGCCGAGGAGAAGCCGGCTGACGATGGCGAGGTAAAGCCCACGGCGAAGCCTGCCGCCAAGAAGACGACGACCCGCAAGACAACGGCTAAGAAGGCCACGACCACGAAGGCCGCTACGAGCAAGACCACCGCTGCCAAGGCAACCACCACGCGCAAGCGTACGACCGCCGCTGCCAAGAAGGCCGTCGAAGCCGAGGCCGCTCCCGAGGTAAAGGCCGAGGCCACCGCTGAGGCTACCATTGCCGAGGCTAAGACCGCGGCAAAGGCTCCGGCCAAGACCGCTGTCAAGAAGACGACCGCGACCAAGACCGCGACCAAGACCGCGACCGCCAAGAAGGCCACGGCTACGAAGTCGCCGGCGACCAAGGCTGCTACGACGAAGGCCACCGCGAAGACGGCCCCGAAGGCTGCTGCAAAGCCCGCCGTCAAGGTCGAGGAGGCACCCTCCGAGCCCAAGGCCAAGGCAACGGTCGAGGCAAAGCCGGCCGCCAAGACCACCACACGCAAGCGCGCCACGACAACGGCCAAAAAGGCTACGACCAAGACAGCCGCTCCCAAGGCAGAGGCTAAAGCCAAGGACAAACCCGCAGTAGAGGCCGAGCCGGAACCGAAGGCCGCCGAGGTCAAGACCGCTCCGAAGGCTACGGCAAAAACCGAACCCGCCAAGAAGGCCCCGGTCTCCCCCGCCGCTCCAGCCGAGGAAAAGGCTCCGACCAAGAAGACCTCCGTCCGCAAGGCAACGGCCACCCGCAAGCGCCACTAGCCCACAGACGATCTAAAACCTAATAAAAACCCTAAACAAGGGGCGCTCCAACCGGGCGCCCCTACTCTGTAGATAGTTGGTAAAACGATTTTCTAGGACAACCGTTCGCCGATAGTAAGCGACTGTAGTTTATACAACTAAAGTGCAACGGATATACTTATGCACTGTGCGTTAAGCCCATGACCCGCTGGCCATGATTGTATAGAACTGGACCGTACTATGAGATTGATACACAACAGCCGCCTGACGCAGTTTCGCACTCCTTTTGGCGCTGTGACCACTGGAACTTCCGTTTCGCTTTCGGTGATTTTGGAGGATGCCGACCCCAACCAGGCAACGCTCACCCTGCGCACCTGGGTCGACGGCATCGGAGAGACCTTGATCCCCATGGAGCACAAGGGCGATGGCATCTTTACCGGTGAGCTCAACTGCGACGAGCCCTGTCTTGTATGGTACAGCTTTATATGCAATATCGAAGGCCAGTCCGAGGTCCGCTTGGGTGCGCCGCAGGGTCGCACCGGCGGCGAGGGCGTTGTATACGACTACGCCGAGGTTCCGTCCTTCCAGATTACCGTCTACAAGCACCGCGAAAACCGTCCCACCTGGTACGAGCACGGCATGGTCTACCAGATTTTCCCCGACCGCTACGCCCGCGACGAAAACTGGCGCGAACGCACGCTGGCCGAGGTCGAAAAACCGCGTAAGGGAATCCAGCGTCGCATGGTCGAGGACTGGAACGAGCCGCCTGTGTACGAGCGTGCCGAGGACGGCTCCATCAAGACTTGGGATTTTTACGGGGGCTCGCTCAAGGGTATCCAAAATGACCTGCCCCGCATCGCCGAGCTGGGCTTTACGGCCATCTACCTCAACCCGATCTTTGAGGCCGCGAGCAACCACCGCTACGACACGGCCGATTACACCAAGATCGACCCGATTCTGGGAACCGAGCAGGACTTTACGGAGCTGTGCGAGGCGGCCGAGAAGCTCGGCATTTCCATCATCCTGGACGGCGTCTTCAACCATACGGGCGACGACTCGATCTACTTTAACCGCTACGGCAACTATCCCGGCGTCGGCGCGTGGCAGAGCGAGGACTCCCCGTGGCGCGATGCGTTTACCTTCCACGAGGACGGTTCGTATGACTGCTGGTGGGGCGTGAGCAACATGCCCGCCCTCAACGAGAATTCCGAGCTCGTGCGTAAAAAGCTTCTGGGCAAGGACGGCGTCATTCGCAAGTGGCTGCGCGCCGGTGCCCACGGCTGGCGACTCGATGTGGCCGACGAGCTTTCCGATGACTTCCTGGCCGATATCAAGGCCGCCGTGCTCGAAGAGAAGCCCGATGCGCTGCTGCTCGGCGAAGTCTGGGAGGACGCCTCCAACAAGATCAGCTATGGCCATCTGCGCCGTTATCTGCAGGGCTCCGAACTCGATTCCGCCATGGACTACCCCTTCCGCGACATGGTCATCGGCTATTTGATGGGCTACAAGGACGCCTATCAGGCTGCCGAGGACATCGAGACACTGCGCGAGAACTACCCGCGCGAGGCACTTGCCTGCGCACTCAATCTGCTTTCGAGCCACGACCGTCCGCGCATTATCTCGGTGCTCGGCGGTGGTCCCGACGAGTCGCAGCTACCCGAGAGCGAGCGTAGCAAATGGCGCTTGGACGAGAACTCCATGGACCTGGCCAAGAGGCGCTTTTGGTTGGCGACGCTCATGCAGATGACCTTCCCCGGCGTGCCCTCGATCTATTATGGCGATGAGTACGGCCTGGAGGGCCTCACCGATCCGGGCAACCGCCGTACCCTGCCGACTAAGGACCAGCTCCACGATTTCGATACGTTGGCCATCGTGAAGAACGCATCCGCCCTGCGCCGCGCGTTGCCGTTTATGGTTGACGGCGAGATCAAGGCCTTCGCGCTTAACGACGACGTCCTAGCCTACACCCGCACGGGCAAAGACGGCGAGGCTGCGACCGTTATCATCAATCGCAGCCTGCGCAATTCGCACCGCGTGACGATTCCGGCGCTCGGTGAATGCGCGAGCGACGTGATCAGCGGCCACGAGTGCGAGATCCACAACGGCACGGTTACGCTCGACCTGTACCCGCTGGGCTCTTCGATCATCTATCACCATGCCGAGAGGCGCCTGCAGGAGCCGCTCGATCATGGTGCGGGCGTCGTGTGCCACATCACCTCGGTGCCGACTGACGATGGCAAGCCGGGTACGATCGGCGCACCCACGCGCCGCTTTATCGACCACCTGGCCGCCATGGGCATGCGCTACTGGCAGGTCCTGCCCGTCAACCCGACGGATTTCTTCCGCTCCCCCTATGCCGGACCCTCGGCTTTTGCGGGTAACATCGACCTGCTGCCCGAGAGTCACGAGGAGCTGGCCGCCGACTTCGCTTCTTGGAAGGCCCACGGTGGCGAAGATGCCGACCCGCTGTACACCGCGTTTAAACATCGCAATGCCGATTGGCTCGAGAAGTACTGCGTCTACATGGCCGTTAAGAAATACTTTGAGGGCGAGTCGCGCCACAATTGGCCGGCAGATGTCGCGCGCTACAACGAGCATCTGATCGACGACAAGCGCTTCCACGACGAGGCCGAGCTTCAGGCCTACATGCAGTACCGCTTTGACCTGGCTTGGTGCGAGCTCATGAACTATGCGCACAAGAAGGGCATCGAGGTCATCGGCGATATCCCGATGTATGTATCGGACGATTCGGCAGATGCGTGGAGCGAGCCCGAGAACTTCTGGCTGTCCGATACCGGCAAGGCAATCGAGATCTCCGGTGCGCCGCCCGACAACTTTGCGCCCGAAGGTCAGGTGTGGGGCAACCCCACCTTCCGCTGGGATCACATGAAGGAGAGCGGCTATCGCTGGTGGCTCGATCGCCTGCGCCGAGCGTTCGCGCTCTACGACCGCGTGCGCCTGGACCACTTCCTGGGCTTCCACAACTACTTTAGCATTCCCGCTGGCAAAGCCTGTGCCGACGGCCGCTGGCTTGCTGGTCCGGGCAAGGACCTGTTCCAGACCGCCTACGACGAGCTGGGTCCGCTCAATTTTATTGCCGAAGATCTGGGCTATCTGACGCCTGGCGTTCGAGCTATGGCTTCGACCTGCGGTTTTCCCGGCATGGACGTACTGGAGTTTAGCGACTACGACGTTCGCTGTGGAATTCATCCCACGCCGGGCAAAATCCTGTACACCTCGACGCACGACACTTCGACGCTCGCTGGCTGGTGCACGCGCTCCTTTGCAGGCGGCGACGAGACGAGCGGTGCTGAGGTGGCGGCCAAGCTGATGGGCGACGCGCTCGCAAGCGACGCCCCCCTGGTGATGATGCCGCTGCAGGATGTGCTGGGGCTGGGGGACGACGCACGTATGAACGTGCCGGGAGTAGCCACAGGCAACTGGACGTGGCAGGCACAAGAGGCAGACGTTGCGGAGGCCGAAGAGAAAACTGCGAAGCTCCTGCGCAGCACCCATAGATTCTGGGGCGAAGCGTGATAAAACCCCCGATATAGGGTACAGTTACAAACGTTTGAATTTTTGCGGGCAGAGCGATCTGCCCGCTTTGTGCTGAAAAGGAAGTATTATGGCGCGCTACGAATATAAGTGCACGAGCTGCGGCAACGTTTTTGAGGTTGAGCACCCCATGTCCGAGACTCCCGAGGTTGTATGCCCCAGCTGCGGCGCCCCGGCATCCAAGACGTTCTCGGCCAGCGGCATTAAGTTCGACGGCAGCGGTTTCTACAACACCGACCAGCGCAGTGGCGGGTCCAGCACCAGCGCCACAAGCGGTTGCTGCGCCGACTGCCCACATAACCACTAGCGACAAGCGGTCCCGACACCCAGGCTTCCTGATGAGTTGCGGTGAAATAGTTCCTGAATCAGCCCTTTCAACGGCCAAACAGGATCCATTTCACCGCAACTTTTCTTTAGATCGGATTTCGGGCTGATGCTAAGTTTGTAACATTTCAAAACCCTGCCGGATTACGGGGCCGAATTGGCAACCTCTATCCATTCCGGTAATTTGCAAATTTCAACAAACCATCTACCTGCGGTTTTATTTAGGCCATTTTTGCTGTGGTCAGGCATCACCAATCTTGCCCCGTAATCCGCTCTACTTTTGATAGCAGCAAGTATGAAAAGGGGCTATTTTTCCCACTCTTTAGCTAATTTGGGACGGGGCTTTTTTAGCTGCCCCAGCTGATGGCGCAAATGTTTGGCCGACTGACGGCCAGGGCAGCTAAAAAAGCCCCGTCCCAAATTAGCTACCCTTGGAATCCGTTTTACTTGCGGACCAGTCTGGCGCAGAAGTGGCCGTCGTAGGAGTCCGCATTAACGGGCACACTTTGGAAGAGGCCTCGAGCGTTTTGGCGCAGGGTGACGAGGCTCTTGGCATGGTCGTACTCGGGGAGCTGCAGAATCTGGGCTTCGGAAAGCGGTGCCACGCTAAAGCCGGCGCCCTCGGGAGAGGCTAGGAAGGCATCAACGACCTGCGTGTTCTCCTCGTCGAAGACCGAGCAGGTGGCATAGATAAGCTCACCGCCGGCAGCCACGCGCGCGGCTGCTTCCTTGAGCATCGTCAGCTGCAGGCGGGGCAACTCAGTCGTAATGTCGCCCTCGGCAAGGCGCCACGGTATCTCGGGATGACGGCGCATGGTGCCGGTGCCCGAGCACGGAGCATCGATAAACACCGTGTCGAACAGGGCAGGCTCGCCAAGCATCGCGTCAAAGGACGTGAGCACCTCATTGAGCTCGCAGGCATCGCCCGACACCGTACGAACACCCGTAATACCCGCCTTATGCAGACGTGCGAGATTCTGGTCGCACTTGCGGTCGTGCAAATCGAGTGCGGTGTGCTGACGGTCGTAACCGGCACGTTTGGCCTGGCACATCATCACATAGGTCTTGGTGCCACGACCGGCGCCAATCTCTAGACAACGCCCGGGACGCGTCGCCGCGGTAGCGATGAGCTGGGCGTTAAGGTCCGAGGCCACGGCGGCTGCGCGCTCAAACACACCCGACGCAACCGTGGCCTGCGCGTCGACCGGCGCATGGCAACCCGGGAACACGGGTGCCACAAGCTGCGAAATGTACGGATCGGGTTTGGCTGCAAAGGCATTCTCGTGCAAAGCCAGCGGCGCGGGCGCCAGATTGCCGGCAAAGCCGAGCGCGCCCTCGGGTGTATCGAACGACGCCATAATGCGAGCGCACAGCCAGCGCGGCATGCCCATCAGGCGAGATAGGCGAACCAAACGACGCTCGGACTCATCGGCATCCGCCGCAGTGGCAAAGTCCTCGACGTTGTTCGCAACCTTATGCAGCACGGCGTTCGCCAGACCGGCGGCAGACTTAGCACCGCTGCGCACGAGCTCAACGCCCTGACTCACCGCAACGCGACCCGGGGTATGCAGGTAGAGCATCTCGAAGGCCGAGATGCGAAGTGCCATGCGCACACGAGGCGCAACCTTTTTGGGCTTATCGAGAAACTGGTCGAGCAGCTCATCCAAAATGCCCTGGGTGGCTGCAACGCCCAGTGCCAAACGAGCAGCGAAAGCAGAATCGCGCTGGTCGATGGCCTTGGCCGAGGCGCGGGACGAGAGCACGTCGCGCGCGTACATGCCGCGGCGATCGGCCTCCATCAAAACATCAAGCGCGAGCTTGCGCGCGGGGGAAAGCTTACTCATGACAAAACACCCCACGAAAGATCCGCACCCTGCAGGCCGGCAGCCCAGGCAGAAGCAGCCATAGCACGCTTACCATCGGGCTTAACCTCGAGCAGTTCGACCGCGCCATCGGACAGGCCCAGGTAGACGCGCTTGGCCTGAACAGCGACGAGCCCCTCGCCAAGCGATACATCTGCCGGCGCGGCATCGAGCACGCGCACGGTCTTGCCGGCAATCACGCAGCGAGCGGGAGCGGTGTCGGAAGAGGCAAGCACATGACGCACGCAATCAAGTGCCCCCATCTGCGGATCCAGACGCATCTCCTGCTTGGAAATCTTGGCAGCATGCGTGACGAGTGATTCATCCTGCTCAGTCCAAACAGCCGAGCCATCGGCAAGCGAGGGAAGCGTATCGGCCAGCAGCCTGCCGCCCAGCTCACCAAGCTCCATCGTGAGCGCCTCGGCATGTTTACCGGCAACCGAGGTCGACACCTGCGCGCAATAAGCGCCCGTATCCACGCCATGCCCAATGCGCATAATGGAAACGCCGGCAACCTCGTCACCAGCAAGAATGGCACGCTGAATGGGAGCAGCGCCACGCCAACGGGGCAGCAGCGAAGCATGAACATTCACAATACCGAGCGGCGCCATATGCAGCACCTCATCGGGCAAAATGCAGCCATAGGCAGCCACACAGAAAATATCGGCATCAGCAGCCTTAAGCCGATCAATAACATCCGGCGTCATACGATTTGCCTCAACAACGGGCAGACCAAGCTCAAGCGCCTTGGCCTTAACAGGAGACGGCTCCAGCTTTTTACCACGCCCGCGAACAGCATCGGGACGCGTAATTACCAGCGTAATTTCATTCCCAGCCTCAACAAGCGAAGTAAGTGACGGCACCGCGAAATCGGGCGTACCCATAAACACAATACGCATAAAGAACGTCTCCCCTCAAACAAAACCGAGACGGCTACAAATAACAGCGGAAAGCCAAGTCGCCAGCCCATCCGCAATAACAATTCAACAAGAACAAATATACCCAAAACCAAAGAAAGAGCCGCAATAAAAGCAGCTCTTCCGACAAAGCAATTATCAGCGAAGACGCCCCTCCCTGGCCCGACGGCACCCGAGCGAAAAGGAGCACGAAAACGCAGTCCCCTTCCGCCGCAGGGCTTAGGTTGTTGCTCCACGCGCAGTTCCGCACGAGCCGAAGAGCACTTAATGTGCTCTTCGTGCGAGCAGGACTGTTTGAGCATGGAGCAAAACCTAAGCCCTGCGGCGGAAGGGGACGGTGGGACCTACTCCGTCTCGCCCGGTCGAGCGCCGCGGGCCAGGGCGTCCTGGTACTCCTTGACGGCCTTGATGCGCTGCATCGGCTTGAGTCGCTCGAACATGGTGTTGCCGTGCAGGTGATCGATCTCGTGCTGCAGGCACACGCAGAATAGGTCGCCCGAGGCCTCATAGCGAATCAGGTTGGCATCCAGATCGTATGCCTCGACAACGACATGGTCGGGACGCTCGATCTCGCAGCTAATGCCAGGGATGGAAAGGCAGCCCTCGCTAAACGGCACCAGATGGTCACTCTGCTCAACAATGACAGGGTTGATGAGCACGTACGGGTCATAGTCGTTCTTGTCGGTGTAGTCGCAGTCGATGGTGACGAGCTGGATGAGCTCGCCGATCTGCGGGGCAGCCAGGCCGCAACCGCCGTTGTCGAACATCATCTTCTTCATCTTCTCGGCAAGCGCCTCAATCGCCGGGGTGATCTCATCGATGACGGCGCACTCCTGGCGCAAACGAGGGTCAGGCGACAATACGATTCCGTTGGCTTCCATGGCCATCCTTTCGGGTTGTTACATCAAATCATAGGCGTCGACGTCAACGCTCACGCTCACGCCGCGCACGGAGCCCACCTCTTTGAGGCAGGCGTCGATATCATCAGAGACATGGTACCCTACCGGCGACTTTACAAGCAGATGGAAGCGGTAACGGTCTTTGGCTCTCTCGATTACACACGAAGCGGGGCCCAGCACCTGCGGCACGACACTTCCGGCCCGCAAAAAGTCAGGCGCGGCGGCATGCCAGCGGCGCTTGAGAAGCTTTGCTATGCGCCCAATGTAGTCCTGCGCATTATCACGATTCGCCGACCACACCAAAATGTTGACAAGACGCACGAACGGCGGATACAGGGCGTCGCGGCGCTGGTCCAGGTCGTAGTCGGTAAAGATCGAGCGGTCGTGCTCGGCGACGGCGCGAATGACCGGGTCCTCGGGCAGATACGTCTGGATGATAACCTCGCCGGGACGATCGCCGCGACCGGCTCGACCGGCGACCTGTTCCAGCAAATCGTAGGCGCGCTCCCCCGCCCTAAAATCGGGCAGCTTTAACGCAAAGTCGGCATTGACCACGCCCACGAGCGTGACCTCGGGAAAATCGAGGCCCTTGGCAATCATCTGGGTACCCAGCAGTACCGCACAATCGGCGGCATCGAACTGCTCGAGTAGTTTTTTGTGCGCATCCTTGCCGCGTGTGGAATCGGCGTCCATGCGAATGATGGCGACATCCTCGGGCAGTATCTGGTGTAGGGCGTCCTCGATCTGCTGCGTACCCAGGCCCATTTTTGCCAGGTAGCGGCTGCCGCACTTGGGACAACGACTCGTGGGCGCCGGATAGGGCTGCACGCGCCAGGACGATCCGCAGGTGTGGCACTGCAGCGTGTGCGTGCGCTCGTGGTACGTGAGCGCGGTAGAACAGTGGTTGCAGGTGGGGACGCAGCCGCACTCACGGCACATCAAAAACGGCGCAAAACCGCGGCGGTTGTGCAGCAGTACGGCCTTCTCGCGGCGCTCGACCACGCGTTCCAAGCCCTCCATCAGCGGTTTAGAGAACATGGAGCGGCTGCCGTGCGCGAACTCGCGGCGTAGGTCGGCAATGCGGACCGTGGGCAGCACGGCGTGTCCCGGGCGCTCGGGCATCTCGACGCGCGTCCAGGTGGCACCGTTGTACATACCGCGGCGACAGCGGTCGAGGGCCTCGGCCGATGGCGTGGCGGAGCCCAACACGAGCGGGCACCGATAGCGGCGCGCCATCTCGGCAGCCACCTCGCGCGCATGGTAGCGCGGGCTGGAGCCCTGCTTGTAGCTGGTCTCGTGCTCCTCGTCGATGATGATGAGGCCAAGATCGCTGAGCGGGCAAAAGAGCGCTGAGCGGGCGCCCACGACCACGCGCGCGGCACCGCTGGCAACCATATCCCACTGGTCCAGACGCTCGCCGGCCGAAAGACGCGAGTGGAAGACCGCGACCGTCTCGCCAAAGCGCGAGCGGAAGCGGCCGACGGTCTGGGCCGTCAGCGAGATCTCGGGCACGAGCACGCAGGCCGAACGGCCGGCCGCCAGCACGCGCTCAATCGCCGAGAGGTAAACCTCGGTTTTACCGGAACCGGTGACGCCATCGACAAGGACCACGTCGCCATGGGCATCAAGGCGGGCGCGTTCAATCTGGGCGAGCGCCTGCTGCTGGCCGTTGGTGAGAGAGACCGGCGCCTTGCCGCTTGCCGAGGACAACGTGGTCTGCTCGCTACACCCACGCCAGGCGCGGCGCTCCTCCACCACCACGACGCCGCGTTTTTCGAGCGCTTTAATAGTCGCCGACATGCTGTTGTAGAGCAGGTTGAGGTCGCGCGTCGTGACCGGGCCGCATTGGAGCGCGTCGATGAGCTGACGCTGACGGACCGCTGCCTTGGGCGGCGTGTAGTCGAATCCCTCGGGCGTGAGCATGACCCAACGGTTTTGGATGGGTTTTACGGCGGGGCGCTCAACGGCCCACACGCCGTCATCGCCTTTCACGACACGCGGGCTGCCTCCCGGAGGCAAGAACAGACGCAGGCACTCGGAAAGCGTCGCGACGTACTCGTGGCTCATCCAGCGCGCAATGCGTGCAGCCTCGGCGGTAAAGAGCGGCTTGCTGAGGATGGCCTCGATGGGCTTGATGCGCAAGGGGTCGAGAGTGTCGTTGCCTTGCAGGTCGCCCAGCCCGGGCGCGATATCGACGATATAGCCCGCGGCCGCACGGTTGCCAAAGTGGACCAGGACCGTGGACCCGATCTGGGCATCGTTGGCAAAGGACTGCGGGATGCCGTAGTCGAAGGGCTCGGAGAGCGCACGGGTCGGGATGTCGAGGACCACGCTCGCGTAGGCGGAGACGGGTTCGGGTGCGAGCTCGGGCTGCGCCGGGGCGGCGGCAGGGACCGCGGACCTCGGAGCTTCATCCGGTTCCGGCGAACCAAACAGCGACAGTTGCTCGGCCATGGTCTCTGTACCTCCCATCCCATACGTCTTTAGAAACAAGAGCCCCGCTCGGGTGAACGGGGCTCAGAAACATGCGTTTACGCAGCTGCTACAGCGCCATCGTGCGGGCGCGGTCGATGCGCGCCAAGCAGTCGTCGCGGCCGACGAGCGCCATGGTCTCGCCCAGCGGGGGGCTCACCATGTTACCGCAGACGGCGACGCGCACAGCTTGGAACACCACGCGCTTCTTGAGGTCCATCTGCTCGGGCAGCGGCTCAAGCGCGGCGTCGATGTTGGCAGCCGTCCACTCATCCACGCCCTCGAGCGCGGCCTTGGCGGCATCCAGAATGGCGCCCATGCCTTCCTTGGCCAAACCCTTGTTGACAGACTTCTCGTCATACTCGAGCGTCTCGGCCGTGGCAAAGATGGGGGCGGCGACGGTCACGGCGTCGACCGGCATCTTGGTGCGCGGCTTGACGATGGCGGCAAGCGCGTCGATCCAGTCCTCGCCGTACTCGATGTTACCCTCGATCATGCCGGCCTCGTGCAGCTCGGGGATCATGACCTCGTCGGCAAACTGGGCGTCGGACATGTTGTTGATGTACTCGGCATTGACCCAGTCGAGCTTTTTGGGGTCGAAGGTCGCGGGGTTCTTGGAGATGCGGTCGAGCGAGAACTTGCTGGCCAGGACATCGCGCGGGATGATCGTGGTCTCGCCGTCGAGCGACCAGCCGAGCAGCGCCAGGTAGTTAACGAACGCGTCGGACAGGTAGCCGGCGTCGCGGTACTCCTCCACCGAGGTGGCGCCGTGGCGTTTAGAGAGCTTCTTGCCGTCGGCACCCAAGATCATGGAGATGTGGGCGAACGTGGGAACGGGCGCGCCGAGGGCCTCGTAAACCATGACCTGGCGCGGGGTGTTGGACAGATGGTCGTCGCCGCGGATGACATGGGTGATCTTCATCATGGCGTCGTCGACGACGGTCGCGAAGTTATAGGTGGGCGTGCCATCGGAGCGGAAGATGACGAAGTCGTCGAGCTCCTTGGCGTCGAAGGTCACCTCGCCGTGGACGGCGTCGTGGATGACGACATCGCCGCGGTCCTCGGGCACCTTGATGCGAAGGACGTAGGGCTCGCCGGCCTCGATGCGGTGGCGTGCCTCCTCGGGATCGAGATCGCGACAGCGGCGCTGATAGCCCTGGAAGGGGTCTTTACGCTCCTGAGCGGCCTTACGGTCGGCCTCGAGCTGCTCCTTGGTGCAGAAGCAGGGATAGGCCTTGCCCTCGTCCCAAAGCTTCTGGGCGGCCTGCTTGTACAGGTCCAGGCGCTCGGTCTGGGCATAGGGGCCAAAGTCGCCGCCAACCTCGGGGCCCTCGTCCCAGTCCAGGCCCAGCCAACGCATAGCGCGCAGAATGATCTGCGTGTTCTCGTCGGTAGAGCGGGTGGGATCGGTGTCGTCGATGCGCAGGATGAACGTGCCGCCGTTTGCGCGGGCAAAAGCCCAGTTATAGATAGCGGTGCGGGCGCCGCCGATATGCAGCTTGCCCGTCGGTGAGGGTGCAAAGCGGACGCGAACGTCTGATGCCATGGAAATCTCCTCGATTGCAGGATGGATGTCTAACCGCACCAGTATAAAGCAACAATGCCCACCTCCGCACAAAGGGCACCGACCCAGTCATCGAAGCCGGGTAGCTAATTTGGGACGGGGCTTTTTTAGCTGCCCCGGCAGGCTATCGGCTAAACCAGCAAACAATCAGCCGGGGTAGCTAAAAAAGCCCCGTCCCAAATTAGCTACCTCATGAGTAGGTGCGGAAAGGGTGTGAATGTTGGATTTACGCGCTATGATGTGCCCCTGCATACAGAGCCCAGCGGAATGGTAACGGTCGCTGGGACACGTTATTCGAAAGGACAATCATGTCAGAAGAACTTCGTTCCATCCCGCCCCAGCAGGGGTCTTTTGTGTTTACGTCGGAGTCGGTGACCGAAGGCCATCCCGATAAGATTGCCGACCAGATCAGCGATGCCGTCCTCGACGCAATCCTCGCTAAAGAAATAGAGCTGCAGGAGCAGGGCTATATTGCGCCCAACGGCGTGCCCGCCAACGTGGAAAACGTCCGCTGCGCCTGCGAGACCCTCGTGACCACCGGCACCGTCATCGTCGCCGGAGAGATTCGCACCCAGGCATACGTCGACGTGCAGGAAATCGCCCGTGGCGTCATCCGCCGCATCGGCTACAACCGCGCCAAGTTTGGCTTTGACTGCGATACCTGCGGCGTCATGAGCCTCATCCACGAGCAGTCCCCCGATATCGCCCAGGGCGTCGACGAGTCATTTGAGACCCAGACCGGCGCTACCACCGACCCGATCGACCTGATCGGTGCCGGCGACCAGGGCATGATGTTTGGCTACGCCTCCAACGAGACCAAGACCCTCATGCCCATGCCGCACTACCTGGCAAGCCGCCTGGCGGAACGCCTGTCCGCCGTGCGCCACGACGGCACCCTGCCCTATCTGCGCCCCGACGGCAAGACCCAGGTCACCGTGCGCTACGAGGACGGAAAGCCCGTGGAGGTCACAACCATCGTCATCTCCACGCAGCACGCTGCCGAAGTTGAGGACATGGGCAAGATCAAGGCCGACCTCATCGAGCATGTCATCGCACCCGTCATGGATGCCGAGAACATGCCGTGGGATGGCGCCGATATCTATGTGAACCCCACCGGCCGCTTTGTCGTGGGCGGCCCCATGGGCGACACGGGCCTGACCGGCCGCAAGATCATCGTCGACACCTACGGCGGCTACGGCCGTCACGGCGGCGGCGCCTTTAGCGGCAAGGACTGCACCAAGGTCGACCGCTCTGCCGCGTACGCCGCTCGCTGGGTCGCCAAGAACGTAGTCGCCGCCGGCCTGGCCGATCGCTGCGAGGTCGAGCTGGCCTACGCCATCGGCGTGTCCAAGCCGCTGTCGATCATGGTCGACACCTTTGGCACCGCGCATGTTGCCGAGGACAAGATCGTCGAGGCCGTGGAGAAGACCTTTGACCTGCGCCCGGGCGCAATCATCCGCGACCTGGACCTGCGTCGCCCCATCTATGAAAAGACGGCAGCCTACGGTCACTTTGGCCGCGAAGACGCCGACTTTACCTGGGAGAAAACGGACCGCATCGACGAACTCAAAGCAGCCTGCGGCCTGTAAGCTAACGAGAAAAACCACAGCCAAATAAAAACGCACCAAAAAGAGGTACCGGAACAACCGGTACCTCTTTTTTATTTAAAGGTGGTGAAGATGAGCCGACCTGGGACATGGAATAGGTCACAGGCCGATAAATTTTGCAGCAGAGCGACTCCAACCATGTATCCTAAGTTCCGAGGACTTTAGTATTTGGTCGATCGCGAGTTCCGCACGAGCCGGAGAGCACTTAATGTGCTCTCCGTGCGAGCAGGACTGTCCGAGCAGGCGACCAAATACTAAAGCCCTCGGAACGGCGGGACAGCGTATGCCCCGCCCCTCGGGACGACGGTATAGAAAAGGAGCAGCCATGGCAGGCAAGCCGCAAACACTAGCTACGACCTCGGCATTCGAGATCTTAGGCCCCATCATGGTCGGCCCCAGCTCATCGCACACCGCCGGCGCCCTGCGTTGCGCCCAGGTTGCCGCCAGCCTGCTGGAAGGCCGCATCACCAAGGTCACCTTTGGCCTGTGGAACTCCTTTGCCCACACCTACCGCGGCCATGGCACCGACCGCGCACTCGTCGCGGGCATCTTGGGCATCGACACCGACGACGAGAACATCAAGCAGGCCTTTGACCTCGCGCGCGAGCGGGGCCTCAGCTATCACTTTGACATTAAGGGCGACGACGCCTCCATCCACCCCAACACCGTCGACATCGACATGGTCGATGACACGGGCGCCACGGCGCAGGTCCGCGGAGAGAGCCTTGGCGGCGGCAAGATGCGCATCAGCCGCATCAACGGCGTCGGCGTCGATATCTCGGGCATGTATTCCACCCTGTTTGTGGCGCACCAGGACGTCCCCGGCGTTCTCGCCGCGCTCACGAACCAGCTCGCCTACGCACACGTAAACATTGCCTTCTGCCGCACCTACCGCACCGAGGTAGGCGGCCAAGCTTATTCCGTCTTTGAGACCGACGGCACCCCCGATGACATCGTCGTTCCCATGCTACGCATGCTCGACCATGTCGATTACGCCACCTTCATTGAGCTTCCCGGCTCGGCCTCATCGCTCTCCCCCGGCGTTTCCGCCAAGGAAATCTTCGACGATGGCGAACAGCTCCTCGACGCCTGCGCCGAACTGGGCCTCAACATTGGCGCCGTCATGGCCGTACGCGAAGCCCGCCTGACCGGCGAGCAGCACGCCGTCGCCGCCATGCGCCGCGTACTCGAGGTCATGCGCGAGGAGACAACGGCGCCCATCGCCGCACCGCAGCGCTCGCTCGGCGGGCTTATCGGCGGCGAGGCAAAACTCGTCGACGCAACACGCCGCAACGATCTGAGCACAAACCTGATGGGCGCCGTCCAAACCGAAGCCGTAGCCCGCGCCATGGCTGTGCTTGAGCGCTCTGCCACGATGGGCGTCATCGTCGCCGCCCCCACGGCCGGCTCTGCGGGCGTCGTGCCCGGCTGCGTGTTGGCGCTCGCCGACCATCTACAGCTCGATGACGAACAGGTCATGGACGCACTCTACTGCTCTGCCGCGATTGGTCTCAACCTCACCACAAGTGCCTGCGTCGCCGGTGCCGAAGGCGGATGTCAGGCTGAGGTGGGCAGCGCCGCCGCCATGGCCGCTGCCGCGCTAGTCCAGATGCTGGGCGGCACGCCCGAGCAGGCACTCGACGCTAGCTCTATCGCACTGAGCAATCTGCTTGGTCTTGTATGCGATCCCGTGGGCGGCCTTGTCGAAGTGCCATGCCAAAACCGCAACGCGATCGGCGTGGCGGCCGCATTTAGCTCGGCGCAGCTCGCCCTTGCAGGTATCAAAAGCCTTGTGCCCTTCGACCAGATGGCACACGTGATGCTCTCGGTGGGCCACGCGTTGCCGGCCACGCTGCGCGAGACGGCCAAGGGCGGCATCGCACAAGCTCCCGCAGCACTTTCGGCTTGCGCTAAATGCGGTGTGTGCGGATAAAGACCAGTCCAAAACAAGAGGTGGGACAAATGTCCAACCTCTTGCCAATGCCACCGTTTCAATACCACAAACAACTAGGTAATCGCTATAATGCAAGCCCAGTAAAAACACGATGAGCCGCAAGGCGAAATTCGAAGGATATGCATACGATGTCGCAAAACGACCGCACCCAACTGATTCCCGATCCTAAACAGCCTTCTAGGCCTACCGACGGCGTCCAGTCGCCGCGCCCCATTACGCCAACGCGTAGCACAAAGCATGGTTCGGGAAACACCTCACAGCGCCAGAACCCTCATGCGTATCAGCAGCGTCAGAGCAATAAAGCGACTAAGCACGCGCCTTCACACACGCAAAACCATCACAAGGGCCCCCGTGGGTCAGAGAACCACGCCAACGGGAAAAAATCCGGGGCCAAAATGACCCTTTTCGTTGCTCTGGGCCTCATTGTTGTCGTTTACATTGTTGGCGTTGTCGCATTTTCGCAGGTAGCCTACCCCAACACCACCATTGCCGGCGTCGACGTCTCGTTCTCCAACGCTTCGTCTGCTGCCACTAAGGTCAACTCAGCATGGAAGCACTATAAGCTCACCGTGACCGGCGATGACTTTAACTGGACTTATCAGCCCGAGTCCGATGAACCCATCGTCGACGGCGAAGCTGCCGCAAAAGAAATCATCAGCCGCAACGAAGCCTTTATATGGCCGGTCCGCCTTGTGGAATCCTTAAGCGGCAAGACCAAAACAACCGCTACCTCCAACGAAGTCGATCTTGAACAAGACGTCGACCTGTCCATGCTCTCTGACACCTTTGACCAAAAGAAGTTTGAGGAGGATCTGGGCGCCGCCATTGACGAGTTTAACGAGGGCCGTTCGGGCACGTTCGAGGCCAATAGCTCCTATGACGAGCAAGCCGGCAAGTTTACCGTCGAGAAGGCGCGCTCCAACGAAAAACTCAACCGCGAGCATGTCATTAAGTATGCCGAGCTCGAGCTTGCCTCGCTGGCCGAGACCGTAGATCTTTCCAAGCTCGGCAACGATGCCTATGAGCCGCTCAATGAAACGCTGACCAATGATCAGATTCAGGCCGCATGCGATGCCGCCAACAACTTCTTGGGCGTCAACGTGACCCTCAAGCTCAACGGCGAGGATGCCGGCAAGGTCGACGGCAGCTCCGTGTTGCAGTGGATCAGCTTTGCCGATCCGGCCAACCCCACACTCGATACGTCGCAGATCGGTAGCTGGGCAGCCGAGCTCGCCAACGGCTTTAATACCGTGGGCACCACCCGCTGGTGGACGCGTGCCGACGGCAAAGAATGTGCCGTCGAGGGCGGTGACTTTGGCTGGTCCGTCGATAGCGACGCACTCGCCAAGCAGGTCGAGGACGCCATTAACAACAAGCAGACCGGCGAAATCGAGATTAAGTACTCCCAGAAGGCCGACACCTATACCGCAAAGGGAGAGCCCGACTGGAAGGCGTATATCGACGTCGACCTGTCCGAGCAGCACGCGCGCTACTATGACGAGAACGGTAATATCGTGTGGGAAGCCAACTTTATCTCGGGCAAACCGGGAGAGGATGCCACTCCCGAGGGCGTTTGGCAGATCAATAGCAATGACGGCGCAAGCAAGCTCATCGGTGCCAAAGACCCAAAGACCGGAAAACCAAAATACGAAAGCCCCGTGTCATATTGGATGCCGTTTGAAGGCAACATGGTTGGTTTCCATGATGCAACATGGCAAAACGATCAGAGCTTTGACGACCCAAATTCGTACAAATGGTGCGGCAGCCACGGTTGCATCAACTTGCGCCTGGCCGATGCCAAGGCACTCCACGATTGCATCAACGTAGGCCTATGCGTGGTCGTGCACTCATAGGGAAACACGCCTTCGCACAACGGGGAACTGACGCTCCAATCTAACAGTTCCGAAAGAATCCGCCATATGCGCCCGCTTCTCGCGACGGGCGCATATACTTATCGAAGAACTTTCTATAAAGGAGACGCCATGTCGAATGTCCCCACCATCACCCCGGGACCGAATGATACCGAGCGAGCGCCCGAGGGTGCCACCGAAACGCTTCCCCTCATAACAAACATGCGCGCCACACAGCAAAACGGCAGCACAAGCGATGCAACCGAGATTTCTGACGAAGAGGCCTACGCCAAACTCAAGGCGAAGCGTGCCGAGCGTCGGCGCAAAAAGCTCATCCGACGCGGCATTGCGGCCGGCGTCGTGGCCGCCATTGTGCTCATCGCCGTTGTCGTAACCTTCGTCATTAACGCACGGCCCGCAGGTACCAACGGGCCGGTGACCGACATGGTCACCGAGGGTACATTTACGACCACCGTCGAGGCTAAAGGCCAGCTCAAGCCTATCTCGGCTTCGGTGGTCTCCCCTTCTGTCGACGGCACGGTGGCATCGATCAACGTATCAGCCGGCCAGTCCGTTAACGAGGGCGATGTGCTCATGACCATTAAAAATGACGAGCTCGATCGCAACGTTGCCGAGGCGCAGCGCGCGGTGGCGGCGGCACAGGAAGACCTCGCCAACGCGCAGAAAGCGGTAGCTGCCGCCCAAGCCGCTCCGGCGACTGACACAGATGCGGCAGGCGCAAGTGGCGCCAGCGGTAGCACCGGCACGAGTGCCGACACGAGCGCCATCTCGAGCGCCCAACGTAACCTGGCCTCGGCCCAGGCGACCCTGGACCAGGCCAACGCCAAAGCCGCCGAGCGCACTGTGACCGCGCCCAGCTCGGGCAGCATCGTCGAGCTCAACGCCAAGGTCGGCGCCACGGTGACGGGCGGCATGATTATGGGCGAAGGCGATACGACCGGCGGCAAGCAGTGCATGCAGATCGCTGACCTCTCCAAGATGAAGGTCACCGTTCAGGTGGGCGAAAAGGATATCGCCAAGATCGCAGTGGGCCAGAGCGCCAACGTTACCTATCCGGCCTTTCCCGATATCGTGAGCCAGGGAACGGTCACGACAATCGCTTCGGTGGCAAACTCCGACTCCACCTACGGTGGCGGCGGTAGCGTGACCTATAACGTCGATATTTTGATCGACGCGCCCGACGCGCGCCTCAAGCCGGGCATGACCGCCGAGGTCTCGGTGGTAACCGAGCAGCTCGACGATGTGGTGATGGTGCCGACCATGGCGCTCATGACCGAGGATGGCGAGCACTATTACGTCAACGTGGCAACCGACGGTGAAGGCAAGGAGATGCGCCGCGTGAAGGTGACCATTGTGACGCAAAACGATAACGACGCCGTGGTCGGCAAGACGCAGGTCAAGCGCGACGACCAGGGCAATGAGATCAACGCAGACGTACCGGTTACCAAGCTGCGCGACGGCGACACCCTCATCGTGGACACCGGCGCAGGCATGACGGCCGACGGCGACGACTCTGGCAGCATGTCTGCCGACGAGGGCTTGTAATGCGTCCCGTCATCAACATCCGCAACGTGCATCGCATTTTTGAGAGCGAGGCCGGCTGCGCCCATATCCTGCATAACGTGAGCCTGGCAGTGAATCCCGGCGAATTCGTGGCCATTACCGGCCCTTCTGGCTCGGGCAAGTCAACGCTCATGAACATCCTGGGCTGCCTGGACAAGCCAACGGCAGGCGATTATTACCTGCAGGGCCTCAACGTGGCGGAGCTCGACGATGACGAGCTCACCGAAGTCCGCGCCCTGAGCATCGGCTTTGTCTTTCAGAGCTTTAACCTGCTGCCGCGCCTATCGGTCATCGAAAACGTCATGCTGCCGCTGTCGTACACCAACGTGCCGCGGGCTCAGCGTGAGATGCGCGCCGTTCATGCGCTGCAAGCCGTCACGCTGCCGGTCGACCACTGGGACCACCGCATCTCCGAGCTCTCAGGCGGACAGATGCAGAGGGTTGCCATCGCGCGCGCCCTCGTCAACGACCCGCCCATCATCCTGGCGGACGAGCCGACGGGAAACCTGGACTCCGCCACCGGAGCGCTCGTGATGGAGACCTTCCACAAACTCCAGGAACGTGGCAAGACCATTGTGCTCATCACGCATGATCCCGGTATCGCCGCCGAGGCCGACCGTGCCGTAACCATTCGCGACGGCCGAATCCACGACGGCGCGTACATCGCGCACGCACCGCAGACCCTGCACGGCGCCATTGATAACCTGCCCATGATTTCCGCACACGCCAATCCGACGAAAGGAGTGAAGGCATGAGCACGTGCGACCTTATCCAAGAAGCCCTTCACTCCCTCGAGGCCAACAAGGGACGCAGCCTACTCACCATCCTGGGCATTGTTATTGGCATCGCCTCCGTCATTGCCATGACCTCGCTTATCGGCGGTATCCAAAACAGCCTGGTCAACAGCCTGGGCCTCAACGCCGCGCGTATGGTGCAGATTTATTCGTCGCAAGAGCTCACCGAGTCGGACGTTGAGAAGCTTCGCAAGATGGTGCCGCAGATCGAGCAGATCGGTATCGTGGACAGTGCCTATACCGAGTACAAGGCCGGTGACAAAAGCTATAACGTCATGGCGCAGGGCGTCGATAGCGACATGCTCGACGCAGTGGGAGCCAGCAAGCTCGTCGCGGGGCGCACCTATACCCAGGCTGAGTCCCAATCTGGCGCACGCGTGGCGCTCATCAGCCGCGGCGGCGCGGACCAGCTGTACGGCAACGAACAGGACGCGCTCGGCAAGACCATCAAGGTGTCGAACGGCGAGGTGCAGATTATCGGCGTTATCGACGGCGGCAGCGACTCCATGGGCTCACTCACGCTCTACATGCCGCGCGAGACCATCTCGGGCCTCTTTGGCGACGAGAACCCGTCTTTTCCCAGCGTAACGGCGCTCGCCGCCGAGGGTACGGACATGGATGAGCTGTGCAAGATGATTGAATCCAAGGTGCGCAGCATGAAGGACATCGCGGATGACGACGAATATGACAGCGTGTCGGCGACCTCAATGAAAAGCGCCATCGACGCCCTCAACTCCTTTATGGGCGCGTTTTCGCTCATCATGGGCGCCGTTGCCAGCATTTCGCTGCTCGTGGGCGGTATCGGCATCATGAACATGATGCTCACCAATGTGACCGAACGCATCCGCGAGATCGGTATTCGTCGAGCCTTGGGTGCCAGCCGTCGCGATATCACCGCACAGTTTTTGGCCGAGTCTTCGGCGCTGTGCATCACCGGCGGCATTTTGGGTGTCGTGATTGGCTATCTTCTGGCCTGGGGCCTAGCGATGTTCGCCGCGGGTTCCGGCGTGCTTGGCGAACTCGGTGCCAGCGGTACCATAACGCCGAGTTTTTCGATCGCCACGGTGCTGCTGGCCTTTGCGGTCTCCGTCGGCATCGGCGTAATCTTTGGCTTCTACCCCGCCCGCCGGGCCGCAAAACTCGACCCCGTGGAGTGCCTGCGCTACCAGTAATGCAATCCCCCCCTGAGTTGCGGTGAAATAGGGAGTGTTTTAGCCGTTAAAAGGCCTATTCAGTCCTTATTTCACCGCAACTCGGAGGGGATAAGGCGGTAGTGTCGAGAAAGTTGGTGTAGTGCCCGATCCGAAGCGAGTCGGCCCGGCGTCCCAGAATCTGGAATACGGTTGATATCCTATGCCGCCTCGACCCTGTCCGCAAGCTCGAGGCCGGACTCGAGCATCTTCCTTGCCTCCGCCTCGAGCCGCGCCCAATCGACGGGACCGTCGGTCCCCCGGGTGCGACCGTCGTCGTAGAGCTCGTTCATCCTCGCCTCCGAGAAGTACCTGGACTCCTGCCATATCTCGTCCTGCTCGCACATGACCGCGCCCGCGAGCCGCACCAGCGAGCCCGTGGAGGGGAACACCTGCACGACGCGCGACCTGCGCTTTATCTCTCGGTTGGTCCTCTCCTGCACGTTGTTGGTGCGCAGGCGCTTCCAGTGGGCCGGCGGGAAGTCGAGGTAGGCCGGCGCGTCGGGCTCGGCCTCCTCCAGCACCGCCGCCGCCCTGGGGCAGCACCCCGCCAGCATGTCGCACGCCGCGTGGTACATGGCCGTCACGGTGGCGGCGTCGCGCCCGCGGAACACCTGCGACACGATCCTGCCCACGCGGCGCCTGAGCTGCCAGGAGCCGGCCTCGCGCATGCAGTCGCGCATGAGGTGGACCGCGCAGCGCTGCCGCGCGGCGCCCTGGAAGACCTCGCCGAGCGCCCGGACGAGCCCCGGGTGGGCGTCCGAGACGACGAGCCGCACGCCCGCCGCCCCGCGCGAGCGGATAGCCCGCAGGAAGGCGAGCCACGAGTCGTAAGACTCGGTGTCAACCACGTCGACGCCAAGGACGCGCCTCCAGCCGCCCGCATCGCAGCCGATGGCGGTGACCACGGCGGTGGAGGCGACGCGCCCCTCGCGGCGGCACTTGACGTAGGTCGCGTCGAGCCAGACGTAGGGCACCGGCGAGCCGTCGAGCGGCCTTCCGCACAGATCCTCGATGTCTGCGTCCAGGCTCGAGGCGATTGCGCTCACCTGGTCCTTCGAGAGCCTGGAGACGCCCATCT
>NZ_JBQHTZ010000003.1:0-160535 GCF_052065455.1 Collinsella sp. HCP28S3_E9
GGGCGCATGGCGCCCTCGCCACGCTCCGCTACAAACAGGCCACAGGCCTGTTTGCTTAACGCTCCGCGCGCTCACGCGAGTTCGGCACGAAAAAGGGGGCCTTAACCCCCTCGAACGCTCTTTTGCATGTATGGAGCCCGAGGCGAGACTCGAAGGGCCTTCGCTTCGCGAAGCCCCGGGCTTCGGGCGCATGGCGCCCTCGCCACGCTCCGCTACAAACAGGCCACAGGCCTGTTTGCTTAACGCTCCGCGCGCTCACGCGAGTTCGGCACGAAAAAGGGGGCCTTAACCCCCTTGAACGCTCTTTTGCATGTATGGTGCCCGAGGCGAGACTCGAACTCGCACGTTGTTGCCAACGGTGGATTTTGAGTCCACTGCGTCTGCCAATTCCGCCACTCGGGCACGTATTGCGTGAGTTAGTTTATCACAGCTTTCCGTAGATTAGTCCGAAAATGGAACTTCGAGCATTTCGATGAGTTCGACCGTGCGGAGCATCTCGCGCTGGCGGCATCCGCGACCGTCGACCGAGGCCTCGCCCATCTGGTTATCGTAGGGGTCCTCACGCATACCGTCAAAGACGGGTTCAAACTCTGCCTGGAACCGACAGTTTGCCACCATGCGCCATGGATCGAGGTTGCCAAAGTAGTGGCGGCGGCGCCATTCCTCCCCCATCCTGCGTGCCGAGGATCCAAACGAGACATCGGCGTTAAGCCAACCCGTCTGCGGTGTATAGAACTCCGCCCAGTCATGCGAGCCTACCGAGTCGGGCGCAACGTACAGGCCGCTCTGCCAACGTGCGGGCACGCCGGCGATGCGGCACATGGTGATAAACGTGAGTGCCATAACACCGCAGTCACCGCGAAGCGAATGCGCGCAGTCATCGGCGATAGAGCCCAGAAGCAGATACGGTGGCTGGTATCGATAGTCGATATGATGCGTCAAATAATCATAGATAGCCCGAGCGCGGTCGAGCTGATCCTCGAGACCATCGATAACATGTTCGGTCAGCTGCTGCAGATACGGCGTGAATGCAATATGCGGTCGGTCCTCGGAAATATCCTTGGGCAGCGGCGCGTCCATACACGGATGCGCCGGAAGCGCTCCCCCGTAGATATCGCAATAAGCAGCATCAATCAGATAACGATAGGTCACTGAGAACGATCGATCAGCCGAGGAAACCCACGAGGCGGTACGCGCCAAAGCGTTCGCGGGAGCAAGGACCCCCTCCGGCGTCATATCGAGAATCTCGATATGAGACTGCTGGCGGCAGGCTGCGGCAACGGGAAGCCACGCGCGAACGGCCTCCCCCTCCAGAGCACCGGGAACAGACACGGACGCTTTAAGCGTAATGGCACGAGACAGCCCGCCCTGTGATTCCATCTTCTTAAGCATCTGGTTGCGCAGCGCAGTTCCATCCGTAGAATCGGGACGCAGGCCCGGAACCTCCTTGGGATACACACGCAAAGAATCAAGGAAGTTGTCGAGAACGAACAGTTCACCATCGATAAAGCGCCAGTCGATGCGCTTGCGATCGATCAGGTCGTCAAACTGATCCTCGGTAAACTCCGGCCACTCCTCGCGGATCATCGCAATAGCCTGATCGCGCGACACCGAAAAATGAAACGACGTCTCGATCATGCGATACCGCTCGGCACGAACGCAGGCAGCAAGCGAGGAATCAAGATCTTGGGCAAGCAGGCGATCGCAAGCCTCAATAGCCTGCGAAAGATACCCTGCATCCTTTAAACGCAGGATCTCGGGCGGCAGTCCAATATCGAGATGGCGAAAGTCATCACAGCAAACATCAACCAAGCACCCAACCGGCCCCTCGGCAATAACCTTCCCATCAGCAGGCGACACGTTAATTACAGCCATACCAAAACTCCAAGTCACTAGAACCCTTGAAGCCCATTGTACCGAGATAAAAAGAAAGCCCCAACAAAGGAGCCATCAACACCGCCGAACGGTAGTCAAATAAATAATTCAGCCCAGTAACCCTGCGGCGTTAAACAAAGGAAGCCCCGTCCCCCGGAACTGTTTCCTTGGCGCGACTTCTGGCGAAGCCAGGTGAGCGCAAAGGAAACAGTGTAGGGGGACGGGGCTTCCGGCGGGTAGTTTAGCGACGCTTACGCCTTGTTGACGGAGCCAAACTCCTCCATGAGCTCCTTGGTGCGGGCAACGATGGCCTCGCGACCGGGCTTCAGGAGCTTGCGGGGGTCATAGCCCTTGCCCTGCTGATCCTTGCCAGCCTCAACGTACTCACGCGTGGCGGCAGCGAAGACAAGCTGCAGGTCGGTGTTGACGTTGATCTTGGAGATGCCCAGGGAGATGGCCTTCTTGATCTGATCCTCGGGGATGCCGGTACCACCGTGCAGAACGAGGGGCAGGTCGCCGGTCTGAGCCTTGATCTCGCTCAGACGCTCGAAGGAAAGACCGGCCCAGTCGGCGGGATACACGCCGTGGATGTTGCCGATGCCGCAGGCGAGGAAGTCGACGCCCAGGTCAGCAATCTGCTTGCACTCAGCGGGGTCAGCGAGCTCACCGTTGGAAGTCACGCCGTCCTCGGTGCCGCCGATGCCGCCGACCTCGGCCTCGATGGACATGCCCTTGGAATGGGCAAGCTCAACGAGCTCCTTGGTGCGATCGAGGTTAAGCTGGAAGGTTTCCTCGTGAGAGCCGTCATACATGATGGACGTGAAGCCGGCCTCGATGCACTTGAAGCAGTCCTCGTAAGAACCGTGATCGAGGTGAAGGGCGACGGGAACGGTAACACCCGTGGCCTCGACGGCAGCCTTGACCATGTCGGCGCAGACCTTGAAACCGCCCATCCACTTAGCGGCACCAGCGGTGCACTGAAGGATCAGCGGAGACTTGGCCTCCTCGGCGGCCTGGAGAATAGCCAGAGTCCACTCGAGGTTGTTGGTGTTGAAGGCACCGAGAGCATACTTGCCGGCCTCGGCCTTCTTGAGCATGTCTGCTGCGTTGACGAGCATAAAAGAAACCTCCTGTAAGGTTGCTCCGATAACGCATGAGATTTTACCACGGCGTACCCGAGCGTAAACGTTCGTTTGTTCACGAATATCGTCCAAACAGACTTTTTTTGACCGTTTGCCCTACGGAATCGGCCCGTTGGGGAAAATATCTTGACGTTTGGACACTTCTCGTGCTTAAGCAGCTGACTACAAAGCTACATCTGCATGAAAGGGTTCTGCATGAGCTCGCGCGCCATAGTGGTCGAATCACCATGCCCCGTTAAACAAACGGTATCGGCTGGAAGCAGCTGGGCGAGCTTGGAGAGCGAGCGCAGAATCGCCGCCTCGTCTCCACCGGCGAGATCGGTGCGGCCGTGGCTGCCCGGGAACAGGGTGTCGCCAACAAAGGCGATGCTTCCCTGCTCGGTGGCGGCGAACAAGACAATGCCACCCGGTGTGTGACCGGGCGTCTCGATCACCTGCAGGCAGATATCACCCAATTCAATCGTATCGCCCTCAGCAAGCAATCGCGTCGGCTCGCCCGGATCGGGCGTATCGATGCCCCACATCGCTCGCTGCTCCTCGATATTCTCACGAGATACCAACACGTCCTTCGCACCTAACTCATATAGGAAACCCTTACCGACGGCGGCTCGCGCTCCGGCAACGCCACCTACGTGATCGGCATGGCCATGGGTGCAGACAGCGCCTAGCACGTGCGCGTCAGGATGCTTGGCATAGATATGTTCCACAAGACGCTCACCTTCCCAGGCCGGATCGATAATCAGGCATTCGCCGCTCGAGATTACGGCGTAACTGTTGGTCTGAATGGGGCCGTTTACAAGCGCCTCAATCGAAGCCGTACCCCGAGGGGTTAAGTCCAAAGCTGCAGTGACCATGAGCACGTCCTCCTTCTACAAGCGTCGAGGCATCAAACGATGCCTCGAACGTAGCCAATATCATTACCGTTGTGCGTTCGTCACGCCTATACGCGACGCTTAAGCTGAGCCCCACCCTCGCCAGGCATCAGACGGCGTGCGTCATAGACCGAGTCGACACTGCTGATGGATGCCAGCAGCGGATCCAGACCGCTCGCGTCCGAAATCTCGACCATAAAGCGCAGGGTCGCAATGCCCTCGCGGTTGGTCGAGGTAGCGGCGGAAAGGATATTTCCGCCTGCATCGCCAATGGCGATGGTGACATCCTTGAGCAAGCCCATACGATCCAAGCACTCGACCACGATCTCGACCTGGAAAAGCGTATCGGCAGCACCATCCCACTCCACGTCAATCATGCGCTCGGGGTGTTCCATGAGACCCTTGACGTTGGGGCAGTTGGCACGATGCACCGAGACGCCTCGACCGCGCGTGATAAAGCCCACGATGTCGTCGCCCGTCACCGGATTGCAGCAATGCGCCAGACGAACCAGCAGGCCGCTGTTGCTCTCGCCCTTGACGATAATGCCGTTACTTGCACTCTTGCCACGCTTTTGCGGTTTGCGGTTGGAACCGCGGGCAGGCTGCTTGACGACCTCAGCGATGGCTTCGGCCTTGGTAAGCTGCTCCTCGGGCTTGGGATCCAAGATTTGCTCGACCTTATTGCCCACAGCACGCGGGGCGACCTTGCCCGCGCCAACGGCTGCGAACAGGTCCTCGAGTTGCTTGAAGTTAAACTGCTCCGCCACGGCATTGAGTGCACGCGTGGATCGCGGCGTAGAGATGCCGTACCCGCGCTTGCGCAGGTCCTTGGCCAGCATATCGCGACCGGCAGCAGCGTCATCGTCTTTGGTCGCAGCGGCGAAGTAACGGCGAATCTTTGACTTGGCCGAAGGCGTCTTGACGATCTTGAGCCAATCGCGCGACGGCTTGGAGCTCTTGTTAGTCAGGATCTCGACACGGTCACCCGTCTTGATTTCGTGCGTGAGCGGAGCCACCGCACCGTTGATTTTGGCGCCGACGCAGTGGTTGCCGACCTCGGTATGAACAGCGTAGGCAAAGTCGAGCGGTGTAGAGCCCGCACGAAGCGCCATGACCTCACCCTTGGGCGTAAAGACAAAAATCTCCTGGTCAAACAGGTCGACCTTCAGTGAGTGCAGATATTCTTTGGCATCGGTGATCTCGTCAGAGGCTGCCCAATCGAGCGAGTGCTTGAGCCAGTTAATCTGATCGTCCAGACGCTGTGCGTCGTTGGTCTTGGAGGCAGACGATCCGCCCGATTTCTTATATAGCCAGTGGGCGGCGATGCCGTACTCGGCCTGCTCGTGCATCTCGTAGGTTCGAATCTGAATCTCGAGCGGACGGGCCGTGGGGCCGATAACCGTCGTATGGAGCGATTGGTAGTTATTGACCTTGGGCATAGCGATATAGTCTTTAAAACGACCGGGCATGGGATGCCACAAAGTATGCACGGCACCAAGCGTGGAATAGCAATCGCGCACCGAATGGGTGATGACGCGCAGCGCCACCAGATCATAAATCTCGGAGAACTCCTTGCCCTTGCGCTTCATCTTTTGATAGATGGACCAATAGTGCTTGGAACGACCGTTGATCTGAAAACCCTCAAGGCCAATGCGGTCGAGCTCATCGGTAAGCGTCTTGATAGTCTCGGCCAGAAAGCGTTCGCGAACCTCGCGTGACTCTGCCACCATGCGGGCGATGCGCTGGTAAGCGTCGGGTTCAAGGTAGAAGAAGGACAGATCCTCGAGTTCCCACTTGATAGAGCTCATGCCCAGGCGGTCGGCCAGGGGCGCATACACATCCATGGTCTCGCGCGCCTTAAACAGGCGGCGGTCCTCGCGCAGGGCGGCAAGCGTGCGCATATTATGCAGGCGGTCGGCGAGTTTGACGATGATGACGCGAATGTCCTTGGACATGGCGAGGAACATCTTGCGCAGCGTAAGCGCCTGCTTTTCGTCCATGTTGTCGACTTCGATGTTGGTGAGCTTGGTCACGCCGTCGACGAGCTCTGCCACGGTTTCGCCAAACAGACCCGAAACATCGGCAAGCGAGGTATCGGTATCCTCGACGGTATCGTGCAGCAATGCAGCGCACACCACATCGCAGTCCATCTTAAGGTCGGCCAAAATGATAGCCACCTCGACGGGATGGTTAATGTACATCTCACCCGAGCGCCGCTTTTGGTTGCAGTGCTTCTCGGCAGCAAAGCAGTAGGCCTGCTCCACCTTGGAGAAGTCATCCTCACTCATATATTTAAGGCACAGGCGCTCCAGCTTGTCGTAGCTGTCCGCCATAATCTCGGGCGGCAGATCATCGGCATGCGTATAGTGCTCCATCTCCGAAAAGGGCTGGAGGGCGGAATCATGGGCGGTACGGGCTGCGGCATCCATCGAGGTCCCCTTCCCTAGGCCCGCGGTACGATCGGGCGGTTAATTTTGGTAAGCATATCAGAAGCGCACGAATCGAGTGCCCAACTCCGGAAAGCCGAGAACTCCATGCGCGAGCGCAAGCCCTCCAAATAGCGGATCGACCTGCTCAACTGCACGCGCCCGGGGTTTTCGGTCATCGCGATGCGACGGGTATCGTCAAACCCCGAAACGTGACAGAAACCGAGCTCTTCGAAGATTCCCAAGCCGCTTGCCACCGAACGCTCATCGACCGGCGTGCGCGCGTCGATTGCAAGGCACATCTGCGCAATGTCGATATCGCTTGCGCAGAATGAATCGTCCCCCGTCTTGCCACGATTGGAGCGCCACATGGTCTGCAGCGCCCGATAGAGCGTGACAAGCTCATCGCGCTCGGGCGCGTAACAATCGAGCAGGCGCTCATTAATACGAGCGTCACGAGACGAATAAAGCAGGTGAATCACGGCAGGCTGCCCATCGCGGCCGGCACGGCCACTCATCTGGTTAAACTCAATCGCGCCAAACGGCATGTGGTAGAGCACGACATGGCGGATATCGGGCAGGTTGACGCCCTCACCGAAGGCCGAGGTTGAAACGATGCAGCTCAGGCTGCCATCTCGAAACGCCTCCTCGACGCGTCGGCGATCGGAACGCGCAAGCCCGGCGTTATAGAACGCGATATGGGTCGCGCAGTCGGGCACACGTTTGCGCAACGTCTTGGCAAGCGCCACGGACTGGTCGCGCGAGTTCACGTAGATGACGGTCTTCTCCCCCGTCGCAACGATCGAAACCAGGCGATTTTCACGGCTCGCAAGGTCACGATCGTCCTCGAGTTGTAGATTCTCGCGAACGGTCTCGTCGACCACCGTGCTGGTAATCGGCAGTACGCGAGCAAGCTCTGCCACAACTGGAGCCGTCGCGGTGGCCGTTGCCGCCATGACAACGGGGTCGCCCAGGGCTTTAAGAATATCGGGCATATCGAGGTATGCACTCCGGTCACCACCCTTAGCAAGACCGGCATGGTGCGCCTCATCGATAACAACGAAGCCAATACGTCCAGAACGCGCAAATCGATCGCGGTGGATAGACAAGAACTCGGGCGTCGTGAGAACGATACCGGTGCGACCCGAAGCAAGGCCGGCGAATACGTCATCACGTACGGCCTCCACGGTCTCGCCAGTCAGCACGCCGACACCAATGCCGAGCGCGGCCATCGTCGAGGAAAGGTGATAGGCCTGATCGGCAACGAGCGAACGCAGAGGATAGACAAAAATGCTCGCACGCCCGCGAAGAACCGCCTCGCGCGCGGCATGCACATGGAAAATCAGAGACTTGCCACGCCCCGTCCCCATAACGGCCAAAACGCTCTGATGGTCGGCAAGCGCGTCGAGTGCCTCGACCTGCGCGCGATGCGGCTGGTTCGAGCCGATAAAGCTATGGATAAGCGAGCGCGTGAGCTCGGTATAAGAAAGCTGGGCGAGCGTCTCGCGTTTACGCGACTCCAGGCGCAGACCAGAATCCGCCGGTTGCACGCCGCGGCGAAGCTCACATGCCGGATCGTCGATATTGGGCGCCGCGGTATCGCGCACCAAGACATCTTTGATCATGAGCTTGGGCTTCACACGTCCCTGCCAATGCTCGGCCACGGCCTCGAACACCAAGTCGACGGCGCTGTCGCAATTGATGAGCCTATCGATCTGCGGCACGCGGAACATGATGGCCGGCACACTCGCGGCACCATCGGTCGCCACAAAGCGCATGTGCTCGCCGGTTTTGCCCACCACGGCGCGATCGCACATCGTCACGCCCTCGGCGGCCAGAAGCGGCACCTTATTGCCCTGGCCAAACGGCTCAAGACGGGAAATTTGCTCGATGGTCTCGATATTTAGCTCGGAGAGATCAACGGTGGCGGCAACCTCGTCAGTGTCCTCAAAGTCCTCGGCGGGAAGCTCCGATAGCACGGCCGAAAGGCGACGGCGGAACTCATCGAGCTTGGATGCCTCGATGGTCACACCCACCGCACCGGCATGCCCGCCGCGACGAATCAGCAGGTCGGAGCAACGCTCGACGGCATCGAACAGGTTGATCTTGCCCACCGAGCGGCCCGATCCGCGCGCAACGCCGTCCTCGATCGAGAAGAGCAGCGCCGGCACGTGATAGCGATTGGTCAAGCGGCTCGCCACGATGCCCTTGACGCCCTCGTGCCAGCCCTCGCCGCCCACGACGATTGCGCGCCCGCCGTCATAAGTCTCCTCGACCTTCGCCATGGCATCGCGCGTAAGCTCGGCCTCGATCTCGCGGCGTTGGCGATTGATTTCCTCGAGCTCGGCGGCAAGCGCGCTCGCTTCGATGGGGTCGCGGGCAAGCAGCAGGTCGAGCGCCAGCTTGGGATCGGCCATGCGGCCGGCAGCATTCAGACGAGGGATGAGCGAAAACGACAGGCCGTCGGCCGTAATGGTAGAAAGGTCGGCCTTGGCAAGTGCGGCAAGCGCGATATAGCCGGGACGGGCCGTCACGCGCATCTGCTGGATGCCCTCGGCGACCAGTGCGCGATTCTCGGGCGTAAGCGGCATCATGTCGGACACAGTGCCCAGCGCCGCGACCTCTATCAGCGAACGCCAATACGACGGCTTGCCCAAACGCTCGCCCAGGACCTGCACCAGCTTGAGTGCCACGCCGGCACCGGCAAGCTCGCGCGAGGGACCCTTGTCCTCGAGCTTGGGGTCGGTCAGGGGCACGCCCTGCGGCACCTGGTCGGACGGCTCGTGATGGTCCGTGACCACCAAATCGATCCCCAGGCTCTCCAGATAGGAGGCCTCTTCCTTGGCGGCAATGCCGTTATCGACGGTCACGATCAGCTGGGGTCGAGCGAGCTCGTTAACGCGGTCGAGCGCCGCACGCGACAGGCCGTAGCCCTCGTCAAAACGATGCGGAATAAACGGCGTGACGTTGGCGCCAAACGAACGCAGCGCCTCGGTCAACAGACAAGTCGACGTAATGCCGTCGACGTCAAAATCGCCAAAGACGGCGATGCGCTCGTGGCTGCGAATAGCACGCTCAACGCGGTCGACGACGACCGCCATACCCGGAATAACGAGCGGGTCCGCCCAGTCGCGATCGAGCGAAGGCGTCAAAAAAAGCTGGCCTTCCTCGATGGATGTAATGCCGTGCGCAACCATAATGCGCGCCACCAGCCCGGGTATGCCCAGGCCAGCCGAAAGCTCCTTTTCGAGCTCGGGGTTTTGCTGAGCGACCGCCCAGCGATGCGTTGTCTTAAGCGATGACATAGGCGCCCACCCCCGATAGGGGCAGGTCGCCGCGATACCTCTCACGGTTCATAGCGATGAGTCCTCTGTGTATGCCCGCTTCGGCAGGCAGATCTGTTGAACGGATTTATTATACCGTGCGGCGCGGACGCACAACGTCCAGCACGCCGTGGTTTCGATAAACGAGGGCGGTAATAGCCTCGAAATAATCGAGCGTTTCAGCCACACGGACGCATGCGAGCGTCTAGCATATCCATTCAAAACGGATTCACGAGCAAAGGGAGTCACAAGCGCATATGAAGCAATGGGTTGGACTGGGTAAGTTCCTCGCGGAGCATATGCAGATCATCGTTCCGATTTGCGTGACGCTCGGCGTACTCTTTCCCCAGCAGATCGGCGTACTCAAGCCCATCGTCCCCACCCTGTTTGCCTTTATGACGTTCCAAGGTGCCCTCAGCAACACCTTCCATCAGGTAGCCGAAGTATTCCGCCGTCCGCTGCACCTGATTTTGGCGCTGCTGGTCTCGGCGGCGCTTATTCCCATAACAGCCTATGCCATGGGGTCGCTGTTCTTTGGCTCCAACCCCAACCTAGTCTGCGGTATCGTGCTCGAGTACAGCGTACCTGTGGCTGTCACTGCCTTTATGTGGATTAGCATGTTCGGCGGCAACGGCCCGCTCGCGCTCACCATCATCCTGACGTCCTCGGTTATCTCACCCGTTACGATTCCGTTCACGCTTAAGCTCTTGCTGGGCGCCACCGTCTCGATCGACGTGCCGGGCATGATGCAGAACATGGCCTTCATGATCGCTATCCCCGCCCTGCTCGGCATCGTGATTAACGAACTCACGTGCGGATGGGGACACGAGAAGCTCTCCCCTGCGCTCTCGCCCGCCTGCAAGTTCATGATGATGGGTGTTATCGCGTCGAACTCCACCGCCATGAGCGAGTACGTGCTGCACATGAACGCGGTGCGCTTGGAAGTCGCCCTCTTTATTTTGATCTTCGCCATCAGCGGCTTTGTCGTCGGTATTCTGGTCGCCCGCGCACTGCATCTGCCGTATAGCGAAACGACTACCATGTGCTTTACCTGCGGCATGCGCAACATCTCTTCGGGCGCCGTCATCGCCACGCAATACTTTCCGGGCGAAGTCGTATTTCCCGTCATGTGCGGAACGCTGTTTCAGCAGGTACTTGCCTCGCTTATCGGGCATCTCTTTGAGCGTCTAACCGGCGAGGAGCGCGCTGCCCAGCGCAAGCGCGTCGAGGCCGGCCGCAACGCCATGGCACGCTAGGCTGTCCGCATTACGCGGGCGTTAGTCTTGCTATACGAGCGTTTCCAGATGCGCGCGCAGGCGCTCAGCATCGATATCGAGCGTCGTCTCGGCATTGACCTGGGCCAAACGATAGCCGACAAAGTAGGGCGAAACCACCCAACGCGGCAGCGCCTTGGCAATGGTCCGACCGCCCAGGTGATAGAAGAACAAGTTGTACGACTCTGCACGGCCACCGTGGTGCTCGTTTAGGATATAACGCAGAGCTACCTGGATCGCATCGGCGAAGAGATCCGCCTCGGCTTGGTCCCGCGTGTCATCGCTGGCGTCGATTCCCCGCGGAGCTGAAACGTTGACCTCAAAGAACCCCATAATCGGTTCGGTTGAGATGTTGACCGCGATTCTCCCCTGTTGCCAGACATTGATGCCATCGAAATTGGCGGAAGTCAGCGAAGCATAGCCGTCTTCCTGCTCCAAACCCACAATCTGCATGTGCGGATGAACGAGACTACCGCCCGAGAGCGGACCCTTGTTCTTGTACATGAGCACGCTTCGATACTGCTGTGAATCGATCATCTGCTGCCAGCAACCCAGGGCAAACCGCATCACATGATGCAGCTCGTCCGGCGCATAGGTCACCAGATCTGCGTCGTGGTCGGCCGACTCGATCAGCACGGTTTGACGGGTGGCGCGCAGGGTCTTGAACTTATTCTCGAGCCAGATACAGTCACCGTCGCGCCGGATGATATTGGCGAGTTCCTCGGTATCGCAAAAGGGGCACGCGGTGCCAGGGCGCCGGTTGTCGTCGGGCTTCCCGCTCGCCTGCTGAACGTCAAATACCAGGGGCACGGGTTATACCTCCAGCGGCACGATCTTGGTGCCATGGAGCTCGGAGACGCCCAGTGCCGCAGCCACGGTATCGCGGTTGGCCGCGGAAATGCCGCCGCCGGGAAGGATGGTCAGGCGATCGTCCGCGTAGTCGATAAGGTGCGACAGATGCTCCAGGTTGTCCTCAATCGGCGTGCCGGCGGCACCGCCATGCGTCAGGATGCGCGTTATGCCGCAGTCGGCGAGCGTGTCAATCGCGTCGAGCTGAGCCTCGGGCGAGAGCTGGTCAAACGCCATGTGAAAGGTGATGTCGATGGGCTCGCGCTTGCACTCCTCGGTCGCGCAGCCCGCAGCCATCACAAGGGCGCCCAACGCAAGTTCATCGAGCGCCCATCCGCCGGCACAAGGCTTGCAGCAACCAAAGACCAAGCCATCGACTCCGGCGCTTACGGCAAGGCCCAAGTCCATCTCCATCATGCGCAGCTCGTCCTGGTTGTAGTGAAAGTCGCCGCCACGCGGACGGATCATGCACATCACCCGTGCATCGTGCTCGCGAGCATAGCTGGTCGTAGCGCTGATAACGCCGGCCGAGGGCGTGGTGCCACCAACCGCAAGGTTGTCGCACAGCTCAATGCGTCCCGCACCGGCCGCAATGGCCGCCGGCACCCGCTCAAAGTTCTCGGCACAAAACTCGTACAGCATAGATAGACCCCCCAGATGACACTTCTATTTCCACACGGCATTGTCGCACTTTAAATACCAAGCCAACGGATCATTTCAAAAGGGGCGCTGACCGAGTTGGTCAGCGCCCCTATTACTGGATGGATTAACCACCAAGATAAGCTTTGCGGACGTTGTCGTCGTGCAGCAGCTCTTGGCCGGTGCCGGTCATGGTGATCTTGCCGGTCTCGAGCACGTAGCCGCGTGTGGCGATGGAAAGCGCCATCTGCGCGTTCTGCTCGACCAGGAGCACCGTGGTGCCGGCCTTGTGCAAATCCTCGACAATCTGGAAGATCTGCTCGATCAGGATCGGCGCCAGACCCATGGAGGGTTCGTCGAGCATGAGCAGCTTGGGGTTACTCATAAGGGCACGACCCATAACGAGCATCTGCTGCTCGCCGCCCGAAAGGGTGCCGGCCACCTGGCGACGGCGTTCCTTCAGGCGCGGGAACTGCTCGTAAACACGTTCGAGGCCCGGGGCAACCGTGGACTTGGGCTGTGTATAGGCACCCATCTCCAGGTTCTCCTCGACCGTCATCTGCAAAAAGGCACGACGCCCCTCGGGTACCTGAGACAGGCCCTTGCCAACCAGCTTGTCGGCGGGCGTATGGATAATGTCCTCGCCCATAAACTTGATGGAGCCGGTCTTGGAGCGCAGCAGGCCCGAGACAGTCTTGAGCGTCGTGGACTTGCCGGCGCCGTTCGCGCCAATCAGGGCAACGATCTCGCCCTCGTTAACGTTAAAGGAGATGTCCTTAATGGCGTGGATGGCGCCGTACCAGACGTTGATGTTGTAGACGGAAAGCATCGGCTCTGCCATTTAGTTCTCCCCCTTATCCTGCTTGCCCAGATAAGCCTCAATAACGGCTTCGTTGTTCTGGATTTCCTCGGCCGTGCCCTTGGCGATGACCTTGCCAAAGTTAAGCACGCAGATACCCTCGCAAATATTCATGACGAGCGACATGTCGTGCTCGATGAGCATGATGGCAATGCCAAAGGTGTCGCGAATCTTGACGATGTTCGCCATGAGCTCCGCAGTCTCGGACGGGTTCATGCCGGCGGCAGGCTCGTCGAGCAGTAGTAGCTTGGGATTGGTGGCAAGCGCGCGGACGATCTCCAAACGACGCTGAGCGCCGTAAGGCAGCGAGCCGGCCTGCTCGTTTGCCAGATGTTCCATATCAAAGATGGACAGAAGCTCCATGGCGCGCTCATGGGCGGCCTTCTCGTGCTTCCAATACGTCGGCAGGCGCAGCACGCCCTCAAAGCCGGAGTAGCGCTCCTGGTTGTGCAGGCCGACCTTTACGTTGTCCTCCACCGTCATGGTGTTGAACAGGCGGATGTTTTGGAAGGTACGAGCGATACCCATGCGGTTGACCTGGTAGACGGACTTGCCCGAGGTGTCCTCACCGTCGAGCAGGATGGTGCCGTGCGTGGGCTGGTACACCTTGGTGAGCAGGTTGAAGACCGTGGTCTTGCCGGCGCCGTTGGGGCCGATGAGACCGGCGATCTCGGTCTTACCGATGGTCAGGCTAAAGTCGTCGACCGCCTTAAGGCCGCCGAACTCAATGCCCAGGTGGATGCACTCGAGCGCCGGGCGCTCGCCCAGGTCGCGGTCGGGAACGATGGCGCCAGAAGGATACGGGACCATCTTGCCCTTGTTGAACTCAAACTTACTGGGCATCGGTTGCCACCTCCTTCTTGGAAGCAAAGCGGTCCTTAATGCGCGCGAAGAACGCCTTGAGCTGCGGGTTGTTAGTAAAGACCATGACCAGAATCAACACGATGGCGTAGATGAGCATGCGGTAGTCCGAGAACTGACGGAGCAGCTCGGGGAGCACCGTGAGCAGCGCCGCCGCGATGACGGAACCGCGCATGTTGCCCAGACCGCCCAGGACCACGAACACCAGAATGAGAATCGACGTGTTGAAGTCGAACTTGGTGGCGGAGAGCTGCGAGAAGTTACCGCCGAAGAGGGCTCCGGCAGCACCGGCGAGAGCGGCGGAGACCACGAAGGCGATCATGCGGTACTGGGTGACGGAGATACCCACGGACTCGGCAGCGATCTTGTTATCGCGCACGGCCATGATGGCACGACCGGTACGGCTGCGGACCAAGTTGAGCACAATCACGAGCGCAACCATAACCAGGATGGCGCCAGCAAGGAACGTCGAGTAGGTCGAAACACCAGATGCGCCCTGGGCACCCTTGATGATAGCGGTGCCGTCTTCGAGCAGGTGTAGGTCGTCGATCGTGGAATTGCCCGTGATGTTAAAGATCACGTGCAGGCCGCGGGAATCGACGCCCACAATGAGGCAGGTAACAATCTCTTTGATAATCTCGCCAAAGGCCAAGGTTACGATGGCCAGGTAGTCACCGCTCAGGCGAAGAACCGGAATACCGATCAGGAAGCCCAGAATGGCAGCGGCGATAGCGCCGACCACAATGCTGATGATCAGACGCACCGGGTCAGACGGAACGGCGCTCTCCAGCGCGACGGCGGTGACGATTCCCGTATAGGCGCCGACGCTCATAAAACCCGCGTGGCCCAGCGACAAGTCACCCGCGATGCCGACGACGAGGTTGAGCGAGATGGCCATGACGATATAGGCCGTGATGGGAACCAGCTGACCGACAATCATGCGCGGAATCATGTGGTTAGACTGCATAAAGAACACGATGGCGAACGCCACAACGCACATGGCGTACGTGACAAAGTCGTGACGCGTCTGCTTGTCTGTAAGAAACTTCATAACGCTCACCTACACCTTCTCGGGTACGTACTTGCCCAAGAGGCCGGCAGGCTTGACGAGCAGGACGATGATCAAAACGCCAAAGACGATGGAGTTGGCAAGGCTCGTGGAAATGTAAGCCTGCGCCATCGCCTCGATGATGCCGATGAGAATGCCGCCGACAAAGGCACCGGGGATGGAGCCGATGCCGCCGAAAACGGCAGCGTCGAAGGCCTTGATGCCAGGCATGGCGCCCGTGGTGGGCTGCAGAACCGGCGAGTAGGAGCACAGGAGCACACCGGCGATGGCGGCAAGGGCGGAGCCGATGGCGAACGTCATCGAGATGGTGCGGTTGACGTTGATGCCCATGAGCTGAGCGGCGGCCTTGTCCTCGGACACGGCGCGCATGGCCTTGCCCATCTTGGTCTTACCTGTAAAGATCATCAGACCGGCCATGATAACCAGGCAGGCGACGATGGTGACGAGCGAGACGGCACTTACGTTGAACTTGGCCAAGAACTCCGGCACCGGGAAGGTGACGAGCGAAGTGAAGTTCTTGGGCGTGGCGCCCCACAGAAGCTGCGCGGCATTCTGCAGGAAGTAGGACACACCGATGGCCGTGATCAGAACGGCCAGCGGGCCTGCTTGGCGCAGCGGCCTATAGGCCAGACCCTCAATGAGAACACCGAGAACCGTGCAGACCACACAAGAGAGAACTACAGATGCCCAGCCCGGGAGGCCGAGATACGACGTGGCGCAGAACGAGACATAGGCACCGACCATGATGACATCGCCGTGAGCGAAGTTGAGCATCTTGGCGATACCGTAGACCATGGTGTAGCCCAACGCGATGATGGCGTAGACGCTGCCCATGGACAGGCCGTTGACCAGGTATTGGATAAAGACCGTCATGTTCCACATCCCCCTTTCGAATAGGTTTCCAGTTGATGTATGAAACAGGGACGTTACGTTGTCCCCAGATACCAAGCAAGCAGGGAAGGCGAAAACCTCCCCTGCTTGGGATCAAAACCGCTCTATGTAAGGCGGCCTATTAGGCCAGTACGTACTTGCCGTCGGTGATGACATACGCCGTAGGATCCTTCTGGACCTGGCCCTTGTCGTTCCAGGAGAGCTTGCCGGTCAGACCGTCAACGGTAATCTTGAGCATAGCCTTGGGCAGCTTCTCGGCGACCTCGGTCGGGTCGGCGTCGACACCAAGACCGGCCTCCTTGAGGGCCTCGGCCACCGCGTGCACGCCGTCGTAGGCATCGGCGGCAAACTGGTCGGGGGTATCGCCGTACTTATCCTTGTAAGCGTTGACGAAGTCGGCGTTCTTCTCGTCGTCGGCGGAGAACGGGGTCATGAGCAGCAGACCCTCGGCAAGAGAGGTGTCGAAGCCCTCGACGCCCAGGATGCCGTCCATGCCGTCGCATCCCATCATCTTGACGTCGTAGCCCATGTCCTTGGCGTTCTTGAGCAGGACGGACGCCGGCGTGTAGTAGATCGGCGCAAAGATCATGGTGGCGCCGGCCTGCTTGGCCTTGGTCAGCTGGTTGGTAAAGCTCGTAGCGGAGTCGTCCTTAAAGGTCTCCTCGTCAACAATCTCGAGCTTAGACTCAGCGGCCTGGGCCTTAAAGGAATCTGCAATGCCCGAAGAATAAGCGTCGCCGGAGTTATAGAACAGCACGAACTTCTCGTCCGCATACTTCTCTGCCAGGAACTTGGCAGCGTTGACGCCCTGGTTGGGGTCGGTAAAGCAAACCTGGAAGACGCAATCCTTTCCGTCGGTGACGTCCTCGGAGGACGCGGACGGGGTGATCATGAATGTCTTGGGGTCGTTACTGCACTCTGCGGCAACGGCAACCGACGCACCCGTGGTGGTCGGGCCGACGAGGGCCTGCATGCCCCAGTCGAGCAGGTTATTAAAGGCGTTGACGGCCTTCTCGCCGTCGGCCTGGTCGTCCTCGGCCTTGCTGGCAAGCGGCAGCTCCTTGGTGGAGAAGTCCTTGCAGCCAAGCTCGACGCCCTGGGTAACGGACTTGCCGTAAGACGCGGCGGCACCGGTCAGCGGGCCAATGGTGCCGATCTTAAACGAAGCGTCGCTCGAAGCGGAACCGCTGTCGCCGCCGTTGGAGGAGCAGCCAGCTAGAATGGACATCGCCCCCAGACCTGCTGCGCTCGCGATAACGCTCCTGCGATTCATAACAGGGTTCAATGACTTACCGGTGAGGCTCGACATGCGGCTCTCCTCTCAAATCTCGTCGGGTTTCGGTTACCCGACAGGCCATCCTCCGCCGTCTTCGGCGTTCGCAAAATAGTAGACGCTTTAGTTGAGAAAAGTGGCGATTATTTTGAACTTTTCTTTTGCCTTATCCATTTATCCATAATTATGCGTATTTCTGTCGGTTTATACAGTTTAGCGACTTTATTGTGTGAAAGTAATGTTTCCGTTCTGTTACAAGCTTTCCTGCCCTGAATAACATGGCCCCACCGGTCTCGTTATATGCACTTAGGCGGCGATGTACTTGCCGTCCTGAATCACATAGGCCGTAGCGGGCTTCTCGACTTGGCCCTCGTCGTTCCACGTGAGCTCGCCTGTCAGGCCCTCAATCTTGATCTTGCGCATAGCCTTGGCAAGGTCGCCGGCAATGTCGGCGCCGTCGACCGTAATGTCGATGTCCGCCTCATCGATTGCCTCGACAATCGCGTGGATGCAGTCATAAGCATCGGCGGCAAACTGGTTGGGCGTCTCGTTGTAGGCGTCCTTATATGCCTTGACGAAGTCGGCGTTCTTCTCATCGTCGGCAGAGAACGGGGTCATGAGCAGCACGCCCTCGGCAAGAGAGGTGTCGAAGCCCTCAACGGAGAGCAGGCCGTCCATGCCGTCGGTGCCCATGAGGGTCAGTTCGTAGCCCATGTCCTTGGCGTTCTTGAGCAGGACGGACGCCGGCGTGTAATAGATCGGGGCAAAGATAAGCGTGGCGCCGGCCTCCTTGGCCTTGGTGAGCTGGTTGGTAAAGCTCGTGGAAGAGTCGTCCTTAAAGGTCTCGGTATCGACGATATCGAGCTTGGACGCCTTGGCCTGCTCGGCAAAAGCGTCGGCAACGCCCGAGCTATACGTATCGCCGGAGTTGTAGAACAGGGCGATCTTGGCGTCTGCATACTTCTCGGCCAGGAACTTCGCGGCGCTGGCGCCCATGGTGGGATCGGTGAAGCAAACCTGAAAGACCGTGGTCTTATCCTTGGTGACGTCGAGCGACGAGGCCGAAGGCGTGACCATGAGCATATCGTCGGCGATCTCGCCCGAGACGGCGACGGCGGCACCAGTCGTGACGGGGCCGACGAGCGCCTGCATGCCCCAGTCGCACAAGGTATTGAAGGCGTTGATGGCCTTCTCGCCGTCGGCGACGTCATCCTCGGACTTAAGCGAGAGTTTGAGATCCTTGGTCGAGAAATCCCTGGCGGCGAGCTTGGCACCTTTTTCGGCCGAAACGCCATAGGTTGCCGCGGCACCGGTCAGAGGGCCGATGACACCGATCTTGAAGGTCTTACCGTCATCGGCGGAGCCGCCGTCCGAGCCACCCGACGAGCAACCAGCGAGTGCGGCAGCGCTGCCGAGCGCCGCGGCGCCGGCGAGAAAGTTCCTACGGCTGAGCGTGCTGTTGATGTTGAACATGATGTCCCCCTTTTTCGCTGGCCGCGGTGCGGCCGTCTTGCGGTACGGGGCAAACCTTATGGCGCAAACGTTGACAGTTTGTTACGGAAGTTCGTTTGTAGCGAGCATGTTTCCAATGTTTCCGCAGCGTTTCGGGGGTGCCGTTTTGTGCGACTCCTGTTGCCTGGCGAGCACGCGCTCTCGGTTCACGCTAGAATGCACTCAACATTACTTGATCAATCAATCTATAAGATGCACGAAGGAGCTATCTATGAGCGAACCCCTGCGCACCGTGAACGTCGGTCTGATCGGTCTGGGAACCGTCGGCGGCGGCGTGGCCCGTCTGATCAAGAGCCACCACGATGAGTACCTGGCCGCCTACGGCATCGACCTTAAGCTGACCCGCGCCTGCGCGCTTGCCTGGGAGCAGGCCGAGGCGGCAGGCATTGAGCGCGAGGCCTTTACGAGTGACTGGCATGACGTCGTTACCGACCCAGCCGTCGATATCGTCGTCGAGCTGATCGGCGGCGAGCATCCCGCGACCGAGATCTTCACCACCGCCTTTGAGCACGGCAAGCACGTCGTCTCTGCCAACAAGGCCCTGTTGGGCCGCCACGTCGAGACGCTTGCCGAGAAGGCGCGCGCGTGCGGCGTGCAGATTAAGTGCGAGGCCAGCTGCGGCGGCGGCATCCCCATCGTGAGCACGCTCGAGCACGACCTGGTGGGCAACAAGATCCTGACCATCGCCGGCATTCTCAACGGTACCACCAACTATATCCTGTCGCGCATGGACGCCGAGGGCGCCGATTACGCCGACGTGCTCGCCGACGCGCAGGCCAAGGGCTATGCCGAGGCCGACCCGTCCGCCGACGTCGACGGCTTCGACGCCGCCAGCAAGACGGCGATCCTCGCCTCCATCGGCTTTGGCACCCGCGTGACCACCGATGATGTGTACCAGCAGGGTATCCGTACCATCGGCGCCGAGGACATCGCCCAGGCCCGCGAGCTCGGCTACACCATTAAGCTGCTCGGCATCGCCCGCAACACCGACGCCGGCGTCGACGTCCGCGTGCATCCCACGCTGATCCCCGCCGACCACATGCTTGCCAAGGTCAACGGCGCCATGAACGCTGTCTACGTGGTAGGCGACGCCGTGGGCGAGACCATGTTCTACGGTGCCGGCGCAGGCTCCTTCCCCACCGCGAGCGCCGTCGTGGGCGATATCCTGTCGCTCTCCGAGCAGATCAGCCGCGGCGTGGCTCCGCTGCCCGAGATTGAGCCCTATGGCCACAACCTCGCCTTTAAGCCCATGGACGAGCTCCAGACCAAGTACTATGTGCGCCTGAAGGTCGCCGACCGCGTGGGCGCCCTGTCCGAGACGGTCGACATCTTTGCCAAGCACAACATCTCGATCTCGCTCATCAACCAGGTCGAGGACGGCAAGTCGGGCGCCAGCGATACCTGCTCGGTCATCTTCCTGACGCACCGCGCGCTCGAGAAGGACGTCCAGGCTGCCGCGGCCGAGCTTGCCAGCGTCGACTGCGTGGCCGAGGTCGCCAACGTCCTGCGCATCGAGAACGTCGAGGCCTGGACCGAAGGCGTCATGGCCAACTAACCCAACGCTCGCCCAGCAATACGCGCTTTGAGGGCTCCCGTCCGATGTGGGACGGGAGCCCTTTTGCCTCCTGCCCTAAGCACAACGGCAGAGCACATTTGCGCGAGCCGCTCATCGGTAACGCGCGCTACCGTTCACCGATATGCAAACGCGGTCGATTCCGGCTATCGCTACGCTGTGCTGAGAGTGTCCGCCCGCGATGAGAGGAAGCACTATGTTGCTCGAGGGCAAGAAAGCAATCGTCACCGGAGGCACGCGCGGTATCGGCTATGCCATCGCCTGCCGTTTTATCGAAGAGGGCGCCGCAGTCACCGTCTTTGGCTCGCGCCAGGAGACTGCCGACGCGGCCGTTGAGAAGCTGGCGGCCGCCTATCCCGACGCCAAGGTCTGGGGCCGCTCCTGCGACCTCACCTCACTCGAGGCCGTGACCGAGGCTTTTACCCAGGCTGCAACCGACATGGGCGGCTTGGACACGGTCGTCAACAACGCCGGCATCTCCCAGCGCTCGCCGCTTTTGGACTACACAGCCGAGGAGTTCGCAACGGTCATGGACCTTAACGTCGTCGCTGTCTTTAACGGTCACCAGGCGGCCGCCAAGATTATGACCGAGGCCGGCCACGGCGGCACCATCACCACCACGAGCTCGATGGTCGCCAAGTACGGTCAGCCCTCCGGCGTCGGTTACCCCACGTCCAAGTTTGCCGTCAACGGCATGGTCCAGTCGCTCTCGCGCGAGCTCGCCCCCATGGGCATTCGCGTCAATGCCGTCGCACCCGGCGTAACCAAGACCGATATGGTCGCCAACCTGCCCGAAGAGGTCATCAAGCCCATCATCGCCACCATTCCGCTGGGTCGCATGGGCGAGCCCGAGGATGTCGCCAACGCCTTTGTTTTCCTGGCGAGCGACATGTCCTCCTACGTCACGGGCGCCGTGCTCCCCGTCGACGGAGCCGCCCGCTCCTAAAGGTCGCAAGCCACGACTTCGAACCTCAACGAGGCCCAACGCAAAAGGCGCGCTGCCTGCATCAACCGCAGGCAGCGCGCCTTCTTCTGTTTGTAAGGGAAACTGCGTCCCGGTATTTCAGCTCCGAACGGGACACAGCTTCCCTCAGGACCTTCTTTCGGAAACTATGTCCCATTCTGGGCGCGGATTCTGGGACGCGCTTTCCGCAAGGCCTTTGATTCGGAAAGCGCGTCCCATTTTGAACCTTCAGACTGGGACGCGCTTTCCGGCAGGAGTCCAAAGCGGAAACCGCATCCCACTCCGGGCGTCCATTCTGGGATGTGACTTCCCGATGGGGGCCGATGCGGAAACTGCGTCCCGTTTCGGGTCTTTAAAGCGGGACGCGGCTTCCCCTAGGGAAGCATCTCGTTATTTGCCGTCGTCGTCCTGGGCTTCATCGCGTGCGTAGAGCTCCAGCATGCGGCGGCGGTATTCGCGCACGGCGAGCTTGGCGCGCTCCAGGCGGCGGCGCTCACGCGGAGTCAGCTTGGACGGGTCGATCTCGTCGCCATAGGTCTTCTCAGCCAGCAAATGAGCGGCGTCCACGATGCGGGCATCGATGTGGCCGCTCGCCGCCTCGATCGAGAGGCGGTCAGCAATGGAATCAAGGGTAGGTATGCCGTCGAGCGAACGCCCATGGCCATGCGAGGTCAAAAGCTCATGCTCGCGCGCGAGCAGGCTCGCTAGGTCGTGGTGAGCGCGCAGGATATCGAGTGCGTCGGCAGGGTGCTCGGCGACCTCTGCCACGGCAGTGGCCGGCGCGGCATCGACCACGCGATAGAAGAGCTGCGCGAGCAGCGGCATCAAGAACACCGTGATGGCACCGGCGGCTACCATAACCGAGGCGACGTCTTGCGACAGAGCGCCTGCGTTGACGGCCACACTCGTCACGGCAACGATGATCGGCAGGGCCGTAGTGCAGTACAGAGCCACGGTAATGCGGCCATACGCCGAAACGTCACGTGTCGCGGGACAAATGCTCATAGAGACAAGGATCGGCACGGCGCGAATGATCAGCAACGCCGCGATAAAGCCCACGAGCAGACCCGGGCGCGACGCCACGGCCGTCAGGTCAATCTTTGCGCCCGACACGGTAAAGAACACCGGAATCAAAAAGCCATAGGCCAGGCCATCGAGCTTGGTCTCGAGCGTATGGTTGCCCTCGGGGATGATGTAGCGCAGGACAAAGCCGGCGGCAAAAGAGCCCAACACGATGTCGAGGTCAAAGATGGCGGAAAATGCCACGAGTGTGACCAGAATGAGCACCGTCAGGCGCACGAATGTCTGCGACGTCGTGTCGGCCCGTTCCTCGACAAACGCAAAGAAGCGGCTGCCGACGCGCTTGGAGCGGCTCGGAACCACGGCCAACAGCACACAGACCAGTGCAAACAAGCCAAGGATCACGAGCGTCTGGATACCAGTACGAGCGGAGAGCAGCACCGACATGGCAAGCACGGGACCGAGCTCTCCCCACGTGCCATAGGCAAGGATGGAGTCGCCCACGCGCGTGCCGGTCAGCGAACGCTCACGCATGATGGGCACGAGCGTGCCGAGCGCCGTCGAAGTGAGCGCCAGCGTCACGGCGATACCGTCGAAATGGCTGACCGAGAACCACGGGGTAAAGCGCACGGCAAGCCAGGCGATGCCAAACGTGACGACCCACGTCGCCATACCGTAGCGTCCCTCGACGCCCGTGATGTTCTTGGGGTCGATCTCAAAGCCGGCAAGCAGGAACAAAAAGGCCAGACCGAGCTCGGACACAAGCGAGACCTCGGCATCTACATGGATGACGCCGAGCATGTGAGGTCCCAGCACCGCGCCGAACACGAGCAAAAAAACCGTCTCGGGAACGGGCTTTCCGGGAATCGCCGATGCGATAAAGGGGCTTGCGAAAGCCACAAGCGCGATGATGGCGAGCGAAACGAATGCCATGTGATGCCTTTCTCTTGTTTGCGCTTCACTGTAGCACCCTCGCCGTCCTCAATACGCCATGAGCTGTCGTATCATAGTGACGTTTACAAACATGTGGCTCAAGGCGACCGCGAGGCTTGTCCCGCAAACCGACCGCTGCCGCATACCGCACCGTACGCCCAACCGATCAGGAAGGCAGGAACCAATGGTCTCTCGTATTTACGTGGAGAAGAAACCCGGGTTCGACGTCGAGGCTCAGCAGCTCAAGGGCGAGCTGACCGAAATTCTCGGCATCAAGGGCATCGAGGCCCTGAGGATCATCAACCGCTACGACGTCGAGGGCATCGACGAGGAGCTTTTCCGCTCCTGCGTGCCGACCGTCTTTAGCGAGCCCCAGGTCGATGTGACCTACGACGAACTCCCCGCAAGCGATGGCGCCGTCTTTGCCGTCGAATTCCTGCCTGGCCAGTTTGACCAGCGCGCCGACTCCGCCAGCGAGTGCGTGCAGCTCATCAGCCAGGGCGAGCGCCCCGCCGTGCGCTCCGCCAAGGTCTATATGATCTCGGGCGCTCTGGACGAAGCCGCCATCGAGGCCATCAAGCACTACGTGGTGAATCCCGTCGAGGCCCGCATCGCCTCGCTCGACCTACCCGAGACGCTGTACATGGAAACCCCCGAGCCCCAGCCCGTCGAGGTGCTCGACGGCTTCCGCGAACTCGACGAGGCCGGCCTTGCCGCCTTTATCTCCGAGCGCGGCCTTGCCATGGACGAGGCGGACATCGCCTTCTGCCAGCAGTACTTCCGCGATGAGGACCGCGACCCCACCATCACCGAGATCCGCGTGATCGACACCTATTGGTCCGACCACTGCCGCCACACCACCTTCGGTACCGTCCTGGACGACGTGACAATCGATGACGCCGTGGTACAGCAGGCCTTCGACCGCTATATGGAGATGCGCCACGAGCTCGGTCGCGACGCCAAGCCCGTCTGCCTCATGGACATGGGCACCATCGGTGCCAAGTACCTTAAGAAGACCGGCGTCATGACCGATGTCGACGAGTCCGAGGAGATCAACGCCTGCACCGTCAAGGTGAAGGTCGATGTCGACGGCGAGGACCAGGACTGGCTGTTCCTGTTTAAGAACGAGACCCACAACCACCCGACCGAGATCGAGCCCTTCGGCGGTGCCGCCACCTGCGTGGGCGGCGCCATCCGCGACCCGCTCTCTGGCCGCAGCTATGTGTACCAGGCCATGCGCGTCACCGGCGCCGGCGACCCCACCGTCCCGGTCTCCGAGACGCTCGAGGGCAAGCTGCCGCAGCGCAAGCTCGTGACCACCGCTGCCGCCGGCTACTCCAGCTACGGCAACCAGATCGGCCTTGCCACCGGTCAGGTCAACGAACTCTATCACCCCGGCTACGTGGCCAAGCGCATGGAGGTCGGCGCCGTCGTGGGCGCCACCCCGGCAAACCACGTGCGTCGCGAGTGCCCCGCCCCCACCGACAAGATCATCCTGCTGGGCGGCCGCACCGGCCGTGACGGCATCGGCGGTGCCACCGGCTCCTCCAAGACCCAGAACACCGATTCCATCGAAACCTCGGGTGCCGAGGTCCAGAAGGGCAACGCCCCGGTCGAGCGCAAGCTGCAGCGTCTGTTCCGCCGCGGCGACGCCTGCCGCCTGATCAAGCGCTGCAACGACTTTGGCGCCGGCGGCGTCTCGGTCGCCGTGGGCGAGCTTGCCGACGGCCTGTATGTCGACCTGGACACCGTGACCAAGAAGTACGACGGCCTGGACGGAACCGAGCTCGCTATCTCCGAGTCCCAGGAGCGCATGGCCTGCGCCGTCGCCGACGGTGACGTCGAGGAGTTCATGGGTTATGCCGCCGAGGAGAACCTGGAGGCGACCGTCATCGCCGAGGTTACCGCCGAACCGCGCATGCGTATGGCCTGGAACGGCGTCGCCATCGTCGATCTGTCCCGCGAGTTCCTCAACTCCAACGGCGCACCCAAGCACCAGGTCGCCCACGTGTGTGCCCGTAGCGTGTGGCAACCCAGCTGGGCCGGCACCACGCTTGCCGAGCGCATGACCTCGCTTGTCACCGATCTCAACGTCGCCTCCAACAAGGGCCTTTCCGAGCGCTTCGACTCCACCATCGGTGCCGCTACCGTGCTCATGCCCTTTGGCGGCAAGACGCAGCTCACCCCGAGCTCTGCCATGGTCGCCAAGTTCCCCGTGGACGGCGAGACCACCACGGCGAGCGCTATGGCATGGGGCTTCAACCCCTACCTGATGGAGGCCGACCAGTTTGCAGGCGCCTACCTGTCCGTGGTCGAGTCCATCGCCAAGCTCGTTGCCGCCGGCTTTGAGCACAAGCGCGCCTACCTCTCCTTCCAGGAGTACTTTGAGCGCCTGCGCACCGAGCCCGAACGTTGGGGCAAGCCCATGGCAGCCGTCCTGGGCGCCCTTATGGCCCAGGTCGACCTGGGTGCCGGCGCCATCGGCGGCAAGGATTCCATGAGCGGCTCGTTTGAGGACGAGGCCGGCGAGCTCAACGTTCCGCCGACCCTGATCAGCTTCGCTGTCGCCGTGGGCCGTGCCGCCCGCGCCGTCTCCCCCGAGTTTAAGGGCCTCACGCACCGCGTCGTTCGCATCGCCCCCGCCACCTATGGCGAGGACTACCGCCCCGATGCCCAGCAGCTGCTCGCCGCGTTTGACGCCGTCGAGGCGCTCACCGCTACCGGCGACGCCCTGGCCGTCTCCACGCCCGGCTACGGCTGCGGCGCCGAGAGCCTCTTTAAGATGTGCGTCGGCAACCAGATCGGTATCGAGCTTGCCGAAGATGTGGACGTGGAGAGCCTCTTCACCCCGCTCTACGGCAGCTTTATCGTCGAGCTCGCCGAGGACGCCGAGCTGCCCGAGGTCGCCGACGGCGTTGTCGTCGAGCCCCTGGGTACCACCGTCGAGGGCTATGTCATCGACACCGGCTCCGAAGTCATCGAGCTCGCCGAGCTCCAGGAGGCCTGGGAGAGCGGTATCGAAGGCGTCTTCGCCTACCGCAGCGCCGGCGAGACCCCCGAGGTCGAGGCCATCGACTTCCGCGCCAAGGATATCCACGTGTACGGCGGCGCCAAGATCGCCCGCCCGCGCGTGATCATCCCTGTGTTCCCCGGCAACAACTGCGAGTACGATAGCGCCCGCGCCTTCCGCGCCGCCGGCGCCGAGGCCGACACCTTCGTGATCAACAACCTCACGCCCGAGGCCGTCGCCGAGAGCACCCACGAGCTCGCCCGCCGCATCCGTGCAAGCCAGATCGTCATGATTCCCGGCGGCTTCTCGGGCGGCGACGAGCCCGACGGCTCCGCCAAGTTCATCACGGCGTTCTTCCGCGCTCCCGAGGTCACCGAGGCAGTCCGCGACCTGCTCAAGGCCCGCGACGGCCTGATGCTGGGCATCTGCAACGGCTTCCAGGCCCTGATCAAGCTCGGCCTGGTGCCCTACGGCGACATCGTCGACGCCACGCCCGATGCGCCCACGCTGACCTTCAACACCATCGGTCGCCATCAGAGCCGTCTGGTGCGCACCCGCATCTCGTCCAACCTGTCCCCGTGGCTGTCGCAGTGCAGTCTGGACGACCCCTACACCGTCGCCATCAGCCACGGCGAGGGCCGCTTTGTCGCCAACGATGAAGTGCTCGCCCAGCTGATCGCCAACGGCCAGGTCGCCACGCAGTACGTGGGCGAGGATGGCAAGCCCAGCATGGATCTCTCCGTCAACCCCAACGGCTCCGCGCTCGCCATCGAGGGCATCACGAGCCCCGACGGCCGCGTCCTGGGCAAGATGGGCCATGCCGAGCGTCGCGGCGACAACCTGTACCGCAACGTGCCCGAGCATGTCCCCGGCGATAAGTTCATGCCGATCTTTGAGAGCGGCGTAGCCTACTTCGCTTAAATACGTTCCCATCGGGTACAATCCCCTCGGGTAACAACACCCGCCACCGGCACACCCGGTGGCGGGTTCTTTTTTACTTCGCGCATACAGGAAGGACATCATGGAAAGCCGCAAGCCGTATCTCGCCACCCTGCCCGGACTCATCCTGGGCTGCCTCGTCTGCTGCGCACTCTGGGGGTCGGCTTTCCCCTGCATCAAGATCGGCTATGAGCTCTTTGGCATCCCCGCGCACGATAGCGCCTCGCAGCTGCTCTTTGCGGGCTTGCGCTTCACGCTTGCCGGCGCCCTGGTTATCGTTGGGATGAGCGCGGCCCAGCGCTGCCCACTCGTTCCACAGGCTCGCGACATTAAGCCCATCTGCATCTTGTCGCTCTTCCAGACTATCGGGCAGTACTTCTTTTTCTACCTGGGACTCTCGCGCGCCAGCGCCATGTCGAGTTCCATCATCGAGGCCAGCGCCAACTTCCTCGCCATCCTCTTTGCCGCTCTGGCGTTTCGCACCGAAAAGCTCGATGCGACCAAGGTACTCGGCTGCGTACTGGGCTTTGCCGGCGTCGCATTCGTCAACCTTTCGGGTGCGGACGGCACCTTTGGCTTTACACTCGACGGCGAGGGATTTATATTGGCTTCCACTATTGCGGGCGCCCTGTCGACCTGCCTCATTGGCATCTTCTCGCGCGAGCATGACGGCGTCTTGCTCGCCGGCTGGCAGTTTTTGGTCGGCGGTTTGGTCCTTACCGCCATCGGGTTTTTGATGGGCGGCGCGCTATTCCCCACCGAAATCGCCCCCGCCATCGCGCTCATCATTTATATGGCGCTCATTTCCGCCGTCGCGTACTCGCTGTGGTCCCGCCTACTCGCCGTCAACCCCGTTAGCCGCGTTTCGGTCTTTGGCTTTATGAACCCGGTCTTTGGCGTGCTGTTGAGCGCGTTGTTGCTCGGAGAGGGCGCTGGCACGAGCCCCGTTACCGTAATTGTGGCCCTGCTCTTGGTCTGCAGTGGCATCATCATTGTCAACAAACCTAAAAAGGCCTAACAAACCACCCCGTTTTGAAAAGGGCAGCTCTCACTTTAGCTTAATGGAGCACACTGTATCTCGTTGATTTCGTACCGAGTCGCGGCGGCAAACGCCGCCTTGCCGTAACGCGCCGGCGACATCGAGGGGATGCAGATGCATAAGAAACTGGTTATGGGAAACCAGGCCTTTGCGTATGCCGCGCTTGCGGCGGGCGTTCGCGTGGTCGCCGGCTACCCGGGCACGCCGTCGACGGAACTTGTCGAGACAGTTGCCAAACTCAAGGCCCAAGGTAGTGCCGAGGGTGTCCACGTCGAGTGGTCGACCAACGAAAAAGCCGCGCTCGAGGTGCTGGCAGGTGCATCGTATGCAGGAGCGCGCTGCCTTTTTACCTGCAAACAAGTTGGACTAAACGTTGCCTCCGACCCGCTCATGAGCCTCAACTACGTGGGCATCAAGGGCGGTCTGGTGCTGTTTGTTGCCGATGATCCCGGCCCCATCTCCTCTCAAACCGAGCAGGATACGCGCCGCTTTGCCGCATTTGCGAAGATCCCCGTGCTCGATCCGCAAAATCTGGAGCAGGGTTACGCGATGATGCAAGAGGCATTTGAAATCTCGGAGCGCTACCATACGCCCGTTATCGTGCGCCCCACCACCCGCGTATGTCACGCCTCAACCTATTTGGAGGTACCCGAGCATACCGTCGCACATCCCGCTGGCACCTTTGAGAAGGATCCCAAATGGGTTATCTTCCCGCGCCGTTCGTTTGCCGCCCATGGCGAGGTTAACGAGCGCCTGCCGCAGATTGCAGACGCCTACTCCAGCGGCAAGGCCGCAGACGCGTTTAACCCCATCGAAAACCATGGCGATGCCACGCCGCGCCTGGTGAGCTGCCGCGCTCCGAGAAAAAGACGAGGCGCATCTTCGACAGCCGATACTAGTCCCCGAAAGCGCAGAAGGGGCGCACGACCATCGCAACGGTCGTGCGCCCCCCTTTTTTAGCGTATCTGGACGCCGACTTTCTTCTTCTCGCGCTTTACGCGGTAGAGCTCCGCGTCGGCAGCACGGAGCAAGTCTTGCCAGGTATCGACGCCATCACCAACCCGTGCGTAGCCGATGGACATCCGCAACAGATACGGAACCTCGGCGCGCGCGAGCTCGTCGTTGATTGCCGCGCACAGATGCAAGATATCCTGCTCCGCTATCGCCTTTTGAAGCACCACGAACTCATCGCCGCCATAACGCGCGATAAAGCTACCAGACGCCGAGCAGACTTCTTTGAGCGCAGCGGATATGACCTGAAGAGCATGGTCGCCCTCCACATGTCCATAGCGGTCGTTAATCTGCTTAAAGCCGTCGGCGTCCATCACAAGCAGATAAACGTCTTCGGCCTGATCCACATTTGAGAAGAGCGACAGTATATAGGTCTCAAAACGGTTGCGATTGTTGAGGCCAGTCAACGGGTCGGTCGAGATGAGCTGCTCCTGGAAGACAATGTAGAGCAGCAATATGCTAATCATTATGCCGACACAAAGACCGGGCAACGAGTATACAACCTGAAAGGTACCGCCCACCAGGGCCGGAATGGCGAAAAATGCCAAGGTTCGATAGATGGTCTTCGTCTGCAGGCTCTCGACCCTGCGAGACTGCACAAACGCATGTAGGGACGTATGTATAACGTAACAGTAGCTGACAATGGGCTGGATCATATAAGCAGAGCCGCGACTATACACGCCCTGCGAATCGATATAGAACAGGGCGTGCGTCCAGTAACTGGTAAACGCCAGCACGACCACCAGAACCGTAGGCGACGCTACAAGCACCACCCTATAGCGCGAGGCCAAAAGGCGAGAACCCTGCACCGTCTCGGAATAGATAAACCAAATGAGACACACGATGGCAAAGAGCGAAAACGAAACCGCGTTGGAAATCCAGTTGACAGCAATGCCCAACGTGCCGTCCACACCATCCAATAGCACCCAGATCATATCGAAGAATATGTACGCGGCAGAGGTGTAGCCAAGCATGCTAAACAATAGCTGCTGGGTGCTCGAGAACAAGGAGCGACGGCTCCGCACGGCAAGCCCGATAAGAACAATCATGCTTAGCAGGAATATCTCAATCTTGAGCGCCTTAACCACCAGGCCCATCTCCCCATCATCAAACCGACAGCGCTTCTCCGAGCCGCACGCATCACCATAACTCCCCCAATCCAGAGGGGAATGAGGGAATAATACCAGAGCGCCCGGGCGCTCTCACGGCGCGAGTTGCACGCCAGCATCATTGATGGGCGCCGATGGCTACTCGCCATCGATGTCGGCCGCGACGGCTTCCTCGATGGCCTCGACACCGGCGGGCGACAGGTCTTCCTTGCCCTGGCAGAACTTCTTATCGACCCAACCGGTCAGAATCGGAGCCATGATTGCCGTGATGATGACGGCGGTGGCGATCTGAGCGTATGCGGTGGGCGCAAGATCGGCATAGCGCGGCGCGACCTCGGCAAGAGCAACCGGCGTGGTCATAGCCGTGCCGGCGATGGTGGAACAAGCCACGGCGGCTTTGCCGTTACCGCCGCACAGGCGCTCGAACGCAAAGGTGATGGGACCGACGACAAACAACGTGACAAGGCCCAGCAAGATGCCGGAAATGCCGCCGGTGATAAAGCTCGACAGGCTCATAGACGCACCGAGCTGAAATCCGATGACGGCGATCGCAGGATTGGTGCCGGGAACCAGCAGGTTCTTGATGAACGGGAAGAGGTTGCCCAAAACCATGCCAATCACGAGCGGCAGGATGGAACCGATGATGGTGCCAACGGGAATGTTGGCAAGACCAGAGACACCAAGAATGATCATGGTAACCGCAGGGCCCGCCGTGAAGAACGGGATGCCCACGGCGCCCTGCTCGGACTCGTCGCCAAACTCGCCCATGATGCCCGTGTAGAGCGCCATGTTGCAAAACGTAATGCCGCCGATGATGGAAACCGAGCTCAGGCCCAAAAAGTTGTCATTAAAGAAATACGCAACGCTCAAGCCCAGCACGGCTGCCACCACAAGCTTAGGAATCAGTACGACGATGCCGGTCTTGATGGCACCCGGCGTGGACTTAAAGCTGATGCCGGCACCCACGAACAACAGGATCGCGGCGACGATGGTATTGGAACCGCCGCGGCAGGCGGCGGTAAAGAAGCCGCCGATCTCGAAGACCTGCGGGCAGAAGGTATTGAGCAAAAGGCCGACGATCATCGGGTAGATCATGATGTCACCCGGAATGCGCGGTACTTTGAATTTCTTTTGCTCGTTGGCGATCGCTTCCTGTGCCATGAAACCCCCATTTCCGCCGACGCAGGACAAAAGCCCACGTCATGCTTTGCTACAGTAAAGTTTGACCATGGTACCAGAAGAAGCAGACCGGCTCGGTGAGAAATCCGATTCGTGGGGCCCGGACGCTAAACGCACCCCACTCCTATACGAGGCTCAAAACGATATAGAGCCCGATACCCGAGACGCAGCACCACAACATCGACTTTGTCTTGATTGCCACCGCAACGACGCCGACAGCCGCTGCGAAAAGAGCAGGCAAATAAAGAGCGATGTGCAGACAAAACCCGCAATAGCGGTGGGAATATCGACAACGGCGCACCTATCGCAACATTGGGAAGCATCACCGGCCAGACGGTTTTAACGATTTTGAGCACCATGGCGTTCCTCGTCCCGACAAGCTTTCCGAGCCGCATTCGACGACATGGCAGAATCATCGCCCGGCGGCAACCGAGTTCACCTACAATTGCCACCGGATCGAAAGACACAGAAAGACACAGCTTTTTAGGAAGTCATTATGACAGCTATCGATCGAACGGGGGCAATCGCGGCCTTCAGGACCTACACCGATGCCTACGATGCCGCCAATCCGCGTATCGCGCTCAAAATCGAGCATACGTACCACGTTGCCGAGGCATGCGATGCCGTGGCACGCAAGCAGGACTGGGCACCGCAGGACATTGACCTGGCGTGGCTTTGTGGGCTGTTGCACGATATGGGCCGCTTTGAGCAGCTGCGACGCTGGGACACGTTTAGGGATGCCGAGAGCATGAGCCATGCGAAGTTGGGCCTCGAGGTCCTCTTTGGCAAAAACCCTGCAGACGCGCCCGCGGCAACAAGTATCCGCGACTTTATCGACAGCCCGGCAGAAGACGAGCTCATCCGCGCGAGCATCGCCTATCACAGTGACTTTCGCCTGCCGGCACAACTCGACGAGCGTACACGGTGCTTCTGCGATATCGTGCGCGATGGCGACAAAATCGACATTATGCGCACCATCGCCGACAGCACCGTCGACACCATCCTCAAGGTGGATGAGGACGCATTTCTCGCCAGCCACTTCTCGGCGCCGACGTTGGCCGCCTTTGACGAGCACCGCTGCGTCGCACGTGATGAACGCGACGAGCCCGCGGACTACCTGGTAGGACTCATCTGCTTTATGTTTGAGCTCGTCTATCCGGCGAGCCGCGCGCTGGCGCGCGAGCAGGGCGATATCTACCGCCTGCTCGACGCGCCCTTTGGTATTACGCAGCCCTTTACCGACCCCGCCACACAGGCAGCCTGGAGCCGTCTTAGGGAAGAGATGCGCGACTGGCTGGCGCGCGCCTAGCGCTCAAGCTGGGCTAGCAGCTCCTCGACGACCTCGACGGCATCACCGACAACCTTGTACTGGGCAGCACCAAAGATGGGGGCATCCGGGTCCTCGTTGATGGCGATAATGCATTCCGCCCCACCGATGCCGGCAAGATGCTGGATGGCGCCCGAAACACCGATACTCACAAGCATCTTGGGCGAAACCGATACGCCCGTCTGGCCAATCTGATGGCGATACTCCAACCAGCCGGCCTCCACGACGGGTCGCGTGCAGCCAAGCTCGGCTCCCAGAGTCTCGGCGAGCCTTCGCATCAGCGGCAGGTTTTTCTTGGAACCAATGCCGCGACCTACCACGACCAGGCGCTCGGCATCGGCGATTGAAGCCTGCTGTCCCCACTCCTCGGCGGGAATCGAGATCTCGACACGAGCCTTAGCATCATCCGCAAGTGCTATCTGGGTGATCGTGCCGGAGCAGCCGTAGTCAAAGTCGGGCGCCTTAAAGATGCCGGGGCGCACCGTTGCCATCTGGGGACGATGATTGGGGCAGACGATGGTGGCCATCAGGTTGCCGCCAAACGCCGGACGCGTCTGTTGCAGCAGCCCCGTCTCCGTATCCATCGAAAGCACGGTACAGTCAGCCGTAAGGCCCGTCTGCAAACGCACGGCAACGCCGGGTGCCAGTTCGCGGCCAAAGGCGGTCGCTCCGTACAGAATGGCCTCGGGCTTGCGCTCTGCCACCAAATCGCAGATGAGGCGAGCGTAGACCTCCACATCGTTCTGGCGCAGACGCTCGTCGCGACAGATCAGGACCTCGTCTGCACCGGCGCAAACCAGATGCTCCAGGTCACCGAGAGAACCCTCGGGGCCCATGCCGACCAGCGCCACCAGGCGACAGCCGCGTGCATCCGCAAGCTCGCGGCCCTTGCCCATGAGCTCGAAGGCAACGGGAGCCACCGTATCGTGCTCGTCGGTCTGCGCGAATACCCAAATGTCTCGATATGCATCGAGGTCAACCGCGCCGGCGGCCTCGTCGCGCTCGATCGAAATGGCATTGATGGGGCAAGCGTCGACGCACCCGCCGCATAGGATGCAGCCGTCGGTTACGCGGGCGCAACGGTTGGGCCGCTCGCCTTCCACTACGATGCCGCCTGAGGCACAGGCGCGAACGCAGCGACCACAGCCGATACAGGCTTCGCTATCGATAATCAGTCCGCTCATCTATGCCATCCCCTCGATAATCTTGGCAAGTTTCGCCGCCTGCTCGGACGCCGTTCCGTCAACGGCCTCGCACGTTTGGTTGCGGTCGGGCACAAACGATCGCACGACCTGTGTCGGCGAGCCGGCAAGACCGCAGCGCGCGGGGTCGGCGTTCACGTCGGCAGCGTTGACCACGCGCACGTCCGCCTCCTCGGCCGCACGAATACCGGCGATACTCGGCATACGCAGTTGGCCAATCTCCTTGGCAGTCGTCATCGCGCACGGCATCTCAAGATAGACCGTCTCCTCGCCGGCATCGCAGCCGTGAACAAGCGCCAGTGAACCACAGGTCGTAAAGCCCGCGCTCTGCACGCAGCTCACGTCGGTCACGCAGGGAATCTCGAAGGCACCGGCAAGCTCGGGACCAATCTGGGCCGTATCGCCGTCCACCGCCATCTTGCCGCAGATGAGCAGGTCGAAGTCCTCGTCGAGCGCCTCAATGCCGCACTTGAGGGCATAGGTGGTTGCCAGGGTATCGGCACCTGCAAAGGCGCGATCGGTTAGCAGCAGTGCGTCATCGGCGCCTCGGGCGATGCAGTCGCGCAATAGCGATTCAGTCGCGGGGATGCCCATCGACACCACCGTTACGCGCACGTCCATGCCAAAGCCGATAAAGTCGTCCTTCAGCGCCAGCGCGCATTCCAAAGCGCTCGCGTCAAAGGGATTAATGACCGCCTGCTTGCCATCGCGCACGATGGTATTGGTCTTGGGGTCCATCTTGACCTCGGTGCTGCCCGGCACCGCCTTGACGCACACCACCATATGGAAATCGCTCATCTTCACGCGCCCCCTTTCTGGACGAGCTCATCCAAGAGCTTCTCCGAAAACAGGTTACCGCGGCCCAACTGCCCGGCAGGATCGAGCTGGAGCTTGAGCCGCGCCGACTCGACCATGGCCTCGTGACCGTACATCGTCTCCAAGAAGCCCGCCTTGATCTTGCCGACGCCGTGTTCGGCGGAGACGGCGCCGCCCATGGCCGTGACCTCGGAAGCCCACTGGGCAAAGAGCTCTCCGCCGCGGCGGTAATCCTGCGCATCGCGCGGCAGAATGTTCACATGCAGATGGTTGTTACCGATGTGCCCCCAGGCGGCAGATTCAAGCCCACTTTCGGCCAACGTGCGGCGATAAAGGGCGATGACATCGGCCAAACGTGCGTTGGGCACCGACATATCCGACCCCAGCTTGGTAATGGTGGGGTCCGTGCGGCGACGCTCGTCGATGAGCATGTTGACGCTCTCGGGCACCGCATGGCGGAAGAATCGCTGACACTCGCGATCGACCTCGGTGCGCGCGACCCATGTCGCATCGTCGCTGCCGCCCGCAAGCTCCAGTACCCACCCCAAGTGATACAGCTCCTCAGTCGTCTGGGCTTCGTCGTCGCAGTCGAGCTCCACGTAGACACAGACCTTGGCGTCTTTGTCGAGCGCCGGCAGCGAGGCGAACGCGGTCGACTGCTCACGCTGACGACGCAGGATATCCAGGGCGCCCGCATCGAAATATTCGATGGCAGCCGCGTGGGACAGGACGGGACGTACAGAATCGGTGAAGGACACGGCCTTGTCTTCGCTGTCAAAGAAGCAGCTCACGCCCCAAACGACCGTAGGCGCCGCCTGCAGGGCAATCTCGAGCTCGGTGATGACGCCGAGTGTTCCACACGCACCGATAAACAGATCGATGGCATCCATATCGTCAGCAACGAAATAGCCCGAAGCATTTTTGGTCTTGGGCATGGTGTAGTCGGGAAGGTCGAGCTCGAGCGTGCGGCCCTGCACCGTAACGAGCGAAAGGCGACGACCCTGTGCAAAAACCTCGCCACGGTGAAGCTCGAGCAGGTCGCCATCGGTCAGCACGACATGAAGGCCCGTGACGTGAGGGCGCATGGGGCCGTAAGCGTAGCTACGGGCGCCGGAAGCGTTGCATGCCGCCATACCGCCCAGGCAGGCAGATGCCTCGGTGGGATCGGTAGGAAAGAATTGCTCGGGAGCTTCCTGGAACTCCTCGTAGGCCTCAAGCGATGCCTGGTCCCAGCCGGCAGTCGGCAGCACTTTCTTGCCCAGTTGCTTGCGCAGCTCAGACAGCACGACGCCGGGCGCCACGCGCAAAAGAAAGCGGCCCTGCTCATCGCGGCGAATGCCTAGGTAGCGATTCATGCGGGAAGTATTGAGAATGTGACCGCCATGAGGCACGGCGCCGGCGGCAAGACCGGTCCGGGCGCCCTGAACCGTCACCGGGACACGCTCGGCATGGAGCTTTTCCATAATGGCGCGGACCTCGTCCTCCGTTGTCGGAAACGAGATGCTCGAGGCCTCGCCCGATGTGCGAGACTCATCGCGACCATACTCTTCGAACTCGTCGGTGAAGGGTTTGATGGTTGCAGACACGCGAACTCCCCCTTTAGCTAACTACAGTGTTTGCAGGGAAATGTTACCGCATCGTTTCACCGACATGTTCGAGACCGTCTCCATAATTGACGTTTTTAACGTTCGCGCAATTCGGCGAACGGCGGAATTTTCGAGACAAGCGATGCTTTTGCCACACGTTGCCGCGCAGCCACAACATGTGCATTTATCAGTCAAAAATAGTTGAGATTTTTTTCACATGCTTTTACCTGCGGGGATATCGGCTCGTCAAGCAATTGGTTAGTTATTGGGCAAGTTGCGGCTGATACGGTCGGCATCGACAGCCAAACCAATAGGAGTTTTGGCCCCAGAGCAGGGAGGTTTCCATGGCATATTACTGGCCCCAATACGGTTTCGCCATCGAAGTCGATGACGACCCCTATCTCTTGCCTTTCGACGAAGATGCATTTCCAGGTACGGAGGTCTACCACGTCACCACCGATGTGATCTGCGACCCCGAGTCGTTCTCGGCGCTCGCCCACCACATCGCGCGTATCCACAACATCGAGCTCCCTCACGACTTCGACGAGCTCATCTACTCGCGCCGCCTGATGCTTCACATGCTCTTTGGAGCGGACCCGTCCACGTTCGCACGTGTCTACACCACCAAGGACGCCGCATGAGTGCGAAGAAGCCGCCCCGCCTTGCAGGACTGGGGCGTCGCAAGAAACTCGTCGTTGTCTGCCTGGCTGTCGTCTGCGCCCTCATCGCCGTAGGGCTATACGCCTGGCAGTCGCAGCCCGTGCCCGAAGCGGGCGCCTCAGTCACGACGGCAGAAGGTAAATCGCGCCAAGAAATCCAGGATGAGCTCGACGCCATCGTCCGCGACAACATGATGACGATCTCGGTCGCGCCGGTCGCACAGTTGCAGGAAGGCGGCAAGTTGCGCGTCAACGTGCAAAACGTCCAAGACAACAAGTTTCCCCAGCGCTTCCGCGTGATTCAAAACGACGAGACCATCTATGAGTCCGGTGTGGTCGAAGCCGGCAAGACGGTTGAGACCTGCCCCGCCGGCGATATCCAAGAAGGCGAGGCATATATCGAGATTCAGGCACTCGATGCCAAGACCTACGACACCCACGGCAATCCGACGCGCGTCAAAGTGCGGGTGGCACAGGCAGAAGGCTAGTGGCCGACGCGCTCGCAGGGGCAGCACCCTGTCCCCATTCGTCCAACCATCACGGAAACAGTCCGTGACGAGCAGAAAGGATCGATTATGAACACACCCATGAACCTGAGCGGAGCCAGGGCACTCGCCGTGGGCGCAGGGCTTACGCTCGCACTTGCGATGGGCGCCGCGCCAACGGCGGCCATGGCAGAGGTGCGCGTTGGAACCACCGATGTGACGGTGAAGGCCGACATTAGCAATGTTTCGTTTAAGGCGCCAACGGTCATCCCCTTTGCCGCCAAAGCCGACGGAACGCTTGTAGGACCCTCCGACAATACGATTACCATCGACAACCTCTCGGCATATGGCATCCACGTCACCAACATGAAGGTCACGGCCAAGAACGACTGGACAATCGTTGCAGACGCAAAGACGGGCTCGGCCCAGAACTCCATCGATTTTAAGGTTGGCCCCGATACGGCAGAAAAGGATGCCAGCTCGGCGACTCAGACTACGGGCCTCGATCTTTCCCAAGACGCAAGCTTCGACATGAAGTACAAGGACATTGCCGACGGAACGGACAAAATTAGGCTCAATGTGAGTGGCCACGTCGCCCGCGTCACGCGTGACATCTACCACGCCACCGGTACGGGAGATCAAGTGGCAAGCATCACCTGGACGGTCGAGCCCGGTGCGCACGCCACGTCCTAAGGCGATTGCACTGGCCGCCATCGTCGGCATCTTGGCGTCCGCACCCGCAATGGCCTTTGCTCAACAAGAGCAAGCGCAAGCGGCCACAGAAGTGACCGTCGATCTTTCGGGCCTTAATCGCGGCAGCCGTCACGAGCCGCTCGTCCAGACGAGCGACACCCGGCAACTCATTGCGGTAGGCGTCGCCACGGTGGGAGCAGGACTGACGTGCCTTGGCCTGCACATCAAACGCAACCAATAGCCAAGCACGACCGGAGTACGCGGAATAGATAGGAGAACCATGGCACCCAAAAACCTTTTGCCCGTTGCCGCGCTCTGCAGCGCACTGGCGAGCGGTACGCCTCTCGCCGCTTGGGCGACGCCCGCCACGGCAAGCTCCTTACCGCAAGCTCTGAACCCCGCGGCGAATTCGTCGGGTATCGTCGCCTGCCAACGTTTTTCGCTCGCACATGCCACGGTCCGAACCTCGGGATGCCTTCACCGCAATGCGGTCGACTCGATAGTCGTGGATATCAAGCGACCGGACAAGGAGAACGGCCCCCAGACAGGTTGCGCCATCTGCACATGGAAATCGGCTGCAGTCGACGCCGATGGCGACCCATGCGACTTAGAGCTGCGCATCGATATTGCCTCGGTCGATGACTCGGCGAACGGGGCAAAGGTCGTCTTCGACAGCGCGGCCCATGAAGAAGAAGGGGGTGTATGCCTGGGCTGCGTTCCCTCGAATGCCGATGGCGCGCAGCCCATCATCTCCTTTACGGCGTCGCTGCGGCTGACCAAGGCGGACACCGAAGCCATCGCAACGGGAGATGCGCCTTTGCTGTTCTACGCTGGCGACGCGGACGACCAAAAGGCTCAAAGCACCAGGCAGAAGGGCTCGCTTAACCTCACGCGCGGATCAGAACCCGCCCCCATCAATATCGATGCCCAGGAGCCGGGCGTGCAGCGCATTCTCGCCGATCCGGCGCTGCTCCAAATGACATGGCACGGAGTGGGGTCCGTCGAGATTGCCGCTCCTATATCGAGCGATAATGACAAATCCCCCAAAGACGAGGTCGCAGACGCACCGGCACATGTTGACGATGCATCATCAGAAGACAACGCTGCGGTTCCTCTCGAGAAGCCAAGCGGCAGCGCCACCGAACTAGGCGATTCCCAACCGAAAGACGGCCTGGACTTTGCCGCTCCCCCAAGTGTCGACGAAGGCAACTGTTGCATGATGGTCGCGCTCGACCACACGGAAACCGTCGATGCTGCAAGCATTGAGCCAGTCGCTGCCAATGCGCCCCGCCGCAAAAATATCCTCATCGCATTCCCCAACACCGTCGAGCTCGTCTTTTTGCCTTCGGGCGAAGTCGTCGCGCCTACGGCACTTACAGCAGTGGGAGCAAAGAGCGCATCGAACGATATCCAAGCTATCTCGGCACTTGATGCCACAACGACCGCCAAGTTACACCTTTATTCCGTTGCAGCAGACGGAACGCGAACCGAAGAATTCGACGGAACCAAGCTTTTGGTTCCTCGTCGCATCGGTATCCAAGAAGACGTCCCCTATCAAATGGAACTTGAAGGGTTCGATCGCGCACGAGATGCCGACATCATTGCCGCAGCCATCGAATCCCCACAGCACCTCATGACGCTGCGCTTCGACTTTAGCCCCATCCTGTCCTAGACCGCTAACCGTCGCTTGGCTCGGATACTGAGCGCCCCTCCCCGTTCTGCTACGATTGCCGCGTTGGCATCAATTACAGGAGGGTTCATGCCGGGTTTAGGAACGATCATCAACGTCGCGCTTTTGATCGCGGGCGGTCTGCTTGGCCTTATGGGCGGGCGCTTCATTACGCCTCGCATCCAAGACACGCTCATGAAGGCGTCGGGGTTGTGTGTTCTGTTTATCGGCCTGGGCGGCACCATGCAAAAGATGCTCGTTATCGATGGAGAGGCGTTGGCGACCACCGGCACCACCATGCTTATCGTCTCATTTGCCCTCGGTTCGCTCATCGGCGAGGCCATCAACCTGGAGGCCGCCATCGAGAACCTCGGCGAATGGCTCAAGCGCAAAACCGGCAGCGAAGGCGACAACGAGTTTACCAACGCCTTTGTCTCAGCATCGCTCACCGTGTGTATCGGTGCCATGGCCATCGTAGGATCGATTCAGGACGGTCTGCTCGGCGACTGGTCCACGCTTGCCCTGAAGGGCGCGCTGGACTGCATCATCGTCTGCACCATGACGGCCTCGCTTGGCCGCGGCTGCATCTTCTCGGCCCTGCCCGTTGCCGTATTCCAGGGCACGATCACGCTTTTTGCCGGCGCACTCTCCCCCATCATGACCACCGCAGCCCTCGACAGCCTTTCGCTTGTGGGCTCTATGCTCATCTTCTGTGTTGGGGTTAACCTTATTCGACCTCAGACCTTCCGCACGGCCAACATGCTCCCCTCCGTCGTCGTGGCGGTCATCTACGCCCTCTTGTTCTAAATCTATCTACGTAGCGGTTTCTCGAACACCTGTTTGATGCTGTGCTATGATATGAGGTCACCGAAGCTGCGTTAGGAGAGGAGAAGCGGTGGCCGACCAGGACGTCAAGATGCTCATCGAGCGCATTATGGCCGAGGCCCGGACCCATCAGTCCGCCCACTTCTCAAACGAAATCTATGCTGACGAGCCGATTCTCAAGACCGGTCGACAGATGCAGAACTTCCTCCCCGACCAGTACCGCAAGATGCGCGAGATATCGCGCTGGCAAGATGATCCCAAAGGCGGCGCGGGACGTTGGCTATCGGAGGCGGAGCTCTTTTACCGCCAAGGCCTGCTGATGGCCGACTTCGAGGACGATTGTCCCTACAACGGCACCTTTAAGTCGTACTTTCCCACCTACAATGCCATGAGCGATCGACAGTTGCGCGGCTACTTTACCTGGCGTGCCCAAGTGCGCCGCGGAACTGTCGAGGAAACGTCTACGTCCTTTGCCTTCCTGTATCTCTATGAGCTGATCTGCGGCATTGGCGTAGATGACCCACTCGATGGCTTTAGCAAGATCAAGGCCTTTTGGAACGCCTATCGTGCCTTCGAGCCCGGCATCGACCGGTTTGCACGCGTGTGGTTGCAAGATTACGCCGTTTTCCACGGGCTCGACCCCAAACTGCTTCGCGACTCTAAAACCGTCATGTTCGATAACGCCCTTATCGAGCTGCGGCGCGCGGCTCGAGACCTTGCACCTGCACCGACGCCGTCGGACCTGGCGCCTGCGCGTCGCAAGACCTCCGAGCCTACGCTCCCCCTCCCGCCCGACGAGGCGGGCGAGGAGCGACTCATGGCCGCTATCAACGCCCTCTCCACGTATAACCTCGATAACTCAAGACTCGATCGCAGCCACCATCGCGACCTACGCCACGTGGCATGTGCCGTGTACGTCCGCATGGCGCGCTACTATGACACGCATCGAAAGACCGGTATCGTGGCGAGCTTGTTTGGGGAGGAGACGGCCATGCCCTATACCATGTTTGCCTCGGCCGTGTTCTTTGCGCCCGAGCGCCACGAGGACTGCGAATACCGTCTTGACCCCATTCATATCTACCGCTGCCAAAACGGTTTTTGGGAATGCATGCGAATTCACGGCAGCAGGCAAAAGAGCAGCAAGCTTGGTGAGATGATGCGCGCCTGCGACCAACGTCTGCGCCTGGCCCTAGCCCCCGCCCACCCCCTGAAGGAGGAGAAGGTCCCCAAATATCTGGCCAAAATCATCGATGACGAGATCGTGGCATGGCTTTCGTGGGATGCCGCACACCAGCCCGTCAAGATCGATATCGATTTGAGCCAGCTGGGGCACATTCGGAGCGCCGCCGCGCAAACGCGTGAAGCGCTTTTGATTGATGAGGAGCGCGAGGACGGCACGCCCGTGGAAGCCGAGGCAACGCTTATCGAGCAGCCGGGCCGCGAGCCTGCGCCCGGCATGACTGCCGAACCTGGCGAGATGACCATTCAGCAAGACGAACCCGACGAGCCGACTGTCTCCGCCGAAGAGTTTGGCGTCATGGCACCGCTCCTCGTGTCTGCGCCCGCACCCGTAACGCCCGCGTCTGCCGAAGCTACGAACAAACTCGCGCCCGCCGAAGATGCCTTTCTTCGCGCGCTCCTCGAGCAAAACACAGCGCAAGCGACATCGGCAGTGGAGAGGTCGGGCCAGAGCGAGGATATGCTCGTCGACAGCATCAACGAGACGCTCTTTGACCTGGTGGGAGACACCGTTATCGAGTTCGGCGCGGCAGGACCGCAAATTATCGAGGATTACGAAGCAGACGTGAGAGGATACCTAGACCATGAGTGATACCGCATCCGCAGCACCCCGCGTGCCCAAGCGCGTCGCTGCCGTCATTCTCAACTCACTCAAGGGCGGTGTGGTCCCGCGCATCGGCCTTCCCTATATCACCGTAGGGCGCGAGGTCGAGATCCGCGCCCTGCTCACCGATTTGAGTCTCATCGCCGACGGTGGCGCGAGCTTCCGGTTTCTGGTCGGTCGCTACGGCGCAGGCAAGAGCTTTTTGCTCCAGACCATCCGCACGCACGCCATGGGCGAGGGGTTCGTCGTCGCCGATGCCGACCTGTCGCCCGAGCGCCGCCTGCAGGGCGGTCAGGGGCAGGGCCTTGCCACCTACCGTGAGCTCATCCGCAACATATCGACCAAGACGCGCCCCGAGGGCGGTGCGGTCAACCTTATTCTGGATCGCTGGGTCGCCTCGTGTGCCGACGTCGACGAGTCGGTCGTCAATGCCCAACTGGCCCCGCTCGAGGAGATGGTCCACGGCTTCGACTTCGCCCGCATGCTCCGCCGCTACCGCACGGCCGTATCCGAGGGCGATGAAGAGGCCATGAGCCGCGTAACCAAATGGATCCGCGGCGAATACCGCACCAAGAGCGAGGCTCGCGCCGAACTGGGTTCCTCGACCATCATCAGCGATGACGACTGGTACGACTACGTTAAACTCATTGCGCGCTTTTTGGTCTGCAGCGGCTACAAGGGCATGCTGGTGCTCATCGACGAACTCGTGAATCTGTATAAGATTCCCAACGCGATCACGCGCCAATACAACTACGAGAAGATCCTGACCATGTACAACGACACGCTCCAGGGCAAGGCGCAGTACCTGGGCATGATCATGGGCGGCACGCCAACCTCCATCGAAGACCGCCGCCGCGGCGTGTTCTCCTACGAGGCCCTGCGCAGCCGACTCGCTCAGGGCCGCTTTGCACGCGAGGACCTTAAGGACATGCTCGCGCCCATCATCCGTCTGCAGCCACTCACCTACGAAGAGTTGCTGGTGCTGATCGAAAAACTCATGCAAATTCACGCCGGCTACTTTGGCTGGACGCCCACGCTTACCGAGAGCGACCTGGTGGACTTCCTCAAGATTGAGTTCGGTCGCGTGGGAGCCGACACGCATCTGACGCCGCGCGAAGTCATTCGTGACTTTATCGAGCTGCTCGACATCCTATGCCAAAACCCCAACGCCAACGTGGCCGAGCTGCTGCAAAGCGTCGGCGGTGACGCGCCAGCAGCCGCAACAGACGACACCGGCACCGCAGGCGCCGACCGCAACTTCGCCGAATTCGCCATCTAACCTGCCAAAAAGGGACAGGTTTATTTTGGCAGGTTTTATCTGGGCAAACATTGAAGCAGTCATGCAGCAAGCCACTGCCCGCCGCGTTGAGAGATTCGCTTTTGAAAGGAGGCCCCGTGAACGCCTTTGACCGCTACGCCCCGTTTATCCAAGACTTCATCTACTCCCACGATTGGGAGAGTCTGCGCTCCATTCAGGTTGCGGCGGCAGATGCCATCTTTAACACACAAGACAATGTGCTCCTGACGGCATCCACGGCTTCCGGCAAAACCGAGGCGGCCTTCTTTCCCATCCTGACCGAGTTTTGGGAGAAGCCGCCCGCGAGCGTGGGCGCCCTCTACATCGGCCCCCTCAAGGCGCTCATCAATGATCAGTTCGTCCGCCTTAACGACCTCTGCGAAGAGGCCGATATCCCTGTCTGGCACTGGCATGGCGATGTCTCACAGTCGCACAAGGCTAAGCTCATCAAAAAGCCGAGCGGCATCTTGCAGATTACGCCCGAGTCACTCGAGGCGCTCCTGATCCATAAGCACATGGCGATCCCGCGCATGTTTTGCGACCTGCGCTATGTGGTCATCGACGAGGTCCACTCGCTCATGCGCGGCGACCGTGGCGGGCAGACGCTCTGCCTTATCGAGCGACTCTCGCGCATGGCCGGCGTGCAGCCTCGACGCATTGGCCTTTCGGCCACCATCGGCGACCCTGAGCGCACGGGCGCTTTTCTCTCACAGGGAACGGGACGTGACTGCGTTATCCCCCGTTTTGAGGAACCGCGCCGCGTGTGGCGCATCTCCATGGAGCACTTCTACAACTCGGGTCCCCAGGCACAGCAGCGGGGATTCGAGAGCATGGGTCCTCAAGAGGCCGAAGTGCTTGCCTCCGAGCGCATTGAGGCAGCGGCACCCACGGCGCTGCCGGCCGACACCCAAGGCACGTGCCACAGCGGACAGCCCACACAGGACAAGCGCCGTCAACGTCGCAAACGGGCACAGGGTAAGGCTAGCTCCGGGAACCGCTGCACTTCCTCGGCCCCCGAGGGCGAAGTCGACATCCCCCGGGCCGCCGAGCAAGCGCTCCTCAACCCCACCGACACCGCACCCGACAACGCCGATCCCGGCATGGGCTATATCTTCGAACACACCCGCGGGCGCAAGTGTCTGGTCTTTGCCAACTCGCGCGAGGAGGCAGAGGCCGTATGTTCCATGCTGCGCAGCTACTGCGAGAGCCGACACGAGCCTGACCGTTTCCTCATCCATCACGGCAATCTTTCGGCATCGTTGCGCGAGACGGCAGAAGAGCTCATGCGCGATGAGGAGCAGGCACAGACGACCGTCACCACCTCTACGCTTGAGCTTGGCATCGATATCGGCCGTCTGGAGCGTGCATTTCAGATCGATGCGCCATTTACCGTCAGTTCCTTTTTGCAGCGAATGGGCCGCACGGGACGCCGCGACCTTCCACCCGAGATGTGGTTTGTCATGCGCGAGGAAGAGCCCGAGCCGCGCACGATGATGCCCGAAACCATTCCGTGGAAGCTCCTGCAGGGCATCGCACTCGTACAACTCTATCGCGAGGAAAAGTGGGTCGAGCCGCCCGAGCTCGATCGACTCCCCTACAGTCTGCTCTATCACCAGACTATGTCGACGCTTGCCAGCACCGGAGAGCTCACGCCGGCAGAACTTGCCCAGCGCGTGCTCACGCTCAGTTATTTCCACCGCGTCTCAGCCGATGACTATCGCGTGCTGCTGCGTCACCTCATTAAGATCGACCATATCCAGGTCACCGAGGGCGGCGGACTCATCGTGGGCCTCGCGGGCGAGCGCATCATCAACAATTTTAAGTTCTACGCCGTGTTCCAGGAAAACGAGGAGTTCACCGTCCGCAGCGAGTCGTCCGAACTGGGCACGATCGTCAATCCCCCACCGCCCGGTGAACGCATCGCCATCGCCGGGCACTGCTGGATTGTCGAGGAAGTGGACTGGAAGCGCCATACCGTCTTTGCCACGCAGGTCAAGGGCCGTGTGCCGGCTTACTTTGGCGACTGCCCCGGCGACATCAACACGCATGTACTCGAGCGCATGCGTAAAGCGCTCAACGAGCACGCGACATATCCATACCTTATGGGCAACGCGCGGGCCCGCTTGGCGCAGGCTCGCCATACGGCCGAGATTTCGGGTGCGGGCACTAGGCCGCTCATTAACCTGGGCGGCGACACCTGGGTGCTCTTCCCCTGGCTGGGCAGCTATGCCTTTTTGGCGCTCGAGCGCATGCTCAAGATTAAATGTGCCGCGGAGCTGGGCCTTCGCGGACTCGACCCGTCGCGCCCGTACTTTATGCAGTTTAAGATGAAGGCCGACGAAGAGACGTTCTTTGAGGTACTCGCCGCCGAGGCCGAGAAGGACTTCGATCCCATCGAGCTCGTCTATCCCGGCGAGGTGCCTTACTTTGATCGTTACGATGAGTTCGTTCCCGAAGAGCTCGTGCGTAAGGGCTTTGCCGAAGGCGTGCTCGACATAGATGGCATGAAGAAGCGTGTCCGCAGCTGGCGCGACCACGCATAAAACGGGGCTGACTATATGAGCAGTCAATTTGGGACGGGGCTATTTTAGCTGCCCTTGCAGGTAAAGCGAAAGGTTTGGCCGATTAGTGGCAGGGATAGCTAAAATAGCCCCGTCCCAAATTGACTGCTCCCGATGTGGAGCGAGCCGGCATCCGAAAGCAGCTAAAACCCCCGTCCCAGAAAGACTGGTCGCAGAAAGACGCGCTAGTCGTGAAGGACGGCGCCGAGGAAGTCGGCGTCAAGGGGCACGGCTTCGGCAAAGGCATGGTTCCCGTCGCTGGCGATGAGCAGGTAGTTTTCCTCGCCGCCGAACTCTGTATCGCCACAGGGGACCACCCAGGCGTGGGCGAATACCTCGAGTGCCGTGGCAGCGCAGTCGCGCAGGAACGTTACATCGCTCCCCTCGTTTGCGCTCACGATATTGGCAACGTAGATACCCCCGGGGTTCAGGCTGCCCCGCACTAAACGCAACGCCTCAACCGTCGCCAGCTCGCGTACGGGCTCGGCACCGCCAAAGCAATCGCTCACGACCACGTCGTAGCGACGATGGCCCACACTCGTCACACCCAGATACGAGCGAGCCTCAGCGGTTATCACCCGCAGGCGATCGCCTGCCGCGCGCTCTAGCTCGTCTAGGTAGAACCAGCGGCGCGCCAGGCGCGTAATCTCTCCGTCATACTCGATAACGTCCATGCGCAGGCCCTCGTGCGACATCAGCGCAAATTTGGGATAGGCAAACCCGCCGCCACCTAGCATAAGCATACGGCTGATACCGTGACCATAAACGTCACGCATCGCATCCTCGGCCTCAAACACGTCGTCAAACGCACGATAGTACGCAAAGACGGGTTCCGCCCAGCGCTCGCCGACGTAACTCGCGCTTTGGTAGACACCGCCTTGCACCAATACGCGGACTTCATCGCCGCCCTCATCGTGCACGCGTTTCACACGCGCCAACCCATTGCGGGTTCGCGCAACCTGCAGGCAGGCAGCACGAACAGCGACGGCAGCCGCACCAAGCGCCGCGGCTCCCAGAGCAACGCCGGCAACAACGCCGGCAGAAACACTCGGTTTGTTCATCTAGAGCTCCTTTTGCAGATAAAGGCCATGGTCATAAAATCCAAGATGGCGATAGTACTCGCGCGTGCCAATCGCGCTAATCACGTTGATGCGCGCATAACCCGCATCCCGGGCAATCTCGCACGCACGCTCTACGAGCAAACGCCCCAACCCGTGATGCTGCGCCGCCTGGCCCTGGTCGCCCACGCGCGCCGCCATGCCGTACACGTGCACCTCGCGAATCATCGCCTCGTCCGGCATCGTCGGCAACTCGTCCGCATGCGCGGCAACAAACGAATGGTCGGGCAGCGACAGGCGCAAAAAGCCCGCAATCTTGCCCTGCGGCGTCACCCACTGCAAAAAGCGCTCGTGCGTCACCGGCGTCTCGTACGCCACATCCTCGTCAAGGGTCAGCTCATCCAAGTCGGCACCCGCCGTGCTGATCTCGCGATAGCGAATCTCACGCACCGTCGCACCGTCACCCCGAGCAGCCAGGCGGTTCTCGACAAGCTGACGCAGGTTGGGCTTCTTGTTGCCCACCATAATGTCGTCGGAGCTAAAATCGCGGATCATGCGGCTGATGCGACAGAACGGCGGCGTCACCACGATGTCATCGGCTAGCACGTCGAGCAGCTCCTCCTCGGTATAGGGGCGCCACTCGCCGCGCTCGTAACAGCCCACCAGACGCGAGCCCTCGATGAGCGCGCACGGGTAGACCTTGACCTCGTCGGGCATAAAGGCCCCCTCGGTCATAAAGCGCTCGTAGTCGCGCTTGTCCCCCTCGGGTGTGGCACCCAGCAAGTTGAGCATAAAATGCGCGTGGATCTTAAAGCCAAACAGGCGCGCAAGCGAAAACGCCCGCTCGATTTGCCCCACCGAAATGCGACGCTCGTTGATATCGAGCAGGTACTGGTCGAGGCTCTGGATGCCCATCTGGATCTTGGTGCAGCCCAGGCGGCGGATGAGCGTAAGCGCCTGCGGCGTTACGGCATCGGGGCGCGTCTCGATAACGAGTCCCACCACGCGATGCTTCGCCGTCTCGTTGATGCGCTGCTGACGCTCGAGCTCCTCCATCGTTGCCGTCTGCCACTCGGTGACCTCGCCCCACGGCGTACCGGGGCCGTACAAACGACGCACCGCACGGTTATAGCCGCCCACGGCAGCATCCACACGCTCCTGCTCGTCGGCAACGCCGGCAGCGAGCTCAGCCTCGTCTGTCGCAATGCCGGCAGCCCGATAGCGCTCGCGGCGCTCCGACACCACCGGCGGCAGCGCATCGGCGGGTGCATCGTCGAGCAGACGCCCCGCCTCAGCACGGCTGATGCCCGGACGCGCCAACATGGGGTTGGCCGCCACGCCGGCGACGGCATCGTCATTGAGCGCACGGAAAAGCTCCGACATAAACCATGTCTGATAGCCTTCCGGATAGTCGCTCCAGGTGCCACCGAGCACAATGAGCTCAATCTTATCGGTCGCATGCCCCATCTGCGAAAGCGCGGTCAGACGAGCGCTCACCTGCAGATACGGATCGAAGCAATTTTGCTCCGCACGGGCGCACGCGGGCTCGGCATGCAAATAGCTTTTGGGCATACGCAGGTCGTTGGGGCAAAACAGGCAATCGCCCGAGCACGGCCACGGCTTGGTGATGACGGTAATGGTCGCTACGCCCGAAGCCGTGCGGCGCGGCTTCATGCGTAGCACCTGCAGCAGTTGACGTTCCAGATCGGAATCGACATTCCACGCAGCCCAACGAGCCGGATCCTCACGTTTAACCCGCTGGTAGAACGGCAGCAGACGGCGCTTGGCCAAATCGCGTTTGTCGGCACCCTCACGGCGCGCCTCGGCATGTATCAGTTTGACGAGCGCTTTGTCGTCCACGGTCTCGCCGCGACGCAGAGCCTCGAGTATGTTCAAGATAATCTGTTCCATGCCCCCATTGTAAAGGCAAAGGCGCCGAAGCCCGTCGCAGCTCCGGCGCCTTCATCAAAGAGCACGCCTGTATGCACCGATCTCCGAAAACCGCATGTCACTCCGAATCAAACGACATGTCGCCCGAACCGACCTTAAAACGATACGTGGCAGACTTGTCACCGTTATCGAATTCAAGATTCAAAATGGTCTCGCCGTCGTAGCCAAGCGGAAGGAAATCGCTTTCGAAGTCGCCGCTGCCCAAGGTGACGCTCGCCTTAAAGCCCGTCGAGTTCGGAACCGTCATCTCCACATCGCCCGAGTCCACGCTCACGTCCATCGACTTCGCGGGGGCCTGGTAAAGCTCGAACGTCGCATCGCCCGAACCGACTTCAGCGCTGAGCGCATCAGTCACGCTGCCCGAAAACTCTACATCTCCCGCACCCAGGACAAGATCGAAACCATCACAGATGACACCGGCAATCTGCAGATCACCCGAGCCCACGTGCGCGTTGACTCCCTTCAGATGTTCGGCAACACGGCGTGGCAGCTCAACCGTAACTGAGCGATCGATTGCCTTGCCGTCATCACTTCCAAACTGGGAAACCTTGAGCGTCGAGTCCTCGACGGATGCGATGTTTTGCGTCGCGGCCTTGGAGGCATCCATACCCTCGGCAACGCGCCCCCGCTCTATAACGCGAGCCTTGTTGCCATCAACAACCTTGACGTCCACCGAAGCCGCATTGATATCGAAATCGAGGTAGCGGAACTCATCGGCATCAAAAGTCGCACTCGAAAGTTGCTGAGGCCGAGCGGAATAGTTACCGCTATTCAAGGAATCGTCCTCGTCAAACATATCGTCAAAATCAGACAAATGGCCAGATAGAATACCGGTCGTACGCACCATATCGGAATGAGCCAATAGCCGCGAAATGCCAAAGACAAGTCCAATGATAAGCACAAACGCTCCGACGCCAACGCCCAAGCGTACCTTGGATTCATGCGAAAGCTTCATCATTCATCACCCTCTTTGGCAATCGGCTCAGCGGTGGTCGCGGTAGCCACGTCAGCATCAACCGCAGCGGAAACATTCTGAGCCCTAGCTGTCACCGGTGCCGGACCAACCTGAATATCCCCGCGTGCCCAATCGCCATCGAGCGCACGCGCCACCCAGTGATAGATTGGAATCGTAAAGAAGATGAGCGCAGCAAAGGGGCCGGCACCAAACGGGAACATCAGCAAAAAGAACAGCAGCCAGCACACGGCCCAATACGGGAACGACTGGAACGGGCCCTTCACCGGAGTCGAGCCAACTGCACCGCCACTCGTCGCCTGCGCCGTAGCAGCGTTGGCGGCCTGCGCACTCCAGCTTGCCGCTTGTGCCGCCTTGGCCGCAGCATCACTCGCCTGCGTTGCCGCCTCGGTGGCGCGTGCCGCCGCCTCATGGGTGCGTGCGCGCTCTGCCGCCTCGGCCTCGCGCTGACGGGCGCGGTCCTCGTTCTCAAACTCGATATCGTCCTCGATCTCATCGCTCGGATTGAGGAGCTCGTCCAGGCTCACGCCATAGAGTTTGGCGAGCGAGATCAGGTTCTCGGTATCGGGCGCGCTCTCCGCGCGCTCCCATTTACTGACCGCCTGGCGCGACAGCCCCAGCTTTCGCGCCAGCCCTTCTTGACTAAAGCCTTTGCTGCGGCGAAGGTCGGCGAGCCGCTGCGCAGTTTCTACATTCATGGTTCCTCCTATGTGATGCCAGCCGTGCCGCCGGACCGTTTTTGTTCTTAAGGCGCCTTGCACAGTTAAAAATCTATCCGCCACCGCCAAAAGCATGCCACCTATTCTAGTGAGATTTTTGACAACCGGCGGTTGCGGGTGCATATGAGCTGCGGAAATGTGTCCAAACAAAGCAATGACACGTAGCTTGGTTGTCCCCGTTGCGGCGTTAACGGTAGTATGGTCGTACTGTTAATTCCGCACCGCCAACGGAGGGGGTCCCGCGCCGTGAACCGCGATTTCGCCTCATCGCTCATCCAGCTCAACAACACGTTCTATCGCGAGCACTCCGCCTCCTTTTCCGATACGCGTCAGGCCCCGTGGCCCGGCTGGGTGCGCACCATGGACATCGCGCTCGGGCAGCTCGACGTCGCCAGGATCGAGCATCCCGTCCGCGTCTTCGATCTCGCCTGCGGCAATATGCGATTCGAGAACTTTGCCGCCGGCGGCGCACTTGCCGCCAAGGGCGTCGACGGCGCAAACTCCTCGGCAGATGCCAGCTGCCCGTTTGAGTTCTATGGCGTCGACTCGTGCCAAGACCTGGCCATCGATGCACGCGGTCATGCCCTGCGCATTCCCAACCTGCACTTCCAGGAACTCGACGTGCTCGATGCCCTCATGAAGCTCAACCCCGCCGAGGCGCCTGACGCGCTTTTCGACGCCCCGCTCGCCGACATCTCGGTCTGTTTTGGCTTTATGCACCACGTGCCGTCGTGCGAGTACCGCGTACGCGTGCTCGACGCCCTGGTGCGGCAGACGCGCCCGGGCGGCATCATCGCCATTAGCTTTTGGGAGTTTATGAACGACGAGCGCATGGCGCGCAAGGCCGTTCGAGCCGAGGCCCGCGCCGAGCTCACCCCGCCGTTTGAGGGTTACGATTCAGCGCAGTTTGAAGCCGGCGACCACCTCATTGGCTGGCAAAACGACCGCCACGCCTACCGCTATTGCCACCACTTTGACGATCAGCAGATCACCGACTTGGTGCGCGGCGTGCGCACGTTCTACAAGAGCGGCGAGGTCCCCGTACGCGAGCTTGAGCGCTTCCATGCCGACGGTCGCAGTGGCGAGCTCAACCGCTACGTGATTCTCAAGCGCCTGTAGGCACCGACGACTCGCCGTCGAGCCGCACCGCATCTTTCGGGCAAGCTATGCCTACCCTTTTTCAACCCATTGACGGAACGCGCAGCTATGCGTTCCATACTTATGACCAAGGAGCCTCATGGGAGCCGTCCACGTTCGCACGCCTAAGAACTTTGTGCTCGAAGAGCGCCTGGAGCGCTACGCCGATGCGATTGAGACGAACCCTGAAATCTATGCCGGAGATTGGCGCGAGGCCTGTGCGCCCGCAGGCAGCAAGTCTTTCGAACACCTTCACCTGGATCTTGGCTGCGGCAAGGGAACGTACCTTGTAGAGCGCGCGGCCCACGAGCCAAACACGCTCTTTATCGGCATGGACCAGGAGCCCATCTGCATCGCCTATGCCGCACAGAAAATCTGCGAGCAGGAACTGACCAACGCACTCGTCCTGCCCCGAGGCGCTGCATCGTTGCCGCAGCTGTTTGCCACAGGCGAGCTTGATGCCATCACCATCAACTTTCCCACGCCGCAGCCTAAGGCCAAGTACGCCAAAAAACGACTCGTCCATGTCGACCATCTGATGCTCTACCGCCCGCTTTTTTCAGCCGGCGCCACCGTCACGCTGCGCACCGACAGCAAGCCATTGCGCGACTACGCCCTGGGGCAGTTTGCCGCGGCCGGCTACGACACACTATGGGTAAGTGACGACGTTCGCCACGACCATCCCGAGTATCCCGAGACCGAATACGAGCGCCGCACGCGCGAGATGGGTGCCGCCGTCTATGGCATTTGCGCCACTCCCGACGCGCTGCCCAGCGATGAACAGCTCACGGCGGGGCGCGCGCAGGAGCAAAGCCTTGCGTGCTACCTGCCCGACAATCTCGATGAGCTCACCTACGTGCCCCTCGGCATGGAAGAGGCCGTCGAGAACTTTAAAAACCGCGCCCGCAAGGGCAAGAAGCGCTTACCGCAGGAGTCCCAGGGGCCTCTGATGGTCGCGGCTTCGGCAAACAAGCGCAAATAGGCGCCAGCAAACGACCCTCAAATCTAAGTGAGTAGACTTTTTTGCAATAGCCAAGCACAACTCGCATAACCAATACTAAAACCGCAGGTAGAGCCTTTGCGCAAAAGCCATGTGCTCGCAATATTGCAAAAAGTCTACTCACTTAGCTGGCAACTGCACCAAACAGCTGGGCAGAACGCCCATTTCCTGCATTTTCTTGCCTGCGAACGCATCGATGCGACGCTACGCCATAATAGTTGGCGGACAATCGCGAGAGAAAGCAAACACATGGCACAGACCACGACAGATACCGCCGCCAGCACCGTCTCCGGTGCCGGCGCCGCCAGCTCGTTCTCGGGCGGCACGGGAACCGAAGCCGAGTTTGGCTCGCTCGGCGCGCTCTCTCCCACCTGGTGGGAGCCCGAGGACGGCAGCGAGCCCGAACCATGGCTCACGCCCGATCAGGCCTTCGAACGCTTCTTTGAATGGACGAGCGACCGTGGCATTGAGCTGTGGGATCACCAAGAAGAGGCCCTCATGGACCTGGCCGCTGGCGATCACGTCATTTTAGGCACACCGACCGGATCGGGTAAATCGCTCGTCGCGCTGGGCATGCTCTTTATGGGCATGGCTCAGGGCAAGCGCTGCTATTACACGGCCCCCATCAAAGCCCTGGTCAGCGAAAAGTTCTTCGACCTGGTACAGGTACTCGGCCGCGATAACGTCGGCATGATCACCGGCGATACGCATATCAATACCAAGGCGCCCGTCATCTGCTGCACGGCCGAAATCCTTGCCAACGATGCGCTGCGCGAGGGCGAGGGCGCCGACGTGGGCTGCGTGGCCATGGACGAGTTCCACTACTTTGCCGACCCCGATCGCGGTTGGGCCTGGCAGGTACCGCTGCTCACCCTGCCCCACACGCAGTTTATGCTCATGAGCGCCACGCTCGGCGATGTCACCGCCATCGCCGCCTCGCTCGAGGAGCACACCGGCGCTGCTTGCGACTTGGTTGTCGATGCCCCGCGTCCTGTTCCGCTGAGCTACGACTATGTGACGACCTCCCTCGAGGGCACGGTCGAGCTCGCCATGCGCCGTGGCGAGGCCCCGCTCTATATCGTGCACTTTAGCCAGGATGCCGCCCTTGCGACGGCACAGTCGCTCGCCAATTTTGGCATCGCCAGCAAGGAGCAGCGCGAGGCCATTAAGGAAGCGGCAAAGGGAACGAGTTTCTCGACGGCCTTTGGCAAGATTCTCAAACGCCTGCTTGGATGCGGCGTCGGCGTGCACCATGCTGGCATGTTGCCGCGCTATCGCCTGCTGGTCGAGCGCCTGGCGCAGCAGGGCCTACTGCCCGTCATTTGCGGCACCGACACACTCGGCGTCGGCATCAACGTACCCATCCATACCGTGGTGCTCACCGCGCTCACCAAGTTCGATGGTTACAAGATGCGTCGCCTGCGCGCCCGCGAGTTCCATCAAATTGCCGGTCGCGCCGGTCGCTCGGGCTTCGATACCGAGGGCATGGTAATCGCCGAGGCACCTGAGCACGAGATCGAGAATGCCAAGCTTATGGCCAAGGCGGGCGACGACCCCAAAAAACTCCGTAAGATTAAAAAGAAAAAGGCCCCCGAGGGCTTTGTCTCCTGGAACAAGCAAACTTTTGAGCACCTGATCGAGACGCCACCCGAAACACTCAAACCACGCCTGCGCATCACGCACTCTATGGTGATTAGTGTGGTCGAGCAGGGCGGCAATGCCCGAGCCCGCGTACATGACCTCATCGAGACAAGCCTGCAGACCCCCGAAGAGAAGGCCAAGCTTGAGGTTCGCGCCGACGAGATCTTCGCCACGCTCATCGACTCCGGCGTCGTCGTGCGCACCGAGGTGCCGCCCGCACCCGACGCTCCGGCTGACGCCGCGCCGGACATCGACTACGCGCTGACGGTCGACCTGCCCGAGGACTTTGCGCTCGACCAGCCGCTCTCGCCGTTTTTGCTTGCCGCGCTGGAGCTGCTCGACCCCGAAAGTGAGACCTATACCATGGACCTCATTTCGATGGTCGAGGCCACGCTCGAGGACCCCAAGCAGGTATTGCGCGCACAGGAGCGCGCCGCACGCGATCGCGCTATGGCCGAGATGAAGGCCGACGGCATCGAGTATGAGGAACGCTTGGAGCGCATTCAAGACGTCACGTACGAAAAGCCGCTCGAGGATTTGCTCGACGCCGCTTTTGACAAGTACTGCCAGAAAGTGCCCTGGGCAAACGACTACCAGCTCTCTCCCAAGAGTGTCCTGCGCGATATGCTCGAAAGCGCGAGCGATTTTAAGGGTTACATTCAAAAGCTCGGCATCGCCCGCTCCGAGGGCATTTTGCTTCGCTACCTGGCAGAGGCCTACCGTTCGCTCGACCGCACCGTACCCATCGAGAAGCGCGACGAGCGCCTGCGCGACATTATCTCGTGGCTGGGCTTTGTGGTGCGCTCGGTGGACTCGAGCCTGGTGGACGAGTGGGAGAACGCCGGCAACCCGGCAGCCCTCGATGCCGCGCCGCCACAGGGCATCGACGAGGTCGTGGCGGACCGCCGCGGCTGCACGCTGCTGGTGCGCAATGCGCTCTTCCGCCGCGTGACCCTTGCCGCCCGTGAGCACGTTCGCGACCTGGGCGAGCTCGACGACGACTGGGGCATGAGCGAGATCCGCTGGCAAAAGGCCCTCGATGCCTACCATGAGCAGCACGAGGAAATCCTCACCGACGGAGATGCCCGCAGCGCCGCGATGTTTTCCATCGATGAGTCCGACGAGAAGACCGCGCACGTATGGCACGTGCACCAGATCTTTGCCGACGAGGACGGCGACCACGACTTTGGCATCATGGGCGATGTCGATCTGGACGCCACGCAAGACGGCGGTGAAGTCATCTTCAAAAACTACCGCGTCGGCTTTATCGAAGACCTGCTCGAGGACTAGTCGAACATACTGGAACGAAACGAAGCGGGGCCGTTGGCAATATCGCCAGCGGCCCCGTTTTTGCACTATACGCTATGCCTTACTCGGTATCCTCGACCTCATACGAATCCGCCTCGGCTGACTCATCGTTTGTCTCTGGCGCAGCCCCGCGCGCCTCGTCAAACGCCGCCTTCATGGTCTTGTTGCCCCACGTGAGCTTGCGAATGGTAAGATCGTCGGCCTTCTTGTTGGCTAGGCGCAGATTGTTCTCGGAGGACAGCAATGCCTCCTTGGTTTTCTGCAGATGGCTAATCGTCTTGTCGATCTCATCGATTGCCGTTTGGAACTTGCGGCTCGCGATCTCGTAGTTGCGACCGAAATCATTCTTGAACTTCTCCATCTTGGCTTCGAAGTTCGTGACGTCGATATTCTGCTGTTTGTACTCCGCTAGCTCCTGCTTATAGCGCAGTGAGCCCATGGCGGCGTTGCGAAGGAGCGTGATCATGGGAATGAAAAACTGCGGGCGAATCACGTACATCTTCTCGTAGCGATAGCTCACGTCGACTATCCCTACGTTATAGAGCTCGCTCTCGGGCTCGAGCAGCGTGCAGAGCACCGCGTACTCACAGCCTTTCTGGCGACGATCGTGATCGAGTTTCTTAAAGAAGTCCTCGTTTTTATGCTTGGTCGCGGTCTCGTCGTTCTCGTTTTTCATCTCGAACATAATCGAAATGACCTCGTTGCCGCTCGCGTCGCACTCGCGGAAGATAAAGTCGCCCTTGGTACCCTCGGACGCATCGTTATCCTTCTCGAAGTACGCGTTGGGAAATGCCGTCATGCGCAGACGGTTAAACTCGGTCTCGCAGTGCTGCTCGAGCGACTCGCCCACCATCTTGGTGGACAGACGGACCTTCATGTCCTTAAGGCGCTCGATCTCTTCATCCTTGTAGCGAATCAGGTCATCGCTCGCGCGCTTGGCCTGCGCAAGCTCGAGCTCGTGTGCCGCCTTGGCCTGTTCCTCGCGAGAATCGCGCACCGCCAGCTCGCTCGTCAGTTTGGCACGCGCCTCATCGCGCTCTCGCTCCGCCGCGGCGACCGCCTCTGACAGGTTCATTTTTGCCATCAGTTCCTGCTCGCGCAGTTGGGCACGCAGGCCCTCGGCCTCTTGCTCGGACTGTGCCTTTGCGGCAGAAAACCTCTCTTGCACCTTCACGCGATAGTCAGCAAGCGCGCGCTCGGCCTCGCCGCGAGCGGCATCGAGCTCACGCTGCGACTCGGCCGCGGCGGCGGCAAGCGCCATCTCCTGGGCCTTGTCCGCCGCGGAGAGCTTTGCCTGCAATTCGGCAATCTGCGCATCGCGTGCAGCCAAATCGTTTTGAGCAGCATTGCGCGCCGCCGACTCGACGAGCTTGGCTTCGTCATCTTTACGCTCCAGCTGCGCACGCAAATTGTCGATTTTTCGCTGAAGCTCGGCATTCTCCTTTTGAGCGTCGGCACGGGCCTCAACCGCCGCGCGCTGGCTTGCGCTCTCGCGCTCTGCGGCAGCGCCCTCGAGCTTGGCGCGCAGCTCGGAAAGCTCGGCATCGCGCTTGGCAACCTCTTGTGCCAGCTTCTGCTCCGCGGCGTTCTTCTGCTCGACAAGCTGAGCGTTGCGCTGAGACTCTGCCTTTTGCAAGGCAGCCGTCGAACGCGAGCGCTCAAGTTCCAGTGCCTGCTCGCCCTCGCGCTGGACTGCCTTCACACGCTCATCCAGGTCGCGCGAAAACTCGGCATTGCGCACTTGCTTGACGATATCCGCATAGCCGGACGCGTCGACCTTAAAAACTTCGCCACAATGCGGGCACTTGATCTCGTTCATAGCAGCTCCTCGATGGACGCAAATTTCAACCGCCTACACTCTACCGCGCCGCACGGACAAAAAAGGCGCCGCCGCCATAATGGCAACGGCGCCAGAACCACCACAAAAGTGCCTGTTCCCTTGTAGTGGTTTGGGTCTTTACAGGTCGCGGTAGTCGATCAGGCGAAGATCGGGTTGAGACTCGAGCCAAGCGCGCAGCTCAGGATCGATCAACGCATCGACTTCCTTGGCACGATCGACCGTAAGCGAGCTGTTCTCAAGGATAAAACGATCGAGATAGCCCGGGTGACACACAAAGACGACCGTCTCGCCGTCGGACATCTCGCGAACTGTCTGCATGATTGCCTCTTTGGGCTCGTAGCCCGGTTCCATCGAGCGCATCACCATGCGCAGGTCGGTATCTCCGCAACGCACCACCGCCGTCGGGTCGAAGCTTGCCTTTTGCTCCTTAAGGCCCAACTCCTGGGCAACCGCCGAGATCGCTCGGTTAAGATTCTTGCTCATAACGGCATGGGCCTCAAAGTAGTCGGGCTCGCGGCCCACTATCTCGACAAAGCGATCGTGCTGCGCGCGGATCTCGATGCAGGCCTCGTCGAAGTCTATCAGCTCCTCGCCGCGCTTAAAATGCTCACGGAAGGTACGGCTGCTATGGAACTCGCCGCTCTCGTTGAGCATGCTCGGGATGAGCGCCGGGTCGGCACACGGCTTACCCAGGCACACGTTGGTATGCTGGCCCACCGCAATATCGGCATCCACCACGAGTGACCACCCACGCTCGGCCTCGGGCATATTTGGCATAAGGCCCGCTGAGCGCACCAAGCCCTCGTTGACGCTACGGGCGATCCCCAAGTCAACGGCGTACGAATAACCAAGATCATCGGCACGAATAAGCAGTTGCTTCATAACGACTCCAATCTATGGGAAAGGGCACTTGGAGCGTAACCAAGTGCCCCGATATTTTTCCTAGCCAAACAGTCACTTTAAGCCTTAGCGGCAGCAACATCTTCCTCGAGCTGATCCTTGCTAAAGCCAAAGAGGTAGGCGATGACAGCGGCGGCAACAAATGCAGCGCCCGATGCAACGCAACCCCAGACGAGATTAGCCGTTCCGCCGGCAACAAAGCCGGTGACGCCCAGAATATTGGTCGCGCCCAGAACATACGTTGTCACATTGGTGAGGGCTGCGATCAAACCGCCGATAGCACCGCCGGCAACCATGGCGCCCAGGCAGCGAGTGTACTTAAAGCCACAGCCATACAGTGCGGGCTCCGTCACGCCGCCCACGATACCGGAGAGCGAGAAGCCGAGCATGGCGCCCTTCTCGTCGGTCTCCTTAAGGCGCAGGAAGGCACCGAAGGCCATGCCCCACGTAGCGAACTGAGAGATACCGGCCGCGACCATAACGCAGGAGTCGGAGCCCAGGGTGAGCAGCTGCACGATGCCAAGGGTAAGCAGAACCTGGTGCATACCGGTCATAACCAGGAACTCCCAAAGTGCGGCAATGACGACGAGGGAGAGGATGGTGACGATGCCGCCGGCGTTACCGAGACCGAACATAAAGTTGCCGACCGTGCTGCCCAGGACGGAGCCGATCGGAGCCAGCACGCATAGCGAAACGGGAATCATGACGGCCATGGTGCCCACGGGTACAAACACCGTAGAGAGCATGTCGGGAATGATCTTCTTCATGAACTTCTCGACAACCATGAGCACCGGCATGGATAGCACCATGGGAAGCACAGTCGCAGAGTAGTTGTTCAGCTGAGCAGGCAACACACCATAAACCATCGTGGTCGTTACGCCCGAATCCGCTGCAGCGTTGACCATCGTCATGAACTCAGGAGCAATGAGCACACCGCCGAGCATCATGCCGAGCGGCTGGCTGCAGCCAAGCTGCTTCGCAGCAGCCCAACCCAAATAAACGGGAAGGAAGTAATAACCGGCGTTGTAAATCCAGTTGTAGAAGAAGTTGTAGATGTCGGAATCGGCAGACCAAATGCCGAGCATGCCGTCACCGCAAACCACGGCGATGGTACGGAACATGGCAGCACCCATGATGATGGGGATCGTCATAACCATGGTCTTAGAGAGATAGTTGAGGATCTTGTTGCCCGCGGTCTTGAGCGTCAGCGGCTCCTTGGCGCCGCCATCGAGGCTCTCGTCAATGGAGCCTTCGCCCTTGACGCCCAACGCAATGGCGGCGTCATAGACCTTCGGCACGTTCTGGCCAATGATGACCTGATACTGGCCGCCAGACCACTGTGCACCCAGCACGCCCTTGATCTTCTTAACTTCATCGTCATTGGGAATGGACTGATCCTTGAGGTTCAGACGTAAGCGGGTCATGCAGTGCGTCGCGTTCGTCACATTGGAGGCGCCGCCGACGGCAGCAAGCACATCCTCGGCAATCTTCTTGTTATCGACAGCCATGTCGAATCCCTTCTCTTCCAACTAAAGGTCTGTGGGGCTTCACAGCATCAAGACGCACGATTCCGCTCGCGCCTGCGCAGCGCGCGATGCCCGTTGGCAAGAGATTTCATTGCATGTGATTCCCGGGTGGATCTACATGAAAAAAGCCCCGCGCACAACCGACAGAGACCCAATAATGGCCTCGGCAGAATCGGTAGTGCCTCTCGGAGCTGCGCCGTGAGTAACACCCAACACACGGCAAGTATATGCGGCAGATGCGTTCTCCGTGACTCAGATTGCCGACGAACGGTAGCAAACAGTCCGCGAACGGTCACTACGACGGAAATAAAACGCCAGAGACCCTATTTATTCAAGCTTGCAGGAGCCACGCGATTCACATGCATGATCAGATAGACGAGCTCTTCTTGGGCCAATGGCTCGCCAAAGGCCTCTTGAATCAGAGCGTCGATACGATGAGCGCAGCGCGATGCCGCAGGATATTGCTCCACGAGCACGTCGTAAAGACCGGAATTCTCGGTGTCAATCGGCTCTTTCTTTGCCACGCGATCGAGCAGATAGCGCACATGGGTGGCAAAGCGAGTAAAGGCAAACGACGAGCGATCGACTGTCACGCCCAACTCTTCTTGAATAATCGCAACCGTCATATCGAGGAGATGCTCCTCGTGCTGCTCGGCAAGCACGCGCCGCTCGCTCGGCTTAATCGCCGCATTGATAATCGACATGGCGATACCCGCGGCCTCACTCTGGGGCATGCGAACGGCAAAAGTTTTCTTAATGCCACGAACAGCCAGCTCGCCCAAGCGGTATTCAATGGGATGCAGCTGCTCCAGATCGCGCTTGAGCGGCAACGACACCACCATATGTTCGCGGGCGCGCTTAATAGCAAACTGGATATGATCTGCCAGCGTAATGGGCAGATTAGGACTCAATTCGTACGAAAGCTGTCCGGTCGCAATATCTGCCAGCTGAGCAGAAAACTCAAGCACCTCGGGGTCGACCTCGTCGATGAACGCCAGATACTTTGGATCGATGCCGTAAAAGGTACGCGTAATAACGTCAAGATCGACCTCGTGCGGCATGTCGCCAAAACCGATACCACGACCCAAAGCGATAAGCTGGCGCCCCGCACCATCTTCGCAGATGGCAGCGTTGTGGTTAATGCGCTGGATAGCCCTCATGGAATCACCGTTCCTGCAAACACACGCCGTGTAGACCATCCACACGGCGCGTTCATTCTACCTGCACTTCTAATTACAGTCCAAAAAAGCCAAGGATTTGATCGCGGCTTACGGGCTTGTAGTCATTGGCGTCGAGGCCCACATCGTAGCGGTAAATGGGGCGCTCGCGATCGCGGTTGCGCGCGTTGGTGCGGTCTCCCCTGCTGTGGATATGCCCGTGCAGCATGATGGCGCCACGCGCCTTGCCATTCCAGCTAAGCATGGGGTAGTGGCTCATAACCAGACGATGGCCCTTGGCATAGCCGGGGGCAATCTCCAGATAATCACGCACGTCTTCCCAAATTTGCGGCACGTCGGGATCTTCCCAATCGCCGTCATGGTTACCACGGATGAGCGTCACGTTTTGGCAGGCAATACGCTCGCGCAGGCGCACCGCCTCCGCCAGGGGCAAACGATAGGTAAAGTCACCCAGAATGTAGAGACGGTCATCCACAGCCACGCACTCATTGATGGCATCGATGACCTTGCGATTCATCTCCTCGACCGAGCCAAACGGCCGGTCCATGTCGTGCAAGATATTCGTATCGCCCAGGTGCAGATCGGCGGTAAACCACATCATCGTCTCTGTCCTCATTTCGCAACGTGTTCAACTCGTGCTAAGTATACAGACGCAGCGATGCGGCAGTTACCCAAAGAGCCCGCCAAACAGTCCGCGACGGCGCTTGTCTTTCTTTTTCGACGCATCACCCTGAGTTTTCTTGTCCTGTCGCATCTTACGGTCCTGCTCCAGCTCATCGTCGTCGAGTAGCATATCCCACTCAAACGAATCGTCCGTCAAATCGAACAGGTCGTCGTCATCAAACATGGCAGCCTCCCTTACCGATTAGCGGGCATCCACCACATAGAGGCCAACGCGCACCTGGTGCCAAGGGCTGCGCTCGGGGGCAACCTGTTGCACGCGGGCCTCAAATACGTCCTCGTGGCCGTAATACATCATCAAGGACAGCGGGCCGACCTCGTTTCCCGGAACATAGCCAAGTTTGGTCTTGCCATAGTAGATCGCGACCGCCTCGGGATCATGGGGATTATCGCGCTCGGCGCACAGCGTCAGTTTATCGCCCACTTTAAGATCGCCTAGGACCAAAGCGCCGTCGGCATATTGAAATCCCGCAATGTGAAACGACAGAAGAACACGTGAAGGCTCGTACATGGCAACTCCCCTAACGGCCGGATAAACCGGCGTTTAACCTTATTGAGAAGTCTACGGGTCCGTGCGGACACAAATTCATCCTGTCTGCGTCTTTTCGACCGTTTGTCCCTACGCCATCTGATTTTAATGCACAAACATGCGCACGAATTTGTGCTTCCAGTTTGCGTAAGGGGCATAGCGGAATGGCACGTCCAGCCACGTTGCCTTGTTCACGATGCTTTTCTTGTGGCTAAACGTATCGAAGCTCTCGCGGCCATGGTACTGCCCCATGCCGCTCGCGCCCATGCCGCCAAAGCCCATATGGCTCGTAGCCAGATGCATGATCGTGTCGTTGACGCAGCCGCCGCCAAAGGGCACGTAGCGCACAAAGCGCTGCTGAACCGCGCGATCCTGACTAAAGATATACAGGGCCAGCGGCGTCGGACGATCCGTAATAAACGCTTCGACCTCGTCTAGGCTCTCAAACGTCAGCACCGGCAAGATGGGGCCGAAAATCTCCTCCTGCATCACGGCGTCCTCAGGCGCCACGCCGTCCAAAATTGTCGGCTCAATCTTGAGCGAAGCCTCGCGCGCAGCACCTCCAAGCACGACCTTATCGGGATCGATCAGCCCGTGCACGCGCGCAAAATGCTTGGCATTGACGATATGCCCGTAATCCTCGTTGTCGAGCGGATGCTCGCCAAACATACGGCGCGCCTCTTCCTTGATGAGGCCTAGCAACTCGTCGTGCACGCGCGTATCGACCAGCAGGTAGTCGGGCGCCACACAGGTCTGCCCCACGTTGAGCCATTTACCAAAGGCGATACGCCGTGCCGCAACCTTCAAGTTTGCCGTCGCATCCACGATGCAGGGACTCTTTCCACCCAGCTCAAGCGTCACGGGCGTAAGGTTTTTACTTGCGCGCTCCATGACGAGCTTGCCGACCGGAACGCTACCGGTAAAGAAGATCTTGTCCCAGCACTCATCGAGCAGCGCTTCGTTCTCGGCGCGCCCGCCCTCGACAACTGTCACCAGGCACGAATCAAATGCCTCTTCGCAGATCTGCTTGAGCACCGCACTCGATGCCGGAGCATAGGCGCTCGGCTTGATGACCACAGTATTGCCCGCGGCAAGGGCGCCGGCGAGCGGCTCGAGCGTTAGCAAAAACGGGTAGTTCCACGGGGCCATGATGAGCGTGACGCCATAGGGCACGGCTTGCGTTTTGCACACACTCACGGCGTTGGCAAGGTCACACGGACGCAGGCGCGGACGGCTCCATCGAGCCACATGTGCGATCTGATGACGAATCTCGGAAAGCGACGTGCCGATCTCGCACATATACGCCTCGTCATGCGACTTTCCCAAATCGGTCTTGAGCGCATGGGCAATATCTGCCTCGTGGGCCCGCACCGCATCGCGTAAACTCACGAGCGCACGACGTCGAGCATCGACATCAAACGTGGCATGCGTCTTAAAGTAGACGCGCTGGTCTCCGACGATGCGCGCAATTTCTTCGGTGTTCATGGACCCTCCTAGTTCTCGCCCTCAAACATACCACCCGCGACGACCTCGTACATGCGCATCAGCTCCAAACGGTCCATCAAAAGTGGAACGAGGTACAGCGGATTGGCCTCGGCATCGGCATGCGCCGCCATCTCGGGAATGTCGGAGCGGCGAATGCCCGTCACATATTTGGGAATGTCCAAGGCGGCGTTCATTCGAACGACAAGGCGGCGTTCATTCGATCGGCCCAATCGATAAAGGCCTCGACGGCATGCGTCAGGGCGCCCATGCCCGTCTGCCCCGTAATGGAGGCGGGCAGACCGCGCGAACTCGGGGTCATGCACCGCAAAGCGCGGGATATGCACAAAGTCGTTAATGGGGTAGTTGTAGTGCGTCTCGTCATCGGTGATAACCGCCGCGAGCGTGACTTCGCTTCCCGTACCGGCGGTAGTGGGAACCGCAATAAGCAGCGGCAGGAGACGGTGGACGCGCAGCAGGCCGCGCATCTTGTTGATGGGCTTGTTTGGCTGCGCGATGCGTGCTCCCACGCCCTTGGCACAGTCCATGGCCGAGCCACCGCCAAAGCCGATAATGGCCTGGCAGGCGCTCTCTCAGCATGCTCCAGAATGCGTGGCTCGGTATAGGGCAGCACCGGCAATGCGATGCGAAAAACCGTTTGATACGTTCGGCACCAGGCGCAGCGGGCTAGATGCATAAAGGAAACTCCCTCATTTGTTGATTGGTCAACATTTGTTCGACCGATTGTACTCATCAGAGGTCGCAGGCGGCCTGCCAATCGTTAATCAATCAACATCTTCATATCTCAAAATTGTTTTATCAAAAATCATTCCTAATAGGCTTCACATTTTGTTGCATTTATGGATAATAGAACTCGTCAAGACGCACGTCCGGAGAGGGCCCTTACGGGATCGGACAAGCGCCCCATCGCCATCCATCGAAAGGATCGAATCATGAAATTTGTTTGCCCCGTTTGCGGTTATGTGGAAGAGTTCGACGGCGACCAGCTGCCCGAGGATTTTAAGTGCCCCCAGTGCGGCGTTCCCGGTTCTCGTTTCCTGAAGCAGGAGGAGGGCAAGCTCGAGTGGGCTGCCGAGCACGTCGTGGGCGTCGCCAAGATGGAGGGCGTCTCCGAGGACATCGTTGCCGACCTGCGCGCCAACTTTGAGGGCGAGTGCTCTGAGGTCGGTATGTACCTGGCCATGGCTCGCGTCGCCCATCGCGAGGGCTATCCCGAGATCGGCCTATACTGGGAGAAGGCTGCCCACGAGGAGGCCGAGCACGCCGCCAAGTTCGCCGAGCTCCTGGGCGAAGTCGTGACCGACTCCACCAAGAAGAACCTCGAGATGCGCGTTGAGGCCGAGAACGGCGCCACCGCCGGCAAGACCGATCTTGCCAAGCGTGCCAAGGCCGCTGGCCTCGATGCCATCCACGACACCGTGCACGAGATGGCTCGCGACGAGGCCCGCCACGGCAAGGCTTTCGCCGGCCTGCTCAAGCGCTACTTTGGCTAAGCCAACCGCCTGAGAGATAATCTCTAACTTTAAAGGGCCCGAACCGCATGGTTCGGGCTTTTTTCGTGTCTCATGAACTCGTTAACGCCCTGAAATAGGGCCACCTTCGGCATCGACTTCTCGTCAAAAACTAAGTGAGTAGACTTTTTGGGACTTGCCGAGCAGACCATCCATATTGCTCTATAAAGCCGCAGGTAAATGACTTGTTGCAAAACGGCCTGGTCGCCATCACGCCAAAAGTCTACTCACTTAGATCCGTGCTGTCCACGATCGAGCTGTTTTGTGTCCAATGGACATCTTTCCGTCGATTACTCCCAATTTTGTCCAGTCAACGAATAGTTCAGACCGGAGTAATGCCTCAGCCCTTTGCTCATCCGAGCTTTTATCGCGATATTCAACATCGAGCATCCTGCATACGGCCTTAACGATCGCACGGAATCTATCCTCATCGGATATCTGTCCGTGTGTCAGGAGAAGCACGTCGTAGCCCATGGCTTGAAGCGCCGTCATGCGATCAGCGTCACGCAAGCCATCCCCCGCACGCCCGTGCGAGGCCTTTCCCTGACATTCAATGGCCACCTGTCGCCTCCCGTCCGGCGAGGAAAGAAGTAGATCGATATATACGCGGGTCTTTCCTACAATCGCTCGTGCACTTGTGCTTAGCATCACTTTGACATTGAGCTCTATGCCGCAAAACCCTTCACCTCCCAGGGCTCGCGGCAGTCCAAGCAACAAATACGCCTCGACCTCAAAAGGCGAAGCGGCACCCAATGGAACGAGTTGCGACACCGCCATAAATCGATTGCCGTAACGCATCCCGCAAACATCTGAACAAAAACGGTCAAGGTCCCCATCCAAAACCAAAGCGTCGCGACGCCACAAATTTGAGGCGGCGCCGCCCTCGGACGGGCAGCGCACCCAACCCAACGTTGTCGAAATCGTACCCGAATCAATTGCACGCGAAAGCTCCACCTCAAGTGCCGCCGGCAGGGCGCATACCGCAAACAAGCCGCACATCTCCGCCAATACCAGAAGAAGTTGGAGATCCGTCAGATGTCGAGACATGATAAATGCCGTCAGTAGAGGAGACGTGACCAAAAATCCATGCTCCGTTTCCAGCACGGATTCCCTGGGGAGTTCACCAAGAAACAGCCGCTGCCTAATGTTGGCAGGGCAAGTCCGTTTGTTTCTCGTCCGAACCAATGTATACAACGGAAAACCGAGCGCGACCGCAGCCGTCGGGTTGCGGACGAGGTCATATCGCTGCCGGTCTTCATCCGGCCGCGGAAGCGGAGGACACAAAGCGCGGACTTGAGGGGGCAAACGCCAGTACCTAAAAGCCGATATGTCACAAAGTAGATCCTTCATAGGCACAGGAAAGCACGAATTTCAACCCAGTCGGTCTCTCATTGGCGCGAACGCACCAAAAATGACGCCGAACGAACTGCAAAGTTTTCAACAGCCCTCCCCAACTGGCCAAAAGCTTACCGAGAACTGGACGAAGCCCTGTTGGAAACCCCACTTTTTTTCTCATGCGGAAGCTTTGCGCGGCAAGTGAGTAGACTTTTTGGAACATCCCGAGCAGACCGATGATCCCACTTCTCAAAACCACAGGTAGATAGCTTGTTACAAAACTGTCTGGTCACCAAAGTGCCAAAAGTCTACTCACTTAGGTTACAGAGTGCCCCATTAGCTGCGATTCCAGGGTATTAAGCACCTCCGGACTCAGGTCGTCATACTGGACAAGAATTTGAGTTGAGTTTTCAGGGACAGATGCGCCATCGGCACACCAATAACAGTTACTGATATCGATAAAAGGGATGCTCGAGCGCGTGAGGGCCTGCGCAAAAGAGCTTCCGCCCGTTCCCCGCTCCGCAACCACGGTGCAGTAAAGGCCTGCATCTGCATGCTCGATCGAAACCTCTCCTGCTGTAAACGCATTCCGTACAAGCGCCACCAGGCCATCACGCGCCTCACGAGCACGAACGCGCACGCGGTTCACATGTCGCTCGTAATCACCCGATTCCAGCAAACGAGCTAAAGCGACCTGGTCGACAGAGCTCACCGACGAGGCGTAGAAACCAAGGTTGCACCTAAACCGCTTCATCAGCTTATCGGGCAACACCATGTACGCTAGACGCAACGCCGATGAAAGGCTCTTTGAAAACGTGTTGGTGTAGATGACCGATTGAGCGGCATCGATCGAAGCAAGCGCGGGAATCGGCTTGCCGGCCAGACGAAACTCGCAATCAAAGTCATCTTCGATGAGATATCGACCTGGTCGCTCGGCGGCCCAGCTCAGCAGCGCATAGCGACGCGCAATGCTCGTCACCAGGCCGGTCGGATACTGATGGGACGGCATCAGGTGAAGGACATCGGTCCCCGTTTTCTGCAGAGCGCTCAAGTCTACGCCCTCATCATCCAACGGGATATGTCGAACTTTGCAACCCATAGCCTGATAGATGCGCGTTAGGCGCAAATAGCCCGGGTCCTCAACGGCATACACCTTGTCGGCGCCAAGCAACTGAACCAACATGGTATCGAGCAGCTGGGCGCCCGCACCGATAACAACGTTGTTGGGGTCGACATTCATGCCCCTTGTCCCGCGCAGATGGTGGGCAATTGCGCGTCGTAGCCGAGTGGTGCCCTGTGCCGGCGCGGTCGAAAAGATTTCGCGCTCGTCTTCGGATGCCAGCGTCGCCCGCAGCGCGCTTTGCCAAAGCCGCGCCGCCTCCAAAGCAGAAGGAGAAAGTGTATCGAATCGCTCGACCTGTCCGTTGACATCATGCGCGCCGGAACCCGCAGAGACGGCATCCCGGTCGATGCCCTCTGCAGCCGAAGCCAAAACCGGTGCATCCGGAAGCTCGCAAGCGTAGTAGCCACGACGCGGCATTGAGCAAATATAGCCCTCGGCAAGTAACTGGCTATATGCATTCTCGATGGTAATGACACTGATTCCCAGATGATTGGCAAAGGCGCGCTTAGACGGAAGATGCTCCCCCGCCGCAATGCGTCCAGCAACGATATCATCTCGAATTTGCTGGTAAATATACTCATAGAGCGATGCTTCGCCGCGTTTTTCCAAATTGTAGTCAAGCATGAGTTTATCACCTGACCTTATTGAGTCATTCAATCTGGTATTAGTCTGGCCTTATTATTATCTCTAACACTGAGTATTTCGCCATACCCAGCTCCCCGATAGGATGTTCCGTCAAGCAATGCACATGCCAACCAAGGGAGCAACCATGGCAGAACAGACCAGCAAGGCCGATCGCGTCAAACTCAATCGCGAGCTCGCGCAGATGCTCAAGGGCGGCGTCATCATGGACGTCACCACGCCCGAGCAGGCACGCATCGCCGAAGAGGCGGGCGCCTGCGCCGTCATGGCACTCGAGCGCATCCCGGCCGACATCCGTGCCGCAGGCGGCGTCTCACGCATGAGCGACCCCAAGATGATCAAGGGCATCCAAGAGGCCGTCTCCATCCCCGTTATGGCCAAGTGCCGCATCGGCCATATTGTCGAGGCGCAGGTCCTGCAGGCCATCGAGATCGATTACATCGACGAGTCCGAGGTTCTCTCCCCTGCCGACGACGTCTATCACATCGACAAGACCCAGTTTGACGTGCCGTTTGTCTGCGGCGCCCGCGATCTGGGCGAGGCGCTGCGCCGTGTTGCCGAGGGCGCCACAATGATTCGCACCAAGGGTGAGCCGGGTACGGGCGATGTCGTCCAGGCCGTGCGTCACATGCGCAAGATCCAAAAGCAGATCCGCGACGTTGTTGCCCTGCGCGATGACGAGCTCTTTGAGGCAGCCAAGCAACTGCAGGTTTCGGTCGAGCTGGTGCGCGAGGTCCACGCCACGGGCAAGCTTCCCGTCGTGAACTTTGCCGCCGGCGGCGTAGCGACCCCCGCCGACGCCGCGCTGATGATGCAGCTGGGCGCCGAGGGCGTCTTTGTGGGATCGGGCATCTTTAAGAGCGGCGACCCGGCCAAGCGCGCCGCCGCCATCGTCAAGGCCGTGGCAAACTTCACCGATGCCAAACTCATCGCCGAGCTTTCGGAGGACCTGGGCGAGGCCATGGTGGGCATCAACGCCGACGAGATCGAGATTATCATGGAGGAGCGCGGGCGCTAGTCCGGCAGAAAGGATCGCCCATGAGCGATTATGCAGACCAAACGGTCGCCGTGCTGGCGGTCCAAGGCGCTTTTGCCGAGCACGAAGCAAGACTATCCGAGCTGGGCGCACACTGTATTGAGCTGAGGCAGGCGGCCGATTTGCAGCAGAACTTTGACCGTCTGGTACTTCCCGGCGGCGAGTCCACCGTTCAGGGCAAGCTACTTGCCGAACTCGATATGCTCGAGGATCTTCGTACCCGCATTGTTGAAGGCATGCCTGTACTGGGAACTTGTGCCGGTCTGATTCTGTTGGCGCGCGACCTTGCCGCCCACGATGACAAGGGGACACCGCGCTTGGCAACCATGGATATACTCGTTGAGCGCAATGCCTATGGCAGGCAGCTCGGCAGTTTTCGCACCAAGGGGCAGGTAGGCGGTATCGACGGTGAAGTGCCGTTAACGTTTATCCGTGCACCCCGCATCGTCGAGGTGCACGGCAATGCCAAGGCCCTAGCCGAAGTCGATGGCCGCATCGTCGCCGCCCGTCAAGACAATCAGCTCGGCGTTACCTTCCACCCCGAGCTCGACGACGACACCCGCCTCCACGAGCTCTTCCTCCAAATGTAGGCAGAAAACAAACGAACGTGGATTTTCGGACGCATAGCAAATGAGAGTGGAAATCCCCCACTTTGAGCTTGGATGCAGGCTCAAACCGGGAGATTATCCACTCTCATGCTATGTAGTCGTTGGGGACGTTCTCAACGACTACATTGCGATAGACGGCCACGTTTGCCCAGATAATACCGACCAAAATAAACCTGTCCCTTTTTGGCAGGTTTGGATCAAGGCAACGCCGATGTTTTGGCAACGACAGCGAAAACCCGTACACGCGAGCAGGGCGCCTTGAAACGAGGCGGCATTGACCTTTTGGTCATGCCGCCGAAGTTGAAAGGCAGATTGCCGCTCTGGCGGGCTTGCAGCGTCGGCCCGTTACGGCGTTTGGTAAAATGCCGTAACTAAAAACGGTTGCCGCGGAAGCCACCGCCGTTGCGGCCGCCACGGTCGCCGCCTCGACCGCCGCGGTCGCCGCCACGGTTGCCGCCGAAGCCGCCACGGTTGCCACCGCGGTCGCCATAGCCACCACGGTTGCCGCCAAAGCCGCCGCGACCGCCACGATCGCCGCCACGGTCACCAAAGCCGCCACGGCCACCGCGACCACCACGGTCGCCGCCACGGCCACCGCGGTCGCCAAAGCCGCCGCGACCGCCACGGTCGCCGCCACGGCCACCACGGTCGTCACGGCCGCCGCGAGGACCGCGATCCTCGTCCAGACCCATGGCGACGAGCGGAGCGATAACCTTATCGAGCGCGGCCATCAGCTCGGTGGCCTCCTCGTAAGAAAGCTCGGGCAGGAGCTTCTCCTTCTTGTTGGCAAGCTCGACCAGGCCCTCAGCGGCATCCTCGGCAGCGAAGACGACGATCTTGCGCATATCGCCCTCGGCGTTGTCGATGCGGCCGACCAGATCGGCAGCCTCGGCCTCGGCCATCAGGCCATCGAGCTCACGAAGGCGCATGCCCAGCAGATCGGACATTTCCTTCTGCTCCATCTTGGGCTTGAGGTCAAGGAGCTTGATGGCGCGCTCGATGTTCGCCATACGCTCGGCCTTGGCCTCCTCCTCCTTGGAAATAGCAAAGCGACGGCTACGCAGCAGGCGGGCGGCCTTCTGCATCTTGTCCATCAGCTCTTCGTCATCGTAATCAACGGCGGCCTCGACAACCTCGGCCTCCTCCTCGGCGGAAACCTCGTCAGCAGCCTCAACCTCGGTAGCTTCGGTCTCCACGGTCTCGACTGCATCGACCTCGGCAGCCATGGTCTCGTTCTCGGTCTCGTTCATGATCTCTTCGTTCTCGGACATGAGACTCCTTCTTGGCCCTCTCGGGCATCATCGCCCCATTCGCGGGGCCCGTCGCGCACTCTTTGCGCTTTAAACATTCATGCCTCTCGGCAAAACGTTCCTTAGTTTATGGTGTCGCCATCCAATCTAGCTGCAGAATCTATGTGCACACATTAATGCGACATGTCGCGGTATCATGGCCTGAACCAAACGTGTCCACCTTAAGGAGCCCGCCATGATTAAGCCCATCATGAAATCCGAGTTCTTTTTGCGCCTGCCTTCCGAAGACGCAGGGCCCGACGATGCCGTGATCGGGCAGGACCTCCTGGATACGCTCCACGAGCATGAGCACGAGTGCGTGGGGCTCGCCGCCAACATGATCGGCGTGCGCAAACGCATCATCTGCGTAAAGGACGGCAACAGGACGCTCCTGATGTACAACCCTCAAATTCTTGAGCAGGTCAATGCCTATCAGACCAGCGAAGGATGCCTCTCGCTGATCGGCGAGCGTCCCTGTACCCGCTATCGTCGCATTAAGGTGGAGTATTTGGACGAGAACTTCGTCCACCGCATCAAAAACTTCTCGGGCTACACCGCCGAGATCATCCAGCACGAAATCGACCACTGCAACGGCGTCGTTATATAGTTCCGCGAGTCAAGGAAAATGATCTGTTTTCCTCCGTCCCCTTTGGATCATGGTAACGACGCAGGCTGAGCACACGACAGCGAGCGAGCCGCATTTGCGCCAAGGTGACGTGAAATGAGAGGGCGCTGACCTTCTGGTCGCGCCCTCGAAATTGAACGTCAGATTGGCGTGAATGCGGCTCGCGTAGCGTCAAGCGGTCCGCCGTTCGGTAGAACGGCGGAACCAATTAGGACTGGCGGTAGTGATCAAAGAAATCGGCGAGGTCTTCGAGCGACTCTTTGAGCACTTCCATGCGCGGCAGGTACACGATGCGGAAGTGATCGGGCTCAGCCCAGTTGAAGCCGCCGCCACGCGTGATGAGAATCTTCTTCTCGTGCAGCAGGTCGAGGGCAAACTGCTCGTCATCGGTGATGTTGAACTTTTTAACATCCATCTTGGGGAAGATATAAAACGCCGCACGCGGCTTGACCACCGAGATGCCGTCGATCTTGCTGAGCGCCTCATACACAAAGTTGCGCTGCTCGTAGACACGACCGCCGGGGCGGATGTAGTCGTTGACCGACTGATGGCCGCCAAGCGCCGTCTGGACGATCGACTGGGCCGGCACGTTGGAGCACAGGCGCATGTTGGAGAGCATGTTGATGCCCATGATGAAGTCGCTCATGCAGCGCTGGTTGCCCGAAAGCACCATCCAGCCAATGCGATAGCCCGCGATCATATGCGACTTGGACAGGCCGCTAAACGTAATGCAGGGCAGGTCGGGGGCGAGCGATGCAATGGAGACGTGCTCGTAGCCGTCCATGCACAGGCGGTCATAGATCTCGTCGGCAAAAATCATGAGCTGGTGCCTGCGCGCGATCTCAACGATGCCCTCGAGCACCTCGCGCGGATAGACAGAGCCCGTGGGGTTGTTGGGGTTGATGATGACGAGGGCCTTGGTCGCGCTCGTGATCTTGGACTCCATATCCTGCAGATCGGGATACCAATCGGCCTGCTCATCACACAGATAGTGCACTGGATGTCCACCGGCAAGAGTTGCGCACGCCGTCCACAGCGGATAATCGGGGCTGGGAATCAGAATCTCGTCGCCATTGTCGAGCAGCGCGTTCATCGAAAGCTGAATGAGCTCGGACACGCCGTTGCCCGTGTAGATATGTTCCATCTGAACATTGGGCAGGCCCTTGATCTGCGAATACTGCATGATCGCCTTACGCGCAGAGAACAGACCGCGCGAGTTGGAATAGCCTTCGCAGTCGGGCAGCTGCTGGCGCATGTCCTTGATGACCTCATCGGGCGTGCGGAAACCAAAGGGCGCCGGATTACCGATGTTGAGCTTGAGGATGCACTCGCCTTCGTCCTCCATACGGGCTGCCTCGTCGACAACGGGGCCGCGCACGTCATACAGAACGTTCTCGAGTTTGGTGGATTTAGAAAAAGTACGCATGGTGGTGCTCCTTGCAATTTGAGCTGAGGGATAGGGTTCGGGCTTGGAAACGTTGTGGGTCGATGATGTCTCGCCTTGATCGGCGTCACCGGCGAGCAGCCAGGTAACATCGACCTCCAAAATGCGGGCGAGCAGCTCTGCCACATCGCGCCGCGGAATCGTCTTGCCGCTCACATATTGGCTCATCTGACTCTTGCCGAGTTTTTTGCCGAGCATCTCCGATGCGCGGATTACGTCCGACTGGCGAACGTCGCGATCGGACATAGCCTGTCGCAGACGATCGCTAAACGTCTCTTGGGTCACAGGAACCTCCTTGCTGGCAAAGTTCAATTTATAGAACACGAATTGAACCAAGGTTCAATTTAGCAAGCAGTATAGCGCCGTGCTATTTCTAAAAGTTCAATTTCAAAAATAACATGACCTAAACCTCAAGATTTATCCCAAGGCGATAACGACGTGCGCCCATTTAGAGGTATTCGAGAAAACGGGCGGCGGCAAGCGAAACATCGGCCGTTCGATATATGGCGTTGATCTGCCGATGGGGATGCCCTTCGAGCGGACGCACGGCAACATCGAACTGACAGCGGCGCATGATGAGCGCGGGAAGAATGCTCACACCCAGGCCGTCCTCGACCATAGCCATAATCGCATAGTCATCCCAGGTCGACAGTTTTGAGTGCACTGCCAGTCCCGCCCGACGAAACAGCGGCGTAATCTCGTCATCGGTGCCGCGTTCCAGCAGAATAAACTGCTCGTTGGCCAAGTCGGCAAGAGAGACGACCTCCGCCGTGGCAAACAACGAGCCTGACGGCACTACCGCCATTAACTCGTCACGCACCAAAGGCAGCGATGTCATGCCGTTTTCTCGGGGCTCACGAGGGATAAAGCCCAGATCGCAGCGACCCTCTGCCACCCATTGTTCAATCTCTGAATAGTCGCCCATCAGCAACTCGTAATCGACGTCTGGATGATCAGCACGAAAACGCGCAATCACCGGCGGCAGCACGTGGGTCGCCACGCTCGAAAACGTACCGATGCAGATTTTGCCGCGCATGAGCCCGCGCATCTCATCCACCCGTCGCTGCAAGCGAACGAATTCCTCGCAGAGCGCCTCGACAGCCGGCATGAGCTGCCGCCCGTCGGCAGAAAGAGCAACACCTTCACGACTGCGGTCGAGTACCTTAAAGCCCCAATCGGCCTCAAGATCGGCCACCATGCGGCTCACGCCCGATTGCGAGTAGCTCAGGCGCTCGGCAGCACGCGTAAAGCTTCCAGCGCGCACGGTCTCCAGCAGCACCTGCATCTTTTGAATATTCGTTTCCACGACATGCCTCCACCCTTGCATGAGTTTTTGTCATGTTTTCCATGCATTAAATTCGCTTTTCTTCTAAAGCCAGTTCACCCATAGTGAGCATGCACAGATATAGAGGGGACGGCAGCGCATGAACAACGGATTGATTACGTATTTAGCAGCATTGTTGTTGTTTGGCTCCAACGGCATCATCGCTGCGGCCATCGCACTCCCGAGCTCCGATATCGTGCTGCTGCGCACTTTTCTGGGAGCCCTTTCGCTTGTCGCCATCCTCGCCATTACCCAGCGCCATAAGCTGCAGGCGCCTTCTCGCCCCCGCGAAGCCGCAGCCCTCCTCCTCTCGGGAGCCGCGCTGGGCGCCAGCTGGATTTTTCTGTTCCGCGCTTATCAGACGATCGGCGTCGGCGTTTCTTCGCTGCTGTACTACTGCGGCCCCATCATCGTCATGGCCCTCTCGCCGTTTATCTTTGGCGAAAAACTAACCGGTGGCAAAATCGCCGGGTTTATCGCAGTCGCCTGCGGCGCTTTTCTCATTGCAGCGCAAGGTCTAGGCGGCAATATGCCCATTGCGGGCATCGTCTGCGGAATCGCCTCGGCCTTCTGTTATGCATTGATGGTCATCGCCAGCAAGGGCGCGCCGCACATCGAAGGCCTCAAGAACTCCGCGCTCCAGGTGAGCGCCGCCTTTGTGACCGCGCTGGTCCTTACGCTCGTCACCCAAGGCACCCCCTCATTCCTGTCCGCCAGTATCGCCGCAACCATCGATTGGCGCGCCGTCGCTATGCTCGGCATCGTCAACACCGGCATCGGTTGTCTGCTCTACTTTAGCGCCGTCGCCAAACTGCCCGTGCAGACCGTCGCTGTCGTCGGCTACCTCGAGCCGCTTTCGGCCGTCGTGTTCTCGTCCGCCCTTTTGGGCGAAGTCATAACACCGGTCCGCCTGATGGGCGCCGTGCTTATCATCGGCGGCGCGATCTTTTGCGAACTCGCCGGTAAACGCTCAGGCGCCAAGACCGGTATCGCTCAGGCAGCACGCGTCTAAAAGTTCCCTCTTCAGTTTCAAAGCAGGAGCGCGTCCGCAGTTATTACATTGCAGCAAAGCCATACAGCGGATGCGCCCCTGTTTTGAAATGCTACCTGCGTACATAAATAATCCCCAGATGGAGATTATTGTCAAAAATTACCCGATGCGCCAAACAGCTCTTGTATGTATAAAGACGGCATAAAAGTTATCTGTCCAAGACAGATAACCGGATGTCCAAGGGAGTCCACGTGGCGCACGCCAAACTGGAGGCAAACCTCCAAGACCAGCACGGTCAAGTACGTGGTAATCGCCATGAAGGCCGACAACCACAACGAGGGCGGCATCTTCGCCCTGTTTAGCCTGGTGCGCAAAGTGGCGCCGTGGCTGATCCTACCTGCCATGATCGGCGGCGCGGCGCTGCTCGCCAATAACTCCAGCTCGAAGTTCAGATCGAGGAAGCCGAGGAAATGGATGTCGATATCTTCTCGGACGAGCTTGGCAACGGCAACGAAGCCGGTAGGGACATGAACTTCGACCCCACCGAGCTGCTCGGGAGCGTCGGCGATACGCCCGAACAGCAACAGCTCGACGGCCTCGAGAGCGAACAACTCAACGACGCCAACTTCTAACGACGTCGCGCGTCGACGACAGCGGCACTGCGCCTCACGGGAGGCGCAGGGCCGCTTTGCATTGCAGTAAAACCGCCGGCTACGAACGACGCGGCTCGGGAACCACGAGCCTATCGGGGCTCGCGCCCTCGGCATCCATCAGGCTCACGTAGCGAATCGACGGATCCTCATACGTTGAGTAATAGTAATTGCCCGTGCGCGCGCTAAAGCATCCGGTGTAGATAGTCTTCTCGAACTTGCCGTCACCCATCTTGGACGCACCCTCGATCATCTCCACCCCCTCGAGCGAGCGGAACATGCGAATGACGTTCTCGGCCTCGCTGTCTTTTTGCGGGTAATTGGCATTGAGGTATGCCGCCTTTACAAAACGGCTCGGCGAATAGCAGTCACCCGGAATACCGCGCATGCCGGCACCCGCGCCATAGGGCTTGAGCTCGGCGCCACGCCATGTCGCCGTCTGAGGAAAATCGCTTGTGGCGGTGATATAGGTGCGCAGGTTTTCCATGTGCCACGGGAAGGTCGGCTGATTGGCAAGGGTGTCGACCGGATCGTCGTATACATGCAGACCGTCAGCCATCATCTCGACCACGATGCTGCGCCGGCTGTCGCCGATAATCCAATGGAGCAGCGACACACCCAGCCCCTCTCCGGCAGATTTGGCAACAATCACCGTGTCGCGCAGCGCAGCCTCGACCTCGTCGACCGTCGAGAACGTCGCTGCCACCCACAGGGGAAACTCATAGGCCGCGATATTGGTCTTGCCATCAACCGGGTCCTCGGCATACTCGGCATAACCGGGAAAGTTGAGCCCTGCCACAGCCAGACCCGCATCGTTACCACAGTCGAAAAACATAGGATAGTTCTTGTAATCGATGCACATGCCGATTACCGCGTGTGCCGCCGACGCATCGTCGATAAACGAATACGGGATATGGAACCCGCGGGGCATCACGCGAACCTGTTGACCGTAGCTAAAGCTCCAGTCGAGGTTGCGACCCAGATACATGTTGCCGGAATTATCGGTAAATCGAATGCTCGTGCACATGGCGCCTCCTAGCCATACGTCCTTGTTAAGCTCATTGTTACCAAACAAATAGGCGCTAAACACAAAAGCCCGGACATGACAATAACGTCACGCCCGGACCACACAAGCAAGATAAACTCAACCAAGTCAACCTCGCAGGTCGTCTAAGGGGTCAAAGTACCGCAGATTGCCACGAAAGAGGAGCGAAGCGTACTTAAGGTACGCGAGCGACGATTGAGCGGCAAGGTGCGGGCTTTGGTCCCCTTAGACCAACTTTCCAAGACAGTGATCGATCATATGCTGGATCATTTGTGCCTCAAAGCCCGTGTAGTCGCGGCGGCACTCCTTCATCTTGCCGTCGACGATCTGGTCAAAGGCAACCTTGCACTTGATATAGCGCGTGGACTTGGTGATTTCGTCGTGCGTCAGGCAGCTCTCCTCCATCTTGCTGGCGCCCAGGCCAAACACCAGACGGGGGTTGTAGAGCACGTGGGGCTCGCCGGCGTCGTCCAGATAGACGCAGACCTTCTTGGTGACGCCAATCTGGTTGGCGGCAAGGCAGCCGGCGTCCTCGAGCGACTTGATGGTGTCGATCAGGTCCTGTGCGACCGACTCGTCCTCGACAGTCGCAACCTCGCAACGCTGGGACAGGATGGCCTCGTCGCGGCAGAGCTCTTTAATCATACGTTCCTCCAAAGAGTTCAATGTAACTGCTTAAGTATACGGTACCTACACATTTTCATGCGAAAAATACCGTCCGCCTGTTACAAAGCGCCGAACTTCAACATGCGAGAAGCATCGACCTTCCAAAGGCGATATAGTAGGTAAGTTCGTGTCAATCGGCCTAAACTCGGGGCCGAACAAGGAAAGGGTATGCATGGACGAACTATTTCACGTCAGCGAGCGCAAGTCCACGATCGGGACCGAACTCCGCGCTGGACTGACAACATTCCTGGCGATGGCCTACATCATCGCCGTCAACCCCGCGGTGCTCTCGGGCGCTGGCATCGATGCGGGAGCGCTCGCCTGCGCCACCTGCCTGGGCGCCGGCATCATGACCATCTGCATGGGCATCTTCGCCAACCGCCCGCTCGCCTGCGCGTCGGGCTTAGGCGTCAACGCGATGATCGCTGGAATCACCACCACCGTCTGCGGCGGTGACTGGCACGTGGCCATGAGCGTCATCTTCCTTGAGGGCGTCGTCATCTTGCTGCTCGTGCTTTGTGGCCTGCGCGAGGCCATCATGGATGCCATCCCGGTTGTCCTGCGTCACGCCATCTCGGTGGGCCTGGGCCTGTTCATCGCCATGATTGGCCTGTGTGATGCCGGCATTATCACCGCTGGCGCCGGTACACTCGTCGGTCTGGGCGACATCACCTCCCCCACCTTCATCGTCGGCATTATCTCCATCCTGGTGACAGTCGCCCTCGCCTGCCGCAACGTCCCCGGCTCGCTGCTCATCGGCATCATCGTCGCCGTTATCGCCGGTATCCCCCTAGGTGTGACCCATGCTCCGACCGGTATTATCGCCCCGCTCGACTTCTCGAGCATCGGTGGCCCCATCGCCGACGCCGGCGGCGTGCCCGCCATCGTCAAGGTCCTTACCGACCCCACGCTCCTCGTCATCTCGTTCTCGCTGCTCATGAGTGACTTCTTCGACACCATGGGCACCGCGATGGCCGTGGCCAAGCAGGGCGAGTTCCTCACCGACGACGGCAACGTCGAGAATATCAAGGAGATCCTGCTCGTCGACTCCGCCGCCGCTGCTGTGGGCGGTTTTATGGGCGTCTCCTCCATCACCACCTTCGTCGAGTCCACCTCTGGCGCTGCCGACGGTGGCCGCACGGGCCTCACCTCCGTCACCACCGGCGTGCTGTTCATTCTCGCCGCGTTCTTCTCCCCCATCGTCACCATCGTTTCCAGCGCCGCCACCTGCGGTGCCCTGGTCTACGTCGGCTATCTCATGATGAGCGAGGCCTCCGAGATCGACTGGTCCGACGTGTCGCAGGGTTTCCCGGCGTTCATGATTGTCGCCGGCGTGCCCTTCACCTACTCCATCTCTGCCGGCATCGGTCTGGGCTTTATCGCCTACGTGATCGTCGCGCTCTTTAAGGGCGAGGCCTCCAAGATCAAGCCGCTCATGTGGATCGCAGCCCTTGCTTTCCTCGTCTACTTCTTCGTAGCGTAAGGGCAAAGCTGCCAAAGCAAAACCTCAAGGCGCAGAGTCGCATCAAGCGGCTCTGCGCCTTTCTTTTAGCGACGGTCCCTACGCCGACGTGCGACAATCGTATTTATAGATGTCGAAATGCAGAGAGAAGCTTGTCATGGAAGCGCGTCAAAAGCAGATAACCATTCATTCAAAGCATGTCGAAAGCGCGCCCGTCATTTACCTTCCCGCGGTCATGGGTGACGGCACCGAGGTCTATAGCCGTTGTCTTGAGCTTGATTGCCCGCCATTCACCCTGGTCGCCATTGGCGGGCTCGATTGGAATCGCGAGCTGAGTCCTTGGGAATGCGACGGAACCGTGCGCGATGCCGAGCCCTTTGGTGGACAGGCTTCCGAGTTTCTCGATGAACTGCTGAATCAGATAATCCCAGAGGTCGAGCCATCACTTCCCTGCCCGCCTACCTGGCGCGGCATTGCCGGTTACTCATTGGCGGGCCTCTTTTCGCTTTGGTCGCTCTGGCAGACCGATGCCTTTAACCGTGCCGCAAGCGCATCGGGGTCCCTATGGTTTCCCGGATTTCTCGATTACGCACACGGGCACACGATGCCAGCCGCGCCCAACGCCGTCTATCTATCACTCGGCAAAAAGGAGACCAAGACGCCCAACCGCATGATGCGGCACGTACTCGACGACACGCGCGCAATGAAAAAACTACTCGGCGACCGAGGCATCCCCGCGACCTTCGAGCTCAACCCCGGTAACCACTTTGCCCAAACCGGTCTGCGCATGGCCCGCGGCATACACTGGATACTGACGCATTAAAAATGGCGCCCACGCGTACGCACGGGCGCCATTTTTTGATTTAGCCGAACACAACTACTACTCGACAGTCTCCTCGAGTTCAGAAACGGCGAACTCAAAGTCGTTGCCAGGCAGAATCGCGTTGAGCACGATGCCCACCAGCGAGCCCACGGCAAGGCCCGAAAGCGAAATCGTCACGCCGAACAGCTTCAGCACGATGGCACCGGCGGCGCTGTAGGCAATGCCGAGTGAAAGCACGAGCACCAGAGCGGCCACCAGCACGTTGCGGTTGTTCTGGAAATCGACCTGGTTCTCGATGAGGTTACGGACGCCCACGGCGCTGATCATGCCATAGAGCACGAGCGACACGCCGCCGATAACGCATGCCGGCATGGCGGCGATCACGGCAGCGAACTTGGGGCAGAACGAAAGCACGATGGCGCAGCACGCGGCAATGCGAATCACGCGCGGGTCAAACACGCGCGTCAGGGCGAGCACGCCGGTGTTCTCGCCATACGTGGTGTTGGCCGGAGCGCCAAAGAGCGAAGCCAGAATCGTGGCGAGACCATCACCGAGCAGCGTGCGATGCAGGCCGGGATCGGCGATGTAGTTGCGCTCGCAGGTGGAGCCAATAGCGGATATATCGCCGATATGCTCAATCATGGTTGCAAAGGCCAGCGGCATGATGGTGATGATGGCCGTCGTGGCAAGGCCGCTATCGAACTGCGGCCCAAAGAGTGCAAACACCGTGTTGTCCCACACGACGGGAAAGCCAAGCCAGGGAGCGGCTGCGACGCCGGAGAAATCGACCTCGCCCAGCGCAGCCGCAACGGCATAGCTCACCACGACGCCCAGTAAAATCGGCACGATCTTGACCATGCCGCGACCCCAAATATTGCAGATGACGATTACGGCGACGGCAACCACGGCAACGAGCCAGTTAGTCTGGCAGTTGGCAATAGCGGAACTCGCCAGGATCAGACCGACCGAAATGACAATGGGGCCAGTCACCACCGGCGGGAAGAAGCGCATGACGCGCTTGGCGCCAAACGCGCGGAAGAGCGCCGCAAGCACCGGGTAGAGCAAACCGGCGCAGGCAACGCCCAGGCAAGCGTAGGGCAATAGCTCGGCCTCGCCGTTGGGCGCGATTGCGGCATAGCCGGCAATAAAGGCAAACGATGAGCCCAAAAATGCGGGGACCTTACCGCGTGACAGGAAGTGGAATAGCAGCGTGCCCAAGCCGGCAAACAAAAGCGTTGCCGATACCGAAAGGCCGGTGAGCACGGGCACCAGCACCGTGGCACCAAACATGGCAAACAGGTGCTGCAGACCGAGCAGGAACATGCGCGGGCGGCCGAGCGACGAAGCGTCGTAGATGGCATCGGTGACGGCGGGCGTCGAGGACTGGGACATGGATGTCCTTTCGAATGGAAGGGCGCTCGGGCATAGCGGATAACCTGCCCGAACGATACGGTCCGAACCATTGTACGCGATACGCCATGTCTCGCACGCGCCGTCACTTGCAAACGGTACCGCTATTTCCAAACACGCTCGGCAATACGCTTGACCAGCGCGATCTTTGCCCACTGCTCGCCTTCGGTCAGCTTGTTGCCAATCTCGCAGCTGGCAAAGCCACACTGCGGAGACAGATACAGATTCTCAAGCGGCACGTACTTTGCTGCCTCATGAATACGCTCGACGGTCGCGTCCTCGTCCTCGAGCTCGGCTGCCTTGGTGGTCACCAGACCCAACACGACCTTCTTACCGGGCGCAACGTACTTGAGCGGCTCAAAACCACCGGCGCGCGGAGTGTCGAACTCCAGATAGAACGCGTCAACGTCCTCATGCGCAAACAGGTACGGGGCGATGGGATCATAGCCGCCCTCAAAGGCATAAGTAGAGTGGTAGTTGCCACGGCATACATGCGTATTGATCACCAAGTCGTCAGGCTTACCCGCGATGGCGGCATTGTTGAGCGCCACGCCCAGCTCGCTCACCTTTTGCAGGTCAACCGGGCTCATGCCGGTCTTGGACACAAAGTCAGTATCGCAATAGATGCCCCAGGTGCAGTCATCAAATTGGATGTTGCGGCAACCCGCGGCATACAGATCGGCAATCACGGTGCGGTATGCTGCGGCGATGGCATCGGCGAGCTCTTCGTCGGTCTTGTAGACGGCGCGCAGGCTCTCCTGCTGGCCATCGCAGCGGTCGAGCGTGACTTCGGAGAACGTCTGGATCGGCGCCGGAATGGTTTGCCGCGCAACCTGGCCCTCCCCCTCGAGCGCCTTGACAAACTTGAAGTGCTCGACGAACGGATGGTTCTCGCCGCTAATAGGCCCGGTCACCACGGCGGTGTCGGCGGTAGTCTCCTCATCGTGGAACATATAGCCCGTACGCGAGGTGCGGCGCTCGATGCCGTTGAGACCCCACATAAAATCGAGGTGCCAGTAGCTGCGGCGGAACTCGCCGTCGGTGATGACCTGCAGGCCGGCGGCCTTTTGCTTTGCCACCAAATCGCGAATGGCCTCGTCCTCGACTGCCTTAAGTCCCTCGGCATCAAGCGCGCCTGCCGCATAGGCAGCGCGGGCGTCCTTTACGGCCTGCGGACGAAGAAAACTGCCGACGATATCGGCGCGAAACGGCGCTTTGAGCTGGGTGGAATTGCTCATAGGAATCTCCTTTTGCATGGACTGCTTTAGCGAGAAAGAGTATGAGCGCACTCCTGGTTATCGTAAAATATGCGTTTATATATGTTTGCCATATAGTTTTCCTATATCCATTTCGACAGCTCAAGACAGCAACATCAAACGCTACCGGTTAGATATGCCTCCGGATGGCCTCGACATAAGCCTGTCCATAGCGCGTGAGCGTCGTATTCTTGCGCGTGATAATGCCGATCTCCATGTATTCATCCACATCGAGCGGAATCGAGATAATACCGGGACCATTAAGCTCGTGGCTAATCACGCCCGAACACACCGTGTAGCCGTTGAGACCCATGGCTAGGTTGAACAAGGTCGCACGGTCGCGCACGCGGATATTCTTGCGGCGCTCAAACGTCGAGGTCAGTTCCTCGGAATAGTAAAACGAGTTGTAGCTGCCTTGCTCGTAGGATAGGAACGGATAGTCTTCCAAGTCCTCGAGCGTCACGCTGGCGTGGTCCGCCAGTGGATGGTCGGCGCATACAAAGACGTGCGGCGTGGCGCAGAAGAGTCCTTCGAATACGAGCTCGTTGGCCGCCAGCATGCGCTCGATAACCTCGCGGTTATGTTCGGATAAGTACAGAATGCCCAGTTCACTCTTCATGTGCGCGACATCTTCGATGATCTCGTGAGTCTGTTCCTCGCGCAGGGTAAAGTCGTAGCGCGCTGCATCGAACTCACGGATCACGTCGACAAACGCATTAACGGCAAAGGAATAATGCTGACAGCTCACACTAAAGTGCGGCACTTGCTCGGATGCACCCTTGTACTTACCCTCGAGCAGGTCGGCCTGATCGAGTACCTGGCGCGCGTAGCCCAAGAATGTCTCGCCTTCCTCGGACACAATGACGCCCTTGTTGGTGCGCTCAAAGATGTGCACACCCATCTCGTTTTCGAGATCGCGAATCGAGGCGGTAATCGAAGGCTGCGACACAAAGAGCCGGCGCGAGGCCTCGGTGATGCTGCCGCATTCGGCAACCTTAACAACATACCTGAGCTGCTGAAGCTTCATGACTTTCTCCCTAGACGTTCGTGACGCCAAGACCCGTCGCGTCCATCTGGCGCATAAACGACGGCATCTCCCCCGCCGCGGCGCAGGCGGCAATCTGATGCAGAGCCCCGGCAACCGCATCGTCTGCCGCGGCGCCGATATGCCAACGCGCGGCAGCCGTGACGGCCTCATTGGCATTGGCGACTGCAACGGAGTTGGGAACGGCATTAATCATGGGCAGATCGTTATCGGAATCGCCGAACACCGCCACCTCGTCGGGCGTCAGGCCCAAAGCACGCGCCAGCTCCAGCGTGGCACAGCCCTTGTCCCAACCAGCCGGCAAGATATCGAAAAGGCGCACGCGGCTGTTGGGAAACACGAGCGAGAGTTCCGGCACCTCGGCGGCAACGCGCTCGCGTAGCTCCGCGAGCCCCTCACGCGAACGGGCACTCCAGATATTCGCCTTGAACACCGGCGCGTCACCGACAACGGGACGGCACGGGGCCTCTTCGCCTTTGAGCCACGCATTGCCGCCCGACTCCATAGCGCGACGCACGCGCTCGGGATCGCTCGTCACGCAATAGGCGTCATTGTCCCAAAAGTCATCACCCAAGCTGTAGACCTTCAGATAGGTATCATCGGTCTCTTGCTCCAAGTAGTCAGCCAAGCGAATAAGGGCGGCGTTATCGGTCGCATGCGAGGCTATCACCTCGCCGTCGACAAACATGACCTGGCCGTTGCAGAACGCACCGGTCGAGAAGCACTCGGAACGATTACGAAACATCCAGCCCATCGCGGAAGGCTGACGGCCCGAAACCGGGCCAAAGTGCAGGCCCGCCGCCTGCATGGCATGAATACCCTCGATGGCGTAGTCGCTGGCGCCGTCATGCCCGGCTGGAATCAACGTATCGTCCATATCGGTCAGCACAAGTTTGATCATAGAGTCCCCCAGTCATTTTCACCGTATCCATTGTAGCGACCTGCCAATAAGGGACAGGTTTATTTTGGCAGGTTTTATCTGGGAAAATGCAACGCCCCAGTTGCCACCTGCCAAAATAAACCTGTCCCTTTTTGGCAGGTGCGCTAGTATAGGGAACAACAGATTCGATGCGGGAGTGCCGGCGGTGCAAACCACAAGGCTGAGAGGGCATGGGGCCCAATCCTTTGAACCTGTCAGTTAATGCTGGCGTAGGGAGCATGCCGCCTTTACAGGGGCGCTGTCTATGCACAGCGCCCCTTTTCTATGCCAAGGAGGCATGTGCAGTGATTGATTCGAAACAGCTTAAACAAAATGTGGTCAAGGCCGTGGAGGAGATTCGCGCCACCAACCCGATGGCCGGCTCCATCACCAACACGGTGACGATCGACTTTGTCGCCAACGCGCAGCTCGCCGTAGGCGGTTCGGCCGCCATGGTCTATCTGCCCGACGAGGGCGAGGCGCTCGTTGCCGGCGGCGGTGCCATCTATCTCAACATGGGCACGCTCTTCCCCATCTACGAGCAGACGATTCCCCGTGCGGCCAAAGCGGCACACGACGCCGGCAAACCCTGGGTGCTCGATCCGGTGGGCCTGGGCATCGGTAGCCTGCGCACCCAGCTGGTAAACGAGCTCAAGCAGTACAAGCCCGCCATCGTGCGCGGCAACGCCTCCGAGATCATCGCGCTCGCCGGCCTGTGGGGTCTTGAAGGCGAGGCGGCTGACCTGAGCCGCGTGCGCGGTGTCGATACCACCGATACGGTCGACGCCGCCCGCGGCGCTGCCGTGGCACTCGCCCGCTACACCGGCGGCGCCGTAGTGGTCTCGGGCGAAGTCGACCTGATTACCGACGGCACGACCGTGGCCAAGTCCCACGGCGGCAGCCCGCTCATGTCCAAGATTACCGGCTGTGGCTGCTCGCAGGGCGGAGTCCTGGCCGTGTACGCTTGCGCCGCCGATCCGTTTACGGCAGCCATCTGCGGTACCGCTGTCTACAACGTTGCCGGCACGCGTGCCGCCGCTGTCGCTGATGCCCCGGCAAGCTTTAAGGTCGCCTTTATCGACGAACTCTACCGCGCGACCGCTCAGGATATTGCGAATAACCACCTCGAGCTCGAGGAGGCATAAGCCATGTCCGAACCCGCAACCGCTGCCGACATGAACACGCTCGTCGCCGTAGCCATCGCCCCGTGCGGCACAGGCGACGAGCTGTCCGCCGAGGTCGCCGAGGTCGTGCGCGTCATTCGCGAGAGCGGCCTTCCCAACCGCACCACCTCGATGTTCACCGAGATCGAGGGCGACTGGGACGAGGTCATGCAGGTCGTACGCGACGCAACCTTTGTGTTGGCAAGCAAGGGCATCCGCACCGAAGTCGTGCTCAAAGCCGATATTCGACCCGGTTTTACCGACACCATGACCGGCAAACTCGAGCGCATGGAAGCTCAGATCAAAAAGCAGGAGGAAGCACGATGAGCATCCGCGATAACCTTGATATCTCGGCCTATCTGGTACTCGGCCCCGAAAACACGCTGGGACGTCCCGTGGGCGATGTGGTAGCGCAGGCGCTCGATGCCGGCTTTACCTGCATCCAGGTGCGCTCCAAGGTGGCAAGTGCCCGCGAGATCATCGCGCTGACGGGCGACGCCGCGCAGGCTATCGCTCGCGCCGGCAAGACCGGCAAGGTCGCCCTGCTTATCGACGACCGTCTGGACTGCGTACTCGCCGCACGCGAACAGGGTATCGCCGTCGACGGCGTGCATGTGGGCCAGAGCGATATTCCCGTCGAGGTCTGCCGCAAGCTTCTGGGCCCCGATGCCATCGTGGGCCTTTCGGCCCGTTGCGAGGAAATGCTCGAGTACGTCAAGACCGCCGACATGAGCCTAGTCGACTACCTGGGCATCGGCCCGCTCCACGAGACCGAGACCAAGCGCGACTGTGGACGCGCGGCAGATGGCTCCATCATCACCAAGAGCTTTGAGGACCTGGCCGCGCTCCATGAGGCAAGCCCCGTTCCCATCGTGGTCGGCGGCGGCGTCAAAAAAGCCGATCTGCCGCAGCTCAAGGCCACCGGCGTCGAGGGCTTCTTTGTGGTGAGCGCCGTCTGCAGCGCTGACGACCCCCATGCCGCAGCCAAGGAGCTTGTCGACACCTGGCAGCAGGCATAGGCATAGGCCGAGCAGCTGATTCGCAGCCTCATATCTTCAATAGCGGAAAGCGCATCCCAGTTTGGACCTCCATTCTGGGATGCGTTTTCCGCATGCGACTCCATTGGGAAACTGCATCCCATTCCAGACGCAAATTCTGGGACGCACTTTCCGCCGAGGGCTCTGCAGTTTGCCCTACTCTGCCAGATATGCTTCCAACGCCGACAAGGTCGCGGCCGCATCACGACGACCGACCTGGTAGATGCGCTCGAGCTCCTCTGGCTCGCGACACAGCGATGGCACCTTCACCGATTCGCTCGGACGCACCACGAAAACCTCGCCGCTGGCCTCGCGACGCGCCAGGTCGTCGAGTGCAGCGTTATATACCTCGTGCCGGCGTTCAAGCGCCTCGACAAACTTCGGATAGTGGCGGAACACACGTCGCAGCATGGGCATCAAACTGTTCGGCTGCTTTACAAAGCCTGCCGGCTGCGTCAGCACCACGATGTTGCGGTCATACCCCTGTTCGAATAACCACGCACTGGGAATGGAATCGGCCACGCCGCCATCCAGATATCGATGTCCGTCAATCCGAACGGGTTTGGTCGCCACGGGAATCGCCGACGATGCCCGAATCCACTCGATATCGCGCTCATCGCCATACGGCAGGTCGTGATAGACGGCCTCACCCGTCTCGATATCGGTGCACACACACGTAAACCGCATAGGACAGGCACGATACGCCTCTAAGTCGATAGGATCGCGCTCAAGCGGCACCTCATGATAGGCAAAATCGGCATTGAACATGTCACCGGTTCGCAACCAGCTTGTCACGCTCGCATAGCGCTTGTCGGCGCAATAGGCCTTGTTATACCGAATGGCGCGACCGATCTGGCGTGACTTAAAATTGTACCCAAACGCCGCACCCGCCGAGACACCCACCATATGGTCACAAGTTAAGCCGTGCTCCATCCAGACATCGAGTACGCCCGCCGTATACATACCGCGGTAGCCGCCTCCCTCGAGTGCAAGCCCCACCGTGCGCGTCGTATCCGGCTGTGTCATGCGACCATCTCCGTTCCTGCGTTTAAAACCGGGACAAGTATACCCGTCAACATATAGCGTCTCAGTCGCATTTTTATCGGACATCTCATCATTGCGGTACCGTTTAGCGAATAATGGCCGCGCACAGCATGGGCACCCATATATAATTCTGCGCTGTTGTTTATACTACTCAGCAGTTATCAACTGCAAACATTAGCCGGTAAATTAACCCAACAACGCAGCGAGGCGGGGCCTGGATACACGCAAAGCGCCGAACAACAACGCGTGTGCACAACGAGCTCGCCCGACGCAATTCGCCCGACCTCAGAAAGCCGCTTACGACATGGATACTGTCAGCAATTACACCGAGACGCTCGAAAAGACCGTCCGCGACCTTCTTGAACGTCAGGACGATCTGATCAGGACCGCCTTTACCGACCAGCTTACCGGACTTGGCAACCGCGGCGGCTTTGTCCGTTCCCTCGAGGAGCTCTGGGAGCAGGAACTGCCCGTCACCATGGCTTTTATCGACATCGATAACCTTAAGCACTGCAACGACGTCTTTGGGCATGACGAGGGCAACCGCTACATCTTGCAGGTAAGCCTCTATCTCAAGCTGTATATGAAGGTGGACGAGGCGGCGTTTCGACTGGGAGGCGACGAGTTCGCCATCCTCTCTACGATTGCAACCGAGGACGACCTCGCCGATCGTCTGGAACACTGCCGAACAATCTTGCTCAACAACAACGATTCCGGGATGCCCCACTCGTTTAGTTACGGAGTGTCCCACGCCGACCCCGCCCTGGGCGAAGCCCCCAATCGCATGACGCTCGATGCCGACCATCGCATGTACGACTACAAACTACGCCATGCCTTGCACCTCGATCGACGCAATATCACGCAAGTCCATACCGACGACTTCGAAATAAGCGACCGTGTTTTCGACGCCTTTTCGATGCTCAACGAAGGTCGTTATTTCTTTATCGAGAACTTGGACAAACATCGCACCCTTTGGTCACAAGGTGCCTTGCGCGATCTCGGACTTCCTTCAGAGCACATAGACAACTGTCGCGATTACTGGAAAAAGCGCGTCCATCCCGATGACCTTGAGGCTTTTACCGACGACTTCGACCAAGTCTATAACGGCTCCAAGCACCATCGAGTCATGCAGTATCGTGTACGCAACGCCACAGGCGACTACGTGCTCTGCCGTGCTCGCGGTTTTCGCATCGATGGGAGCGAAAACGAGCCCTCGCTCTATGTCGGCGAGCTCGTCAATCATTCCCTTGCCGAGACCGTCGACGCCGCCACGGGGCTTGGAACGCAGCGTATGCTGGTCAACGCTATCGATGCCTGTCGCCGTGACCGCTGCAAAACAGGACTCATCGCCGTGCGCGTTCGCGGCACGACGAAGCTCAACGAGCTCTATGGAGCCGAGGCGGTCGACAGCATGCTTGCCGAATACGCAAGCCGTATGCTGTCGATCACCCGCGGTAGGAGTCGCGTCTTCCGTTCACGAAGTGTCCAGTTCGTCGTGCTCAGCAACGCTTTGGACCACGGGGCATTTGAACTCCTGACCCATCGTCTAAAAGAGACCATTTTTGCCCCCGTTCAAATCGCGGGCGACACCATCACTCCCGTTTGCATTGTCGCCCCGGTCTTTTACGAGCGCCTGGACTACCAAACATCTGCTGTTTTGCGCGAACTCGACCGTCGCCTTCGCACGGCTGGCGGGCTTGTCCCCAACGACAGCCTCCCTATACCCGAGATCGAGCGCAAAAGCGCAATCGCCGAACGCATCGATATGCTCACCGGCCTCTGCCGACCCAGCGAGTTTATGCGCCGTGCCAATGCCTTCATCAAGGCAAAGCGCGACGGCGCTTGGTGTATCGCCACCGTCGACATGGGCCACATGCGCCTATTTAACGAATGGTATGGACAGGCCGAAGGCGACCGTATGCTTGCCGATGTGGGCACGGTGCTCAAGGATATCGAGAACGCCGACATGGGTGTCGCGGGATACTGGGGGCAAGACGACTTTTGTCTGCTCATACCCTTTGAGCGCGATTTCGTTCACCGAGTCTATGCGCGCGTGCGCGAGGCTGTAGCCAAGCACGACGACGGCGTAGGCTTTTGGCCGTCCATGGGCGTATGCCCCATCGACGCGAGCGAGGAAATCACCATTGATGCCCAGGCCAAGGCCATGTTTACCAATCGACGCGCCAAAAACGACTTTAAGGAGCGCATTGCCGTTTTCCGCCCCGAGGAATACGAGCATGAGGTTGCGTTCCACCACACGCTAACCGAGTTCCAGTATGCGCTCTCAAACGGCCGCATCACTTACTACCTGCAGCCCCAGGTCGATATGGAAACCGGCGAGATCATTGGCGCCGAGGCGCTCACACGCTGGATTGACAAGGATGGATCCCTCATTTCACCTGTCACCTTTATCCCCGCTCTCGAGGAAAGCGGCTTTGTGGTAACGCTCGACAAATATGTTTGGCAGGGCGTTGCCACATGGCTTCGTGAGCGTCTCGATCGCGGTCTTCGCGTTGTTCCGATCTCCCTCAACGTGTCGCGCGTGGACATTCTTGCCTGCGACGTTGCCGAACATATGGGGGCGCTCGCCGCTCAATACAACCTGCCGCCCGAGCTCATGCGTATCGAGATCACCGAGACCGCCTATACCGGAGAGTCCGAGGCCGTGGATAAGCTGACCGCGGATCTGCACACCCGCGGCTTCTCGACCTATATGGACGATTTTGGTACCGGCCAGTCCACGCTCGCGATGCTCAGGAACGTGAATGTTGACGTCATCAAGCTCGACCGCACCTTTGTGCCCACCGACCGCGATCAAGGCCGCAGCGCGCGGATCGTGTCATCGATGCTCGAGATGGCGCAGTCGCTCCATCTGCCCGTTGTAATCGAAGGCATCGAGACAAATGAGCAGGCAAACATGCTACGCCACATGGGCGCCCGCTACGCTCAGGGTTTCCTCTACTACCGACCCATGCAGGCAAAGGATTTTGAGGCATTGCTCGATGGCGGCAATAACAACTGATACGCTCGCGCGCAAAACGCCACCGTCGAAGGAAGCATTTGTCCCCATGGCTAACTCATATCCCCAATCCAAGCCGAATTGGGGATATGATACAAACCGTTGTCCTGCCCAAGGAGGTTATCCATCATGAACGAGTCGTACCGCATGGGCGAGCAATCGATTATTGCCTATCTTCAGCGACTTGCGAATGGCATCTCGACCGCCGAACTCGATGTTGCCGCGCTGCCCGCTGGGCTACGCGCCGTTGGTGAGCAACTACAAAAGACGTATGCCATCCTGCAACAAGAGCGCCAGCTGCTTGAGCGCAACGCCTATATCGATCCGCTCACCAACTTGGGCAACCGCGGCGGACTCGACCGTCACGTCGAGCAGCTCTGGCGCAAAGGCGACCCCTTCACCTGCGCCTATATTGACATCGACCATCTCAAGCATTGCAACGATATGTTTGGCCACGCCGAAGGCAATCGCTATATTCTGAGTATTTGCCGCACACTCTCCGAAACCATGGAGCACGATGAGATGCTGTTCCGTATCGGTGGAGACGAGTTTGTGCTTATCTCGCTCTCCGCAAACGAGACTGAACTCGAGCAGCGCTTGGAGCAGGTACGTGCCGGGCTGATCGAGGCGAGCTCAGGTGGCAAGGCGCCCATGATCGCCAGCTTTAGCTTTGGCTGCTCGCGCGTCGATCCACTTGCCGGCGACACGCGTCGCCAGATGACGATGGATGCCGATCGCAAGATGTATCGCTATAAGCTTATGCATCGTGTGCAGCAACCGAAAGACAATGACGCGCCGCAACGCCCAATCGTCGATCAGCTTCCCTGCAACGACCGGGTGTTCCAAGCGATCTCCATGAGCTCCGAGACGCGCTATCCGTTCATCCTTAACCTCGATACGGGAGAATCGCAATGGTCGGTTAACGCCGTGCGCGATTTTGACCTGCCCTCCCAGCACCCTTTTAACTCACTCGACATGTGGCTCGCCCGCGTTCATCCCGAGGACCGCGACAACGTGCGCGCCGAGCTCGACATGGTGATAAACGGCACGTGGCACTTCCATTACATGCAGTATCGCGTAATGGATGCCACCGGAAAATACGCGCTTTGCGACTGCACGGGCTACCGCTTGGACGGCACCGATACCGAGCCCAGCATGTATGTGGGCATTATCATCAACCGAAGCTTGGCAGATACGACAGATTCCGTGACTGGCCTAGGCGATATTCACGCCCTGGTCAACGCCATTGGTGAAATGCGTCGCGTGGCGCGCGAGGCAGGCTTTATTGCCATTAAAATCAACGATATCGCTCAGGTCAATGCCCGCTTTGGCTTTGATGCGGGCGACCGTGTTTTGGCAGAAAGTGCCGCCTGCCTTATGGAATGCTCGCGCGGCAAGGGTCGTCTGTTCCGCTCGACGGGACCAATGTTCGTGGCGCTTTTCGACGACTTTGATCCCGAAGAGACCGACGCGATCGCAGACGAAATCGAGCGATTCTTGGGGTCGCCCGTGCTCTTTGGCTCATTTGAATATCAGCCGCCCATTCGTGTGGCGACACTTCATCTAGACGCTGTCGACCGACAGCCCGTTTCCATTTTGAACGAGCTCAAAGCGCTGCTTGAAGAGGCGCCGCAAGTACCGGGCACCAAGCTGGACTAGCGTCGTGGGGAGCGATGTGAAACACAAGCCGTTTCACATCGCTCCCCACGCCATCTGCCCTCTCGTGCGATAATCCTCCGCAGAAGTCACCGACAGCAGAGGGAGTTTGTGATGAAGGTTCTTTTGGTCAATGGCAGTCCCAAGGCAAACGGCAACACCGCCCGCGCACTCGCCGAAGTCGCCGAGCAGCTCAATGCCGAAGGCATTGATACCGAGGTGTTTCAGCTGGGCGCCAAGCCCATTCGCGATTGTATCGGTTGCGGCCAGTGCGGCAAGCTTGGCGGTCGCTGCACCTTTGACGACGACGTGGTGAACGAGCTCATCGCTGCCGCTGAGCAGGCAGACGGCTTTGTCTTTGGCTCACCCGTCTACTATGCGCACCCCAGCGGACGCATCCTTTCGGCCCTCGATCGCGCCTTCTATGCGGGCGGGCACGCCTTTGCGCACAAGCCCGGCGCCGCGGTCGCTGTCGCCCGTCGCGGTGGCACGTCGACCACCTTCGATGTGCTCAACAAGTACTTCACCATCAACCAGATGCCCGTAGTCGCCTCCACGTACTGGAACAACGTCTTTGGTCGCGTGCCCGGCGACGCCGATGGGGATGCCGAGGGCCTTGCCACCATGCGCAACATCGGCAAGAACATGGCCTGGCTCCTGCAATGTATCGAAGCAGGACAGGCCGCCGGCATCAGCGCGCCCGAAGCCGATCGCGAGCGCACCAACTTCATTCGATAAGTCCAGCGGTGGTCACCTCGATGTTCTATCAATGTCAGCGAAAAGCCAGCTGATGAGGCAAGGTGCCTTGAAAGAGGAGGGCGCTGGGCTGTTGCCCGCGCCCGACGATTGAAAGGCAGATTGCCCATCAGATGGCTTTGCAGCGTCGAGGTGACCGCCGTTCGTTAGAACGGCGGAACAGATACATGAACGTGCAAATCTTCGGCACCAAAAAGTCCTTCGATACCAAGAAGGCCCAGCGCTATTTTAAGGAGCGCCGCATTAAGGTGCAGTTTATTGACCTTAAGGAAAAGGAGATGAGCAAAGGCGAGCTCACGAGCGTGATGCAGGCGGTCGGCGGCATCGACAAGCTGCTCAACCCCAAAGCCAAGGACGAGGAGACACTCGCACTTATCCAGCACCTCACTCCCAGCCAGCGCTTTGATAAGCTGCTCGAGAATCAGCAGGTACTGGCCGAGCCCATCGTGCGCAACGGCAAAAAGGCCACCGTCGGTTATTGCCCCGATGTATGGGGAGCCTGGGAGTAGCCTGTGTTATTTGCCGGCGCGTGGGTATAAGAGCAGGCGTTTGGCATAAGATTCAGCTGTAAGCCATATCTAACAAAGGAGGGCACATGCCCAACAAGCCCGTGAAGATCATCATGCTTACCGGATACCTCGGTGCCGGCAAGACCACGCTGCTCAACCATATCCTCGCCAACGACGGCGGTATCCGCGCCGCCGTGATCGTCAACGATATCGGCGAGATCAACGTCGACGCCAGCCTTATCGCCGACGGTGGCCTTTCCGAGACCGACGACCTCATCCCGCTCACCAACGGCTGCATCTGCTGCACGCTTTCGGACGACCTGGCCAACCAGCTGCAGGGCATTGCCGATTCGGGCAAGTTCGACTACATCATCATCGAGGCCTCCGGTATTTGCGAGCCTATCCCCATCGCCTACACCATCTCGAGCTTCTGCGACGAGGCCAAAGTGGGCGGCGAACCCAAGCTCGCGCTCGACAACATCGTTGCCGTGGTCGACTGCGCCCGCATGTACGACGAGTTCAACGGCGGTCGCGACCTGCTGGCCGAGGATATCGACGAGGACGACATCGAGAGCCTGCTCATCCAGCAGATCGAGTTTTGCTCCACGCTGATCCTCAACAAGACCGATACCGTGAGCCCTGAGCAGATCGCCGAGCTCAAGGCCATCGTGCGCAGTCTGCAGAAGGACGCCGTGATTGTCGAGGCTCAAAACGGCGAGGTCCCCATGGAGGAGCTGCTCGATACCGATCGCTTCGACTTTATGCGCGCCTACAACTCCGCCGCCTGGATCGAGGCCATGGAGCATCCCGAGGAGCACGACGACCCCGAGGTGCTCGAGTACGACATCGAGACCTTTGTGTACTCGCGCCGTAAGCCGTTTGACCTGCAGAAGTTCACCGATTTTGTTGAGCAGGAGTGGCCCGACGAGGTCATTCGCGTCAAGGGTCCGCTGTGGCAGACCGGCGATCCGGACATGTGCTACATGTTCGAGCAGGCCGGACGCCAGATGCGCCTGATGGAGAACGGCCTGTTTGTCGACTCGGCGCCCGAGGGCGAAAAGCAGAAGATCATCGACGAGAACCCCGAGATCATGCAGATTTGGGACGACGAGACGGGCGACCGCATGACGAGCCTGTGCATCATTGGCCGTCACATGGACAAGGATGCGCTCATCGCCGCCCTCGATGCCTGCCTGACCGACTGGCACCGCGCTTAGGTTATCCAAGTGGGCGTTTTCCGCCCACGTAACCGCCAAACCACCACGAAGGTACCCTTCGTGGTGGTTTTTCGTTCTATGCCAAGGAGATTCATGTTCAATATCGTGCTGTATGCGCCCGAGATTCCGGCCAATACGGGTAATATCGGCCGTACCTGCGTGGTCACCGGCGCCCGCCTGCATCTGGTGGAGCCACTGGGCTTTTCGCTCGACGACAAAACGGTGCGTCGCGCCGGCCTGGGCTACTGGCAAAACTTGGACGTGACGACCTATGCCAGCTGGGAGGATTTCCTTGCGCGCAATGACCTCTCCCCCGCCGACGACCGCTTGCATCTGCTGACCAAAAAGGCACGCCGAACCTATGCGCAAAGCACTTACCGTGACGGCGACTATTTGGTCTTTGGCAGCGAGAGCTCGGGCATTCCCGAGGAGCTGCTCGCCGCAGCGCCCGAGCGCTGCGAGCGCATCCCCATGCTGCGCGATTGTGACTCACTCGACAACGCCGAGGCCTGGGAAGCCCACGAGGAATCGCTCGGACATACCGAGGACGGCCATGAGGCCATCCTTCGGCAGGATATCTGCGGCAACTTCGTCAATCCGGACGACTACCGCATCAGCGCACTCAACCTCTCCAACAGCGCCGCCATCGTCCTCTACGAAGCCCTGCGCCAGACAGGCTTTGCCGGCATGTAAAAACCTGCCATTAGGGGACGGGGCAGAAATGGTAGACTTTCAAACCCTCTAACCCTTGAGAAATTGGTTTTGGCATCAAAGCGACAAAGGGCTGCCACTTTGTCGCTTTGCCTATAGATAGCGGCCAGTAATGCTCTTGGAGCAAGCAGCGATATCCGCCGGAGTGCCGGCGCAGACGACTTGCCCGCCCGCATCGCCACCGCCCGGCCCCATGTCGATCACATAATCGGCATTGCGGATAAGGTCGAGATCGTGCTCGATCACGATAACCGTGGCGCCCTTGGCGACGAGGCCGTCAAACACGTTCAGCAGCACCTGAACATCGAGCGGATGCAGGCCGATCGTGGGCTCGTCGAATACGAATACGGCATCGTCCTGCACGCGGCCCATCTCGCTCGCAAGCTTTAAACGCTGCGCCTCGCCGCCCGAAAGCGCCGGCGTGGGCTCACCGAGTGTAAGATAGCCCAAGCCCAGGTCGTGCAAGGTCAGCAAGCGCGCCTGAACCTTCTTGAGCCCCACCGTGGCGTCGAGAGCCTCGTCCACGCTCATGTCCATGAGCTGCGGCAACGTAAGCTTGCTCCCGTCCTTGCCCTCGCGATGGATATGCGAAGCCGTGTCTGCGTAACGCGAGCCTCGACATGCTGGGCAGATGATCTCGACGTCGGGCAAAAATTGCACGTCGAGCGATATCGAGCCCGTGCCATCGCATGTAGGGCAGCGCAAGGCGCCAGTGTTGTAGCTAAAGGCACCCGCCTTGTAGCCGGCTGCCTTGGCCTCGGGCGTACGGGCGAAAGCGCGACGCAGCTCATCATGGATGTCGGCATAGGTCGCAACCGTCGAGCGCACGTTGGCGCCGATAGGTGTAGCGTCAATCAGGTTTGCGCGTGCGATACCCTCGGCGTCGACCCAGCGCACATGGCTTGGCAGGCGCTCGCCAGCTGCCTGGGCCTTAAGCGCCGGGATGAGTGTCTCGAGCACCAACGTCGTCTTACCCGAACCCGAAACGCCCGTCACCGCGACAAGGCGACCGCGCGGTATATCGACTTCGAGCGGTTTGACGGTATGGATGGCATCGGTTGCCATGCGGATGTGGCCCTGATCGAACATTTCCTCGTCAGTCACCTGCGGACGCATACGCTTGGGGTCTGCGCGCAAAAACGGGGCGATGCGGCTGCCCTGCGATTGTTCGACCTCGTCCATCGTGCCAGCGGCAATCACATTACCGCCGCCTGCTCCGGCAACGGGGCCCATCTCGACCAGATAGTCGGCTGCCGCCAGTACGCGCGTATCGTGGTCGACAACAACCACGGTGTTGCCGTCATCCACCAGATCGCGCATCACGCCCACCAAGCCGTCGACATTGGCAGGATGCAAGCCAATCGAAGGCTCGTCCAACACATAGAGCACGCCCGTCGATCGGTTGCGCACCACGCGGGCGAGCTGCACGCGCTGACGCTCGCCCGTGGAGAGCGTGGCACCGGCGCGATCGAGCGAAAGGTAGTCGAGACCCAGATCGACCAGGCGACGGGCCGCGCTCAAAAACGAATCGCAGATATCCGCCGCCATGGGCCGCATCTCGGCCGGCAAGGATGCGGGCACCCCGCGCACCCACTCAATCGCCTCGCCCAGCGTCATGGCCGCGGCCTGCGCCAGATTGATACCACGCACCTGGGGCTGGCGGGCGGTCTCGGAGAGGCGCGTGCCGCCACAGTCACGACATGGCCCCTCGCGCAAAAAGCGCGCCATGCGTTTTAAGCCCTTGTCGTCCTTAACCTTGGCGAGCGCATTCTCGACGGTATAGACGGCGTTGTAATAGGTAAAGTCGAGCGGCGTGGCGCCCTCGCCGTTTTTGGGAACGTAGAGAATGTGCTTCTTAACCGCCGGGCCGTGGAACACAATGTCACGCTCTTGAGGCGTGAGCTGGTTAAACGGCACGTCGGTACGCACACCCATCTCGCCTGCCACTTGCTTCATCAGATCCCACATGAGCGTGCCCCAAGGAAGCACCGCGCCTTCGTTGATAGTCTTGGACTCGTCGGGCACCAGGCTCGCCTCGTCCACCTCGCGCATGACACCGGTGCCGCCGCAGGTGGGACACGCGCCGCCGCTGTTAAAGGCAAGATCCTCGGCACCCGGCGCGTAGAACTCACGGCCGCACTCGGGGCACGTGAGCGACAGGCCCGCGGCCACGTTAAGGCTCGGCTCCACGCGCGCCCCGCAGTGCGGACACACGTGATGGGCGCAACGGCTAAAGAGCAGACGCAGGCTATTGTTGAGCTCGGTCATGGTACCAAAGGTCGAGCGCACACCCGGCACGCTGGGGCGCTGATGCAATGCGAGCGCCGCCGGTACGTGCAGTACCTCGTCCACTTGGGCATGTTCGGCCTGTGTCAGACGGCGGCGGGTATAGGTGCTAAGCGCCTCCAGGTAGCGACGCGAGCCCTCGGCGTAAAGAACGCCCAGTGCCAGCGAACTCTTGCCCGAACCCGATACGCCAGCAATACCCACGAGCTTTCCCAGCGGAATATCGATATCGATGTCCTTGAGGTTGTGCACACGCGCGCCACGTACCTCTATAGCCTGCGGGCTCATCTTCTGTTCCGTCACCTTTATCACCCTACTTATGCCATAAAACGCGGTCGCGAATGTATTCGCCCAGCATGGGCACGGTAAACCGGACGAGGCCGTATCCGGCAGCCTCGATGACGCGCTCGCGAATCAGGCTTGCGCGATATTTACTCGCCCAGCTTTGGGTGCGGTCGCAGCGCTCAATGATGTCAGCCATGCGCGTCGGCTTGCCCCCATCAGCCGCCATGGCCTCGATAAAGAGGCGCTGCGGACTGCGCAACCCGTAATACAAAGGGGCGTCGACTGCTTCATAGAACTCGGAGATGGCATCGGCGTAGCCAGCCTCGACATCGCACACTTCAATGACCCGCGAGTCACGCCGGACAGCAGACCTCCACATGTAATATCCCACCAGCTGAACCATATAGGGATACCCCATGCTCTTGCGCGCCGCAAGGTCCGCCGTCTCCGCATCAACGCAAAGACCAGTGCCTTTGACCGTCTGGATATATGAATCGCGCACTTTGGGCAAAGAAATCGCCCCCAGCGTACGCTGCTGGGCGCGGCGCAAAAACGTTACGCTCGGCTCTTCGAGCAAGTCATCGACCATGCTGGGCAAGCCGGCAAAAACCAGCGCAAGACCGCGCTGGTCGCTATCGGGCAAGCCCGTAGCATCCTGGTCTCCGAGCACCTGCTGATAGAGAACGGCCAGCGCCGCCAGCTCCTCGATAGATGCCGATTGGGCCTCGTCAATCGCAAACAGTAAGCCCTTTCCCGGCCCGAGTTTCTTGAGGCGTTCGTTGACTAACCCGCGCAACGTCTCGCCTTTTGCCCGCGCCGCCTCGACCGACATTCGGCCAAACGACGGACCAAACTCCATTGACGTCACAACGGGTTTATTCGAGCGAAGCGCGTCGGCCAAGCGGTCGCATAGGCCAAGCGAGGCGGAATCGGAGACAACCGCCCATCCGCGCTCGCTAGCTAAACGCTGCAGCTCCCGCAAGAGAACTGTTTTGCCACAGCCGCGGTTTCCCGTAATGAGCATGAGCCTGCCCGGCGCTCCGGCGCCGTTATCGAGCCCTTCCTCGAAATCTTCGATGACCGACTCGCGGCCGATGAGTATCGGAGGCCGCTTGCCAGCCGTGGGCTTAAAGGGATTTGGATTCATGTCGGCCTCCTCGGATTGGCAAACCCCGGTAACAGTTATACCAACTTATACCGAGTTATACCAACAGGATGCGACAAAGAGACTCACCCTCTATCACCTATGGCCGAAAAACTCGACGTCCGCCGCTCGCCAGGGGCGGAAGGTGGCGGGATCGACCTTTACGTGGGCTGCCTCGGGGACGTCGTACCACTTGACCGTGTAGCCGGCGCCGTGAGAGCAAAAGACCGAGTCGGGCGTGTTGGGTAGATCGGCCTCGGGCTCATAGGCGACAGTCTCGATGACGCGCTCGGCATCATGGCATGCCGCATAACCGGCAAACTCCAGGTACAGATGCCCGCGACCGCTCGTGTAGGCGGCCACCTCCAGCGCATAATCCTGCACCTCGGATGCCGGCACGCGACCCACAAGCTTTGCCCGTTCGCCCGCCATCGTCGGCGGCTCGTAGTCGGCTCCCATACGCGTGGCGTCTGACAACGCCCTGCCCACACACTCCCCCGGCACCTCGAGCTCAAAGCGATACCACGGCTCCAACAGCACCGCCGCGCCGGCCTCACGCGCCTGCATGAGCCCCTGGCGAATCGCGCGGTACGTGGCCTGGCGAAAGTCGCCGCCCTCGGTGTGTTTGGCATGCGCGCGGCCGCCCGTGAGCGTAATGCGCACATCGGTGATGGGCGAGCCGGTCAGCACGCCCAGGTGATCTCGCTCCATGGCGTTTGTGAGCGCCAGGCGTTGCCAGTTAAGATCGAGCTCGTCGGTCGAGGTCACGGTGCCAAACTGCACGCCCGAACCCGCTGGCAACGGCTCCAGGCTCAGATGCACCTCGGCATAGTGGCGCAGTGGCTCAAAGTGGCCCACGCCCTCGACCGGCTGCGAAATGGTCTCCTTATAGAGAATGCCGCCGGCCTCAAACGAAATCGAAAGGCCAAAGCGATCGGCCAACACCCGCTGCACGACCTCGAGTTGCACGGCGCCCATCAGCTGCAGGTGAATCTGCTCCAGATGAGTATTCCAGCTTACGCCGAGCATGGGGTCTTCGTCCGCCAACTCAGTCAGCGCTTTAAACACCGCATGGACATCGTGTTCGCCCGGAAGCACCGTATAGGTGAGGACCGGAGCGATGACGGGCGCATCACACACGGGCTCCGCACCCAAGGCGTCCCCTGGGCGAACGTGCGCAAGACCCGTCACGGCACAAATACCGCCAGCAGCAACTTCTTGGGCAAGCTCATACTTTTCGCCGTTATAGATGCGCACCTGATCTACCTTCTGCTCCCATGCCTCGGCACCGGAACGCCCGCTGATCATCTGTTTTGCACACAGCGTGCCGCCGGTCACTTTAACCCATGCCAAGCGCTCGCCGCGATCCCCGCGGCTGACACGATAGACGCGCGCGGCAAACTCCGGAATCCATATCTGTTCGCGCATCAGCGCGCATATGCCATCCAGCAGCTCGCTCACGCCCTGGTCCTTGAGCGCCGAGCCGGCAAAGCAGGGAAAGAGCTTGCGCTCGGCAACCATGCGCGACAGCGTTGCGACGGAAAGCTCACCTGCCTCAAGAAACTCCTCGAGCGCCGCCTCGTCCAACGCAGCAGCGTCCTCCTGAACGGCGCCGCCCTCCAGCAGTTCGTTGGCATCCAGGCAGCCTTCGGAAAGACGCCGCCCAAGTTGTGCCAGCAAAACATCGCGGCCGGGATTCTCCAAATCGATTTTGTTGATATAGATGAACGTCGGAATGTCATAGCGTGCAAGCAGGCGCCACAGGGTTTCGGTGTGCCCCTGCACGCCGTCGTTGGCGCCCACAACTAAAATCGCGTAGTCGAGTGCGCGCAGCGTGCGCTCCGCCTCGGCAGAAAAATCGACATGCCCCGGTGCATCCACGAGCATGACGCGGGTATCACCGCGGTCGAGCACGGCCTGCGACGAGAAAATCGTAATGCCGCGCTCGCGCTCGATCGCGTTAGTGTCCAGATGCGAATCGCCATCGTCCACGCGGCCGCGCTTACGAATGCGACCCGCATTGAACAGCATGGCCTCGGCCAGCGTGGTCTTGCCAGCATCGACATGCGCCAAGATTCCAACGACCGCTTGCTTCGACATGGCTCTCCTCTTATTGCAAGCCCGTCGCACGCGGAAACGGGCGCTCTCGTTCCACACTGGATGATACAATTTACGGGCCGGCGGGCGAAGCGGGCCCTATCCCCCGACAGAGCTCATCGCCCCGCGTTGCCGTGCGGCGATTTTCGTAGGTTCGCGCCTTGCGAAAGCCGGCACCTCCCCTTTTTGCCTGCCCGGGCTCATCCGGGGCGGCAACAACGCGAACCCCACAACAGCGAGGAGTCACCATGAAGACATTGCTCAACGAGTTCAAGGAATTCATCAATCGCGGCAACGTGATGGACATGGCCGTCGGCGTGATTATCGGCGGCGCATTCACCGCCATCGTGACCTCACTTACCGATAACATCATCAACCCACTTATCTCCGTGATTGCCGGCGGTAGCGCTACCGAGATCTCGGGGCTGGTGGTGCCGGGCACTAATATCGACTTTGGCGCCTTTATCGGCTCGTGCATCAATTTTTTGATTGTGGCGGCAATCGTCTTTGCCATCGTCAAGGCATTCAACAAGGCGCAGGAAATCGGCGACAGGCTCGCCGGTGCCACCGCCGAGGAAGCCGCACCGGCGCCCGTCTGTCCGTATTGCCTGGAAGAGGTGCACGAAGGCGCGACCAAGTGTTGCCACTGCGGAAGCGAGCTGCCCCGAGCGTAGGTGCCTTAGAGCCGACAGCGAGCGGCATCTACCACCTTACAAAACAGCGCAGCGATTAAAAATGGCCCCACCCGGGGCCATTTTCGCTTACTTGGAGCGTAGATACGCGCCCCCGCTCTTATGCCTCGCGCAGCCAGTCAAACGCAACACGCGGCGTGCCGTCCGACACACACACGACGCCGGCACGCTCAAACCCCGCTTTAATACTCGCGCCCTGCATGGGCAGGTTGTCCCGATGCGTATCGATACGCAGATGGTCGGCACGCTCTTTGGCAAAGGCGAACATCGCAGCCGCGATACCGTGCACGGTGCCGTCGGACGCCACACGGTGCAGCACGGCGTACGGAGTGTCGCTACGCCATTGCCCGTCCTCAATTACGTCATAGCACTCGTCCGGGCCCGGTAAAAAGGCAAACGTCGCCACCACGCGGCCGTCGACTTCGAACACATAGCTACCACCGGCGGCGATATCGGCAGCCAGCTGCTCGGCAGAAGGCGTGCCCTCGGGCCACTGCGTGGCGTTGCCATGCGCGCGCATAAAGGCACGGGCCGCGTCATAGATAGCCATGACGGCGGGAATGTCGGTATCGAGGGTTTTTCTGATCATCACGCGGCGACCTCACGTTTATTGGTATCACTTTGATTGAGCAATGATACCAGCGTTTGAAGAGGGGCGAGAAGCAGATGGGAAGCAAAAAGCGAGCCGCCTGGTCAAAGGCCAAAAGCGAGTTTTTGGGCGCTGCCACCGGTGGCGCTATGAGCGACCTGTTTGCGCGCGAGGACGAGCGCCGCGACGCCCTGAACGCCGAGCGCGATGAAGCCTGGCGCTACAAGTCGTGCGAGCGCAAAAACCGTTACGGCACACGCGCCGAGGCCGAGGCCGTTATGGCCGACTGCGAAAACCGCGGGCGGCGTGGTTTGGCCTGCTACAAATGCGAATACTGCGGCGGCTGGCACCTGACGTCGCACCCTTGGAAATAGGCCCCGCATCGGCACGGCACTGACGGAGCGCCAACCATCGCCCGCAAGCTACGGGCGCGGCGGCACCAGAACATCGTAACGAACGGCCTTGCCCGCAAGTTGATAGCTCGGCTTAACGCCAGCAAGCAGCGGCCCCTTCACCGGCCGCTTGATAACGACCTTGCGCGGGCGCACCGCAAGCGCAGCTTCGACCAGCGTCTCCTCATCGGCACACGGCTGTTCCAGATGATGCAAGAGTTGGAACTTCTTTTTAACCGCCGCGCTCTTTGTGCGCTCGGGAAACATGGGGTCCAGATACACCACGTCGGGAGCGGTGAGCTCGCCCTGCCCGATCAACTCAGTTATATGGTGAAGGCCGGCAATGCTGTCCTCGCCCGCATGTAAGCGCATGCGTGCCACGGCAGTCGCAAGCGCCGGATTATCTGCCGCGCGATCCAAGGCATCCTTGAGGAGCGCCGCGATCACGCAATCCTGCTCATACAGATCGACGGTAAAGCCCGCAGCCGCCAGCAGCAGCGAATCCTCGCCAAAGCCTGCCGTGGCATCAATCGCCCATGGGCACTCGACGCCTTTTGCGCGCGCAGCCTTTACCAACAGCTCTTGCTGCAGACGACCCTGTTTGAGCCGTGGCAGCATGCGGACAAAATCGGCACGCAACTCCATCGTGCCGTCGATGAGCGTGAGGCCCGCGGACTTCCCGGTCAGCTCAAGCCCCGCGGCCCGAGCAACAGAAAAGGGATCGACGACGCCCATGGGTACTCCTTAACAAGCAAAATGAATACGTGAGCGCCGTTTATGCCAGCACCCAACCGTCCGCTATTGTCCCACATGCGACATGGCCCACAGCATCCCAATGCAAAGCACCGCCATCAATCCCGTGCACACGGCAGCGATCACAGAATCGCCCATGCGCCTTCCCAACGACCGCGGCTCATGCACTCGCCCTGCTCCGTACATCATGGCTCCTCCTTAAGAACAGCTCCTTGTTACGGTCTCATCATCGCAGTGCCGCACATGAGCTGCCATCGATTTGGCTTACGTCCAGCTTTCCTTTTTGAAAGGTCGAATTGGGCTGCGCGGGCTCAAAGCGCTTTCAGGCGCACGCATCGCTGCGTTGAACTACAATGTGCTTCACCATATGTGCAACACATGGGCTACGCCAGATCGGCGTACTCGTATCGAAAGGACCAGCCATGAGCTCCGCTCGCAAGACTCTCAAAATCCTTGCCCTCATCTACTTTGTTTTGGGCATCGCCAACCTCGTCATCGCCGGTATCGGTATCGCCAGGGGCAGCCTCGATTCCACGTACGGGTCGAACGCCATGCTCGCCGCGGTCGTGCTTGTCGTCAAGGGCATTGTCGATCTTTCCGCAGGTGTTGCGGGCATCAAGGGCGCCAACAAGCCCTCGCAGGTGGATAGCGCGTTTAAGCTCGGCATCGTTGCCGCAATCGCCACGATTGCGCAGGCCGTGCTCACGCTTCCCGCACTCGGCGGCAGCGCCGTCAATATCGGTGCCTTTGTCATCGTGGTCTACGACCTGTTCTTTGTTCAGCAGGCGCACGCCGTTAAGGCCGAGAACAAGGACCGCCTGTAGGCACTCGCTTCTCATAACCCCCGCAGCCAAGCAACTAACATGGGCCGATCGCGCAGTAACGCGGTCGGCCCTTTACATTTGCCCAGATAAAACCTGCCAAAATAAACCTGTCCCTTTTTGGCAGGTTGGTTAGCTGTGGTGGTACTCGGCAATGATGAAGTCGATGTCGGTTTTAAGGGTGTCCAGGTTTGCCAGGCGCTCTTTGTCGGTAGGGCGTGTGCGGTAGTAGTACGGCGTCATCTGGAACACCGCCTCGATGTCGGCCTGGGTCTGGAGCGTAATATTCGCGGACACCCGCTGTGTGCCGACCAGTTTAAGCTCCATCGTCTTCGGAAGCTTTTCGTCGTTGAGGTACGGCGTGTCGTAGAGCACCTCCTTGAGCCCAAAGAGATGACGGGCACCCGGCACCACGGTGTAGAGCGAACCCTCCGGCGCCAACACGCGGGCAAACTCGCGCTCGTTAAAGGGAGCAAAGAGCTCGGTCACCATATCGAAGGCGCCATCGGCCACTGGGATGTCTTTCATGTTGGCCACAAAATAGGTCGCATCGCCGCGCTTGGCGGCCAGGCGTACCATTTCTTTGCCCAGGTCAAAGCCATAAGCGTCCACGCCCGGCACCGCGCCCATGGCGCTGGTGTAGTAACCCTCACCGCAGCAAATATCGAGCAGCGTCATGGGGCCGCCTGTAGACGCAGCACGCCCAGAAACCCGTTTGCGCACCAGCTCGACCATTGCATCGCGCAGCGGCGCATAGTAGCCACGGTTCAAAAAGTCACGACGGCTGCGTGCCTGCGACTTGGGATCGCCCATGGAGTCGCCGCTCTTGGACGAACGTAGCAGATATAGATAACCCTCGCGCGCACGGTCAAACCGATGTCCGCCCGCGCATGCAGCACCGCGCTCGTCGTCCACCAACGGCTCATGGCAAACGGGACACAACAACATGGCAACTCCTTAGCGCGAACAACACAACGTATACCATTGTCGCACGCCTTCCCCACCTAGTCATTGGGGACGTTCTTGAATGACTAGTCGTTTAAGAACGCCCCCAATGACTAGGTGATTAGGAGTATCATCGTCTGCGCAAATAAGCACGAAATAGCACGTTAGAGATTGAGAGCGTATGGCTGATACCGCATCTAAGCACATCGACATGACCACCGGCTCACTGTGGCGCAATATCCCCCTGTTCGCCTTGCCCGTGGCCGCCACGAGCATCTTGGAGCAGCTGTCAAACCTCATCGCCACGGTCATTATCGGTAACTTCTCGGGCGACCAGGGAACCCTCGCCATGGCGGCAGTCGGCTCCAATGTTCCGCTTACCAGCCTTATGCTCAACCTGTTTATTGGCATGTCGCTTGGCTCCAACGTGGTCATCGCCAACGCTATCGGCCGCAACGATCAGAATATGGTCAAACGCGCCGTCCATACCTCGATTTTAATGGCGCTCGTGGGCTTTGTCGTCATCGCTCTGGGCGAGATCTTTGCCGAGCCCATGCTCGCCGCGCTCAACGTTCCCGCCGAGACCATGCCGCTCGCTTCGCTCTATCTACGCGTCTTTTTGCTCAGCATGCCCTCAATCTTGCTCTACAACTTTGAGGCCGCGATCTTCCGCTCCGTCGGCATCACCCGCATGCCGCTGCAAGCGCTTGCCGTGTCCACCGTCCTCAACATTGGCCTGGACCTCATCTTTGTCCCCGTACTCCACTGGGGCGTCGCGGGTGTCGCCATCGCCACCGCCATCGCCTACACCGTCAGCGCCGCTACACTCTTTATCCGCCTGCTCAAGACCGACTCCGTCGTCCGCGTCACCCCGCGCGACCTTGCTATCGACCCCGTCGCCCTCAAGCGCATCGTCAAGATCGGCCTGCCCGCCGGCATCCAAAGCGCCGTCTTTGCCGTCGCCAACATCATCATCCAGTCCGCCATCAACAGCCTGGGCACCGAGGTCATGGCGGCCTCGAGCGCCGCCATGAGCCTGGAGTGCGTGTGCTACAACCTGCTCAACAGCTTTAGCCAGGCTTGCACCACCTTTGTGGGACAAAACCACGGTGCCCGTCAGATCGACCGCTGCACCAAGACCCTTAAGGTCTGCCTGGTCGAAGGCGGTGTCGTCGCGCTCACCACGATTATTGTTATTGTCGGCCTGGGGCGCGAGATCCTGTCGTTGTTCAACAGCGATCCCAACATCGTCTCAATCGGCTATATCCGCGTGTGCTCTATCTTCCCTGCATACGCCTTTATCATGCTCTACGAGAACATGTCCGGCTACCTGCGCGGCTTTGGCATCTCGCTCATGCCCGCCCTTATCACCATGATCTGCGTCTGCGGCATCCGCTTCTATTGGGTATTCTGCGTGTTCCCGCACTTCCGCACCTTTGCGAACATCATGATGGTCTACCCCATCAGCCTGGGCACCACGGCGTTCTTTATGGTCGTGGCGGTACTACTCTGCCACCCGGCACGCACCCATCGCGCTACCCAAGCCAAAGCGACAGCCTGCTAAACACCGCACTCAACGCCACGCCAGTCATTAATTGACAATATGCGAGCTCATATAGTCGATAAAGCGCCTCGTGGCGATAGGCATGGTGTCCCAGCTGCGCCAGGCCGCCACTACGTCGCGTGAGGGGGCGTGCACGATGGGACGTACGCGAATATCGGCCCGCATGCCCTCCACAGTACGACGGTAGAGCATACTCACGCCTAGACCCTCCTCCGCCATCGCCATGATGGTGTAGTCGGCGGTGGACTCGCCCCTCATACAGCCGCGGCATAAAGGCAACCGGTGCGCCTTTACAATAGATGCCAACATAGCATTTGCCATAAAGGAGCTCCATGGACACCGCAACTCGTGACCGCAACATAGCAACTTGGTTGGGCGATGCGCCGCAGCCGGTACGTGACACTACGAACCAGCTGCTCGAGCGCATCGCCCTTTTGCGTGCCGAGCAGACCATCTACCCGGCACAAGACGACATCCTCAATGCCCTCGCCTACACGCCGGCCGACCAGGTCAAAGTTGTCATCTTGGGCCAAGATCCCTATCACGGGCCCAACCAGGCCATGGGGTTATCGTTCTCGGTCCCCGCGATGCAAACCAAGTTGCCGCCAAGCCTGCGCAACATCTATAAGGAACTCAAAGCCGATCTGAGTTGTCCCATTCCCGCCACGGGAGATCTGACGCCATGGGCACAACAGGGCGTCCTGCTCCTCAACACTACGCTTACCGTGCGCGAGCATGCCGCGAACTCACACGCCAAGCTGGGCTGGAGTACGCTCACCGACTACGTTATCGAACGCTGCTGCCAGCTACCCCAACCGGTAGTCTTTTTGGCATGGGGCCGCTTTGCCCAGCAGATGGTTGAGGGCAAGCTCGCCGCAATCGACGCGGGCAAAACAACCGGCAAGTTCTGCCTTGCCTCCACGCACCCCTCGCCGCTTTCGGCCAACCGTGCCACGGCAGAACTCCCCGCTTTTATGGGGTCGCGACCCTTCTCGGCAGCCAATCGGCTACTCGAACAGCACGGCTCGACCCCCGTCAACTGGACTTGTCTCGGCTAAAAATCGATACATCAAAAACGCGCCCGACGGCTTTCCATCGGGCGCGTTTCCTATTCGGGCCAAATAAATTGTGTGCGGCCGGCCTCGCCACCATCAATGAGCAAGCTCTGCCCGGTCATAAACCGGTTGGTCACGCCCACAAAGTAGATCCACTCGGCGATCTCTTGGGCGGTTGCCCAGCGTTTAAGCGGCGTAAGCTCCATAATCTGGTTCCACAGGTGTTCGTCTTCCATCACGCAACGGTTGAGCGGCGTGATAACGCCACCCGGGTCCACACTGTTGGCGATGGCCTGCGGTGCCAGGCGGTTTGCAAGGTTCTTGGTGTAGGCGATAACGCCGCCCTTGCTGGCAGCATAGGCGGGAAACTCCGATCCCGTATGCCCGCTCGCCGACCCCACATTGACCACGGATTTGATAGCCGACGCCGGCTTGGCAGCAAGCCCCTCCCCCACAAAGGCGTAGCGCTCGGTCACGTTGATGGTGCCACACAGGTTGGCGGCGATATCGTCGACCGAATCCTGCGTACCCGCAACGTTCACGATCACTTGGGGTTCAAGGTCGCCTGGAAACGAGCCCGGCTCGCGGACATCAACAATCAGATGGCGGTAGCGCTCGTGTTCGATCACCGCCGGCAGCAGATCAAAGCCCACGACCTCGTGGCCCTCGTCCAAAAAGCGCCGCACGCACGCGGCTCCGATACCGCCCGAAGCGCCCGTAATCAAAACCCGCATACTTGCTCCTTAGGCGGTTGCGTGGCGCTTGAGGTACTCGGCGCCCACATTCTCACGCTCCCAGCCGCGCACGACCTTGTAGCCCACGGGGCTCAGGAAGACCTCGCACAGCAGCTCGGCGACAGCGCCGGTCAGCGAGCACATAAGGACCTGCACCCAGGTCCAACCAAAGAACGTGTGGCTCACCACAATGGCAAAGACCAGGTTGTCGATAAACTGGCCAACACCCGTGGACACATAGGAGCGGAAGGCGAAGCTCGCAAAGTTATTCTTTTTGAGCATACGGCCGAGCGACTGGTTGAGCGTGGAGTTAACCACGGCAGAAACGAACATTGCCAGCGAAGAGCCCAGCACCACGTACCAGGTGCCGCCGATGGTGGCGTTAAGGGCGGTGTTGACCTCGATCATGCCCGTGTCGTAGTAGGCGCCCCACATACCGGGTGTGAGCGAGCACGCCCAAAAGCACAGGCTCACGGCAAGGTTGACCGCCAGTGCGAGGATAGAGATTTTGATGGATGCCTTGGCGCCAAAGCGCTTGCAGATCATGTCCTGGCACAAAAACGAGACCCAGCTCACCACAAAACCGCAATCGAGTGCCAGATACGGCAGGCTGATGAGCTCTTTGTTGGCCAGCAGGTTCATCATGATAACGCTCACGAAAAACAGCGAAACCGTTGCCGCGGGAATGCTCCGCAACAGGACCTTGTAGTCCTCCATGACCTTCTTGATCATTATGTACTCCTTTGGTTTTAGGTTTAACGAGCAGGATATCGGACCCGAACTGCTCGGACGCCCCGGTCTTGAGGCGACGGTGGGCATGATAGCCGCTCATGCGGCATCAGGCAAGCAGGCAGCGCGGCAGCCCCGCAGGGCCACCGCGCCGATGCGTTAAAAGACTACGTTGCCAAACTCCGACAGGATAAGGTCGGGGTTGTGGTCGGTTGCCCAATCCACGTTCCACGGGCTCGTAAACAGCAACAGCTTGCCACCGCGCATGTCCTCGACGCGCAGCGTGTCGCGCGTGAGCGAAAGGCCTGGGATATCGATGGTGTCGGGGTCGTTCTGGATCCAGCGAATGTCCGTATAGGGCAACGGCTGGCGACGAACCTCAACACGATATTCGGCCTTGAGGCGGCGCTCGAGTACCTCAAACTGTAGCACGCCGACCACGCCCACGATGACGCTCTCCATGCCGGCACCCAGCTCGCGGAAGATCTGGATGGCGCCCTCCTGGGCAAGCTCCTCCATGCCCTTGACGAACTGCTTGCGCTTGAGCGTGTCGACCTGCGTAATGCGAGCGAACATCTCGGGGGCAAACGTCGGAATCTGTGGATACTGCACATGGCGCTTGCCGGAGCACACGGTGTCGCCGACGCTAAAGATACCCGGGTCGAACAGGCCCACGATATCGCCCGCGTACGCCTCGTCCACGATGGCGCGGTCGTCGGCCATCATCGACGTGCCCGTGGCAAGCTTGAGCTTGCGGTTGCCCTGCACGTGGAAGGCATCCATGCCGCGCTCGAACTTACCCGAGCAAATGCGCACAAAGGCGATGCGGTCGCGGTGGTTCTTGTCCATGTTGGCCTGGATCTTAAACACAAAGCCGCTAAAGTCGTCGCGGCAGGGATCGACCGGTTCACTGGTAAGCGTATCGGTATAGGCACGCGGTGTCGGGGCCAGACGCAGGAACTCCTTAAGGAAGGGTTCCACGCCAAAGTTGGTAAGCGCCGAGCCAAAGAACGCCGGGCTCAGCTTGCCGCAGGCCACGGCATCCAAGTCGAGCTCGTCGCCGGCACCATCGAGCAACTCGATGTCGTCCATCAGGTTCTTATGGTTCTCCTCGCCGATGAGCTCATCCATGGAAGAATCGCCCAGCTCGGCCTCGACCTCGGCGACCTTCTTGGTGGCGTTGGCGTGACCGTCGCCCTCAAAGGCAATGACGCGACGGGTCTGACGATCGAACACGCCGCGGAAATTGCGGCCGCTGCCGATCGGCCAGTTCATGGGATACGTATTGATGCCCAGGACATTCTCGATCTCTTCCATGAGCTCAAACGGATCGCGAGCCTCGTGGTCGAGCTTGTTCACAAAGGTGAAGATGGGAATGTGGCGCAGCGTACAGACCTTAAAGAGCTTCTTGGTCTGGGCCTCGACGCCCTTGGCGCCGTCGATGACCATGACTGCGGCGTCAGCGGCCATAAGGGTACGGTAGGTATCCTCCGAAAAGTCCTGGTGACCGGGGGTATCGAGGATGTTGACGCAGGCGCCGTTGTAAGTGAACTGCAGCACCGAGGAGGTGACGGAAATGCCGCGCTCCTTCTCGATGTCCATCCAGTCCGAGACGGCATGCTTGGCCGAGCTCTTGCCCTTGACCGAGCCGGCGGTCTGGATGCTGCCGGTATAGAGCAGCAGCTTCTCGGTAAGCGTGGTCTTACCGGCATCCGGGTGGCTGATGATCGCGAATGTGCGGCGCGACGAAATTTCATCCGACAGGCTTGCCATGCGGATCCTTTCTTGCATTGAGTGCATTACGTCGTTGTAACCGCACTATTATGAAGCCTAATCGGGTAGCCCGCAACCTGCGGGTTTAACCGCCTTTCGGCTCGTTTCAGCTTGTTCAATTCGGGTCGGAAACCTTGGAAGGGTTGCAAAAAGGTTGCCCGTGCTCGACAGCCGAGCCGCACTCGCAGGTAGCATCAAGGGCATCAGCAACATCCCTGTTCGCGGTCGCGTACAGGTGCCCATAGGTTCCCAAAGTAGTCTCAACCTTTTCATGACCCAGTCTATCGCGAATAGCCAAGGCGTTGACACCTAGACTAATCAGGTACGCCGCGTGCGAGTGGCGCAGCGCGTGGACGCGGATACGGTGAACGCCAGCGGCGCAGGCGTGGCGCTCGATAATATGCTTGACAGTATGCTTGTTCAGCGGGTTGCCGCACCAGCTCAAAACAAACTCGCTCGATATGTTCGCCGCCTGCACATCGTGCCAGCGCTCCAACCACCCGACCGTGACGGAGTCGAGCGCGATAACGCGCTTGCCAGCTTTCGTTTTTGGCGGGGTTAGTTTCCACTCATGCGCATTACGGTAGCTCATGGAATACCCAACGGACAGCGTGCGCGCGCCGAAGTCGACAGCAGACCATTTGAGGGCTTGGGCTTCACCGACCCTCAGACCCGTCATATAGAGCAGATACACGCACATGAAGCCGAAAAGCCCGTAATAGTCGGAAGTATCGAAGGTCGCCATAACGCGGTCGAACTCGTCTTTCGTCCAGAAATCGACTTCCCTGCGGGGCTTCGGGATGTTGCCCACGGTTCGGGCGGGGTTGCGCTGCAACAGTCCGAGCTTCACGGCGAGGTCGAGAACCATAGCGAAATGGCAGAAAACCAGACGCGCGTAGGCGGGAGAGTACCCCGACACAAGCTCGTTCTGCCACCGCTTGAGCGCGGGCGCGTCAATGTCGCGCAGCCGACACCGATCCCACCGCGCGAAATGCTTTCCCGCCATACACATGCGCTCCCGAAACGTGCTTTCGCGAACCCTCGCCCTGAACTCGGGGACGAAATAGGTACGGTTGAACTCGCCGAAACTCATTGTCGAGTTGCCGCGAACGGCGGTCTTGGAGAAGTCAGCCATATACGCATCGTAGGCGGCTTTCGCGTCCTTCTGGGTCTTGTAGCCGCGCCCCCAGTGGCGCACGCGCTTACCCTCGGCATCGGTACCGAGGTTTGCCACGAAATACCACGAGCCGTTGCGTTTGTCGCGGTATACGTTACTTACCTTGGGCATGGCGCACCCCCACGGAGTCAACGCCGATAATATCGGTCTTATCGACCATCGGGCAGCTAAACATAAGCTACCAATCCTTCCCTATCTGTTGCTAAAAGCAAAAGCCCCCGACCCTTATTCGCAGGTCAGGGGCTAGGAGCTACGTGCTACTCGTCATCGTCCTCGTCATCGTCCTCGATAGCGAGGAACTCGAAAGTAAGTTCTTCGGGACTACGGCCTTTGTACAGGTCGGGCTCGAGGTACAGCGAAGTCCATGTGTAGCCTGCCGTAGCGCCGAAGCCGAGCAGATTAGTCTCAAGCTCATCTTCGCCAAGCTTGACGCTCAGGAACTCTAACCGCAGGAGGTCGGCATGGGCAACGGCTACAAGAACCCCGCCATACTGGTAACAATCTACCTCGATGCCGCTGCTCTTGAGCTGGCCTTGCTGGAAGGGTTTGACCCCCTCAGGCACAGGCCAATGACGAGGGGTTAAGTGACCAGACCAAGGCGTTTCTGTTGCAGACATTTCGTTTCCTTCCATGATGATGCTTCTAGTGGTTTACGGTCACCAGAAGATTGCCTTGATTAGTAGCTACTAATCTCTACAACCAAAATAATAACGGTTGGTTAGCAGCTGTCAATCAAGTTTCTTAAAATATTTCTAGTCGAGCCGCGTTTACAATGGCGGGTCGCTCGGGCTGGGAGGACTGCCCAGCCGAAGACGAGGACGTAGAGAAAGCGGCATCACCTACTCACCTTGGGCATCGTTCGCCCCCACAGGGTCAACGCCGATTATCTCGGCAACAGCGGACGCGGGGACGCGCCCGACCTTGCGGGAGCCGTAGAACCCGAAGCCGCGCGACACCATGAGCCGCTTGGCGGCTCGGATTATGTCGGCAGATTTGGAGGGCGTGAAGCCCAACGCGATTAAATCGGTCTTATCGACCATCGGACAGCCAGTCATAAGCTACCAGTCCTTCCCTATCTTCGTGTACCGAACCTTTCGCGGGGCGTATCCACCGCCCTCACCGTAAAGGCCAGGTATCAATTGGTCGTATTCCTTCGTGAAAGCCACCGTATAGCCCTCGAACGAAAGAGGTTCGAGCGTGGTGAAACGCTCTTCCACGGGCTGAATAAGGTTCTGTGAGCGAAAGAACTTCTTCAGCTTGTAGGAACCCTCGTCAACGTCCTTGCTGAAATACTTGGAGATATAGCGACCAACGTTGTAGCGTTGGTCAACGTCAACGCGATTAATCTTGACGAAGCCGTGACCCCACACCTCGCGCAGCTCGGAGAGCCTGATATACGGCATACCGAACAGGACAACGTGGTAATGGATAGCCCCGCGCTTCTGGGCTTCCCAAACAGCCAGATAGCGCACTTTCGTCTTATCCGTTCCATACACTCGGCGGTTAAGGCGCTTGATAAACTTGCGAAACTCACGGTTGCAATATTTAATATCGGTTACGTTATCGGCGAACGTGAGCGTTAGAAACTTGGTCGAATCATCGAAATTGCAGTCGATAAGGCGGGCGATTTCCCAACGAACGCCCCTGTAGTGCCTTTGCCGCCGTTTCGCGGCATCGTAGTAGGCGGCTGCATCGGGCTTTCGCCCACGTTCGCTTTCATCTTCTGAATCATCATCGCGGCGGGCTTCTGGGTTCATGCGCCCAGCGGGAGCCGAATACTCCCAAACCTCAATCGTTGTGGGCGTCTCGATGGTCTTGACCCATTCGAGCGCCAACTGGTATATACCACCTTCCGCACATCCGCGAAAAAACTGGTTCCAACCAGCGGGAACCGCCCAAAACGGGCGAACTTCCGCGGACAGATGTTGACATATATATCAAGTAAAGTAAGCCGCCGTGCGCCCGCTCGGGGCGGGGGGTCGCTCCGCTCGGCTGGGCGCTCCGCGCCCGCCGCCCCCTTTTCCGCCCCGAGCGTTCGTCCAGCGGCAGGGGCTTTACTTCCTAATCCGTCGCACTTTCGGCGCTTTCTTCCTTCTCGGCGTTGTCCGCAGATACCCCGTTACGGCGCTGAGCGGCGATATAAAGCCGTTTAAGCTCTTTAGGGTAGTCGACCTTCGAGTAGTCCGCGAACGGGGCTTTAAAAGGTCTTGGAGCGTCCCAGCCGTCAAGCATGATATAGCCCGTGCCGCGTTCCTCGATGGGCAGGAAGTCGAAAGAGCCGCCGAAGGTCATACGGTAGCCCTCGTCCGAGAGCGAACCCAGGGACACGCGAGCGCCCAAGTTGTCGCGTATGTCGGTCGATATGGTATCGGCGCGGGGCTGCTGCATGGCGAGGATAACGAACACGTTGGCGGCGCGGGCTTTCAGCACCAGCTGGGTCAGGTTGTCCCAGACCTCGGTAAAGGTCTTTTTGTCAGCCGCAGCCTTGAACGCCGCCACCTCATCGAATATCAGGAACACGGGGTTAAGCCCGTAGGTAAAGGCGTTGGCACCGAAACGGAAACGCTCGGGGTCCTGCATATACTCGTAGCGCCTATCCATTTCCTCACGGCACAGGCGAACGACCTTGGCAATCTGGGCGGGCGAGACACCCACGCGGTCGTAGCCTATGACATGCGAGAGCGAAGCCAGCTCGGCGTTCTTGGGGTCGCAGATATAGACCTCACCCGCGAAGCCGTTGGGGTTGCCCAGCCGCATGAACTCGGCTATGAGGTAGTAGAGGAAGGTAGACTTGCCGCCGCCAGTGCCGCCAGCAATGAGCATATGGGGCAGGTGGGCGAAGTTCCACGACAGCTCGCCAGTGAGCGGGACGAAATCGAGCGCCCCCGTAGGCTCGGCGGCGAGCAGGCGGGGAACAGCCTGCAAGCGCACATCATCGCGCAGACGGAAAACGTAATCGGTAGCGCCAACGCCAGCCGACTTGGAATCGAGCGGGCGACCTATCACGGAGCAAAGCCCCATGTCCTCAAGTTTGGAGAGCTTGGAGGTATAGCCGTTGCCATCGTCAAAGGCTCGGACGGTCAGCATATTGCCGCTCACGAGGACGCGGAGACGGAGCGAGGAATCTATACGCTCGCGCTTGGTGCCGTTCGACAACGTGTCCTCATGCGAGACGTAGAGCTTATTCGCATAGAGGAACCGTTCGAGGTTGCGGACGGTCGAGCCGCATGGCACGAAGCGGGAGCCGAACAGCGCGACATACAGAACGAGCCAGAGCGAGAGCGCCAGAAGCGCCACGGCGGGGAGCAGCAGCGGCAGTGTGAAACGCGAGCGCTCGCAGAGCATGAGCAGGTTGAAGCCGAACACGAAGGACAGCCCAGCCGAGAAGAGAACGAAAACAGCCTTGAACGAACCCGAGGGCGCGGGCGAGGTCAGGGACACGTCAACGCCCTTACGAAGCAACTCGGTATCGCGGGCATCGAAACGCTTTCGGAAATGATCGAAAGCGGGCAGGGAACGGAGGGCATCAGAGAGCATGGGAGAGAACCCCCTTACGAGAGAAAACGGAACGGGAGCCGTCAGAGTTCACGGCGGTCACGGAGACGGAGAGCGGCGAGCCGTCACGCAGGGACGGCACCACCTCGAAGCAAGTCCAGAGGGCGGCGGTAGAGCCGTCATAGCCGACCTCGGCACCGTGACCCGCAAACGACCCCAGAACGGAACGGGAGCCGAGCGAAGCCGAGTTGACGGTGAGCGTGGCGGCATCGGGCGAGGTCAGGACGGCAAAGAGCAGGGCGGGAGCGACACCATCGGACGGCACCAGACGCAGGGAGAGCGCCGAGCCGTCTGGGAGGTCGAACCTATCGAACTCCTTGGCGTTGAGCGGGACGGCGGCGCTACCCCGAAGGTACGGGGTGCAGCACTCGAAAGGCGGCAGGGCTGGGGGGACGGCGGCGGCGATACGGGCAGTCTCGAAAACGAGCCAGCCTAGGACGAGGGCGTACAGCGCCGCCACCGAGACGAAGAACACGCGGAGGGGTCTGGGCATGGCGCACCCCCTAGTATCCGAACGGGCTGGGGTTGCCCGAAGCAGCCGAGAGCGCCCAAATGACAGCGGCGAGCAGGAGAACGAGGACGAAAGCGCCGAGGTCGCGGGCTATGGCGGGGTGACGGTCGCGGAAGTCCTGCCACGAATCAGCGCTAAAACGGGCTTTGGCGATTATTCCTTTAACGAGTTCGATAAAATAAGCCATAGTAACGGCTCCTTAATCGTAAACGGTTCGGTTGTCAGAAAAAGAGCCGCCCCGCGTCTCGGGATTGGCGTTTTGGGACGCAGGGCGGTAGCTGGAATCGGCAGCGGTCAGGGGGTCGTTACTCCTTGCCGCGCGGCTGGTTCGCCAGTCGGCAGGCATCAGCGGACGCGGTGACGGCGATACGACCGTTACGACCGACATAGGGGCGGGCGTTGAGGTTGGTAAAGACCACCTCGGTACCCGTGGGAATCTCGTCATTATCGGGGTCGAACAGGAGCGCGGGAGCGCCCTCGACCAGCACGTTCAAATGCTCATAGCCGTTTTGGAGGTCAACCACATCGAAGCGGGTTCCGCTGATGGTATCGGTGCGCTGGTTCGTGGCGCGGTCGTATTCGTAGGCGATGGAATTGCCAGCGAGGAAGAAATGGTGACCGTTAAGGTCGAGCTTGTAAGCCATGATGAATAGCCCTTTCTAGGCGATAGCGAAGTTATAGGTGACGTTGCCAGTGACGGAATCGGAGTACCAAACGTCCTGCTCGGTGCTGAGGGTATCCTCGGAATCGGAGCCATTGATATGCAGCACGCCCTCGCTATCGTTCGTGCCGTTGCTAATGTCCTTGGCAGTGAACTCGGTCTTGCCCTGCGTGACGCTCAGCATATAGGGCGCTTGGTGACGGTCGGTCTGGGCACGAGCCGTAACCTTCTTACCGCTACCGATGATTCCAGCGACATTGACGCGATACTTTGCACTGATGGAGTTGGAACCAGCGCCGATACCCGAAACGCTGATGCTGGTAGGTACAGTGACAACGTACTTGCCCATGTCGTGGGAGGTGCCGCCCTTATCTGTCCACGAGCCGTCAGCGGTAAGGGTGACGGGAACGGTGGCTTCGGCGGTACCCTGCTCGGAGCTTTCGATAGCATTATCAGCGCCGAGGGTGACGGCGGGTGCGGCGAACGCAGACAGCGGGGAGCCGATAGCAGCCGCGAGCGCAAGGGCGGGCATGAGCTTTACGGCGGTCTTGGGGTTTAACATGACAGTCTCCTTTCGGGAGGGGTTTCGTTCCCGCGCCTATCGCGAGAACCTTTCTATGACACGCTTTCGGAAAAATGATCGAAAGCGGTATCACCTACACAACGGTCAGGTTGAAATCAAACGAGGTCGAGCCAGCGGGCGTTTTCCCGTCACGCTCCAACACGGAGTTCCAGACGGTTCGGGCACTGTAGGTGCCTGCTGGGACGGACTGTGTGAGCTTGATACGATTAACCTCACACCCAGGGCGAATAAACGCACCGTACCCCGTTTTATCAGGGGCGTTATAAACACATTCGTTGTCGGAAAACTGGTTATTCCCGTCTATATCCACCCAGATACTTGGACTACTCAAAATGGGGTTCCCGCCCGTTTTGCCCTTGGCGTACTTGCAGGTCGAAGGAAGCGAAAGACGAAAATCTTGAGTCAGGGTATCGGCTTTCCAGACGCTATCGACCGTGGCATCATACGCGGCGTAATCGACCGAGACAACGGGCTTGGACGTAGCGCCAGCCGTTCCCGTCATGCCCGATAGGAAGTCGGGCGAGCTAGACGGCGAGCATAGCGAGAGGGACAGACACAGGAGAAGGGCGGCAAGGAGCAAGGGCAGCAGGAGCAACCATCGGCGAAGGTGAAGCACTCGCACTGGTGAGCCAAGCAGTTCTCCCGGTTCATCTACAAAGGCAAGCCTAACGCACCCGCCCTCACGAACGAACACGCCCCTACGTTTCTTAGGCTTATGAAGGAAGTGAACAGTTCGCCCGACCAAGACGGGCGGTAAACCGCGGAACGTTCCTTCCGAGCGGCGAAAAGAGAGGGCGAACATCTCCCAGCCAGCTTCTATATCTTCATCGAATTCGGCTGGAAATGGTTCGTCACCCGACAAACGCTCACGCCCCGTGTCAGCGAAACCCCATTGGCGCGCAACCGTTATGTTTACATCAGGTTGCATTAAAACCACTCGCTATCCTCGGCATTGGTGCCGTTAGGATACAGGTCATCAAAGATGGACGGGTCAAAACCACCCTCATTATCGAGCGCCATACGGTTAACGATACGGTCTGTCTCGGAGGGTACGCAGCACACACTACCAGAAAGAAGTTCGGAAGGGTTGAACGCTGCGGGTGCATCGGCGGGCAGCTTGTCCCCACCAGCAATCTTGCGCGGCAAAATACCGAGTTCGTCAGCGATTACGGCGCGAAGGGTCAGCGCCAAAACAAGGTTGCGGTAAGGGGCGCGGCATCGGAGTTGCTTAAAATCGTCCCCGACAACTACGCAGAGAGCGCCGAGCGCTTCATCGGCATTACGGGGCAGGGTCACAGAGGTGTAGAAACGCGACCCACACCTCAAACCGTTAGGTATCCCTAGGGCTTCGGTCGAGAGCTTAGAAAGAGCCACCCAGTCGATAGTGTGGGCAATCGGGGTGACGTACCCTAGCGCATATTTCACGGCATCGGCAACGCTCGGGGCGGCGGTACTGTTATCGTCAATTGAAATGGAGAAAACCCTGAGTGCAGTATAAGACACCTCACGCCGGAATGAATATCGGCGTGTAACATTGTCGGGCTTGCTCTTGATACGTAAGGCGGGCATAGAAACCATTCCTTTCATCATGATACTTCTAGTGGTATACGGTCACCAGAAGAGCGCCTTGATTAGTAGCTACTAATCTCTACAACCAAGATAATAACAGTCGGTTAGTAGCTGTCAATCAAGTTTCTTAAAATATTTCTAGTCGAGCCGCGTTTACAACACCGCCCCTTCCAACACCCCTACGTTGTTCTGGTGGACTACGGGGCATTGAAAGCGGCGGCATTGAAAACGCTGGGTTATCCGCACGATAGCGGTAGATAGGTTGCCCCGAGGTTGCCAAAAGAAAAGCCCCCAACCCGTTTTCGCAGGTCAGGGGCTTGAACTCGTCAAGTATCGACTATTACCGCACTATTGTAGCCGCGAAATTCCGCTCTAGGGCGCCTATCAGGACAAATTCATCAGTTGGGGCCTGTGTAGCAGTCGATGACGGCACTCCGCAGCAGTTTGTCTCGATCTGTAACATCTAGACGGTTTTTGAACCTCTACCTGTTACAGATTTAGACAAACAGGTGGGCGTCCCAGAAAGATCTCGATCTGTAACATCTAGCAGCCAAAAACTTCTCCAGTTGTTACAGATTGAGACAACCAGGTGGGCGTCCCAGAAAGATCTCGATCTGTAACATCTAGCAGCCAAAAACTTCTCCAGTTGTTACAGATTGAGACAACCAGGTGGGCCCACCAGCAAAATCTCAATCTGTAACAGGTAGCCGTCCAAATCGGTTCCAGATGTTACAGATTGAGATGAATGAACGAGCGGACAATCCCTATTTACCTCTTGCATAACTGTGCATAGTGTATATATACTGTGCTTACCGGTTATATACACGTGTAGCCCAACAGCTAAGGAGCCGCTGTGGACATCATCCTATCCAATTCGAGCGACAAGCCCATCTACGAGCAGATAACCTCGCAAGTCAAAGCTCAGATCTTATCGGGCACGCTCGCTGCGGGAGCCAAACTCCCCAGCATCCGTGCACTCGCGAGCGACCTGGGTGTGAGCGTCATCACCACCAAGCGCGCCTACGCCGACCTAGAGCAACTCGGGTTTATCTGCACCGTGCAGGGCAAGGGCTGTTTTGTCGCCGAGGGCAATCAGGAGCTCTTGCGCGAAAACCAGCTATGCCATATCGAAGACCTGCTTGCGAAAGCGGCGAGCCAAGCCGAAGCCTTGGGCGTCACGCGCGACAAACTGCACGAAATGCTCGACCTGGTAGCCCCCGAAACCATGCAGTAGCCATCTGCAAGAAAGGCTATACCATGCAAAACTTGCTTGAACTCAAAGGCATCTCACGCGCTGTAAGCGACCGCTTTTCACTACGCGATGTCACGCTTGCCGTGGAGCCCGGCCAGATTGTTGGCTTTGTGGGCGCAAACGGTGCTGGCAAAACAACGACCATTCGCGCCGCGCTCGGGCTTATAAAGCTCGATGCCGGCGAGGTGCACCTGTTTGGGCAGTGCTGTGGCGCCGACGTACCCGGTGAAGTGCAGCGCTGCTTGCGCACCCGTATCGGCCTCGTGCTGGACACGTGTCCTTTCCCTTCCACACTCAAGGTGACCGAAGTTGAGGCACTCGTAAGCCCGGCGTACCCCACCTGGAGCCACGACACCTTCGCCAGCCTCATCGACCGATTTGGCTTGGATCCCAAGGCGAAGGTCAAGGACCTCTCCCGCGGCATGGGCATGAAGCTGCAGCTTGCCTGTGCGCTCAGTCACAAGGCCAAGCTGCTCGTTTTGGACGAAGCCACCGCGGGTCTTGATCCCATGGCACGCGAGGAGCTGCTTGATGAGCTGCTTGCCTTTGTCGCCGACGGCCAACGCAGCGTGCTGCTCTCGAGTCACATTACGTCCGACCTCGATCGCGCTGCCGACCGCATCATTTGCATCGATAACGGCTCGATTGTGTTTGACCTGCCGCGCGAGGACATTACCGACCGCGCCGGCATCGCCCACTGTACCCAAGCGCAGGCCGCCGAGCTTATGGCTTGCGTCGAAGGCGCCCGTGCCGCCCACCACGCTTATAGCGTGGACGTGCTCGTGCCCAACCGTCGCGAAACGCTCGAGGCCTTCCCCGAGATTCCCTGCGATCGGGCAACCATTGACGATTATCTACGCCTCACGCTGAAAGGGGCTTCGAAATGAAACGCGCCTTTATGTCCGAGCTCGCCATCGTTCGCACGCTTGTCCCGAGCATAGCGGGCGTCGGCCTGTTCATATTCGTTGTGCTGACCCTCGCCAACACGTCAGGTGGCGACTCCGGCATGAGTGCCGGCGCCTGCGCGCTCAGCGCCATGTCACCCATCATGGTCATGAGCTCGCTGGCAGGCTTCGACAATCAAAACGGATGGGAGCGTTATTGGGCAACGCTGCCCCTCTCGCGCAAAGACATCATCTGCGCACGCTACCTGAGCATCGTTGTCTTCTCGGCCGTCATGACGTGCGCCGCCACGCTTTTGAGCATCGCCTCCATCCCGCTCTTCAACAGCGCGGGCATTCCTTCGACGGGACAGACGGTCTTTGAAATCGCAATCGCCTCGGCAGCATCGATGCTTATCTCCCTCATGATGGTATTCTTGGCGCAGCCGCTGTTCTTTCGATTTGGACACATGGAGGCGCTGCGCCTATCCGTTGGCCTGTTTGCCCTGCTCGGATGCCTTGCCATGGCCACGCTAAGCTCCTCCAACCCCATCAGTAACTGGCTCATGTCGATTGCCGGGGCGAATCCCGATCCCACCGTCCTTGGCTGTCTGTGTGCAGGAACTGCAGTACTGGCGCTCGCACTATGTGTAATCAGCTGCGCTGTCAGCACCAAGGTTTATCGAGTACGCGATCTGTAATCGACGGCTAAAAAAGCTTAGGTGGTACCCCGCTTATTTTTTCAATGAAACGAGGCGGCATAGCGTCACCACCGCCCTTCACAGCAGGCCGTCTAGTTCTTGGCAACCAAAAAGACACCGTCAGCATATCGAAGGTGAATACTTTTCCGAGAAGTGAACGAGTAAAAACAGTGCCCTGTAGCATCGACATTTTTAAGGACTCAATTCCTGCGGTTTTTGTCTAAGAATCCTGCAGTTTTGTTCGAAAAAAGTGTACATGTTCCAGGGGTCCAGATTTACTCGTTCACTTCGCGGAAAACCATTCACCTTCGATTCGAGCCTTAACCAAATGCCCTCTCGAACTATGGCCCCTATCTCACCACAGCGATATCAAAGCTTCATGGCGGGACGGTATCATCGGACGAGCGCCGTAAATCTGGCGCGGTCGTTCTTTGGGGAGGCATTTCACCCGTGTCGTGGGTCGCAGCAGCATTTGTGTCGGCTTTCTTTGCCGGCGTCACATCAGTCCTGGCCAAATGCGGCATCAAGCATACCGACTCCGATGTCGCGACGGCCATTCGCACCTGCGTGGTGCTCGTTTTCGCCTGGGCAATGGCGGGCATTTCTGGATCCATTGGAACCATCGGCAGCATCGAGCCCAGATCTTGGCTCTTTCTCGTCCTCTCGGGACTCGCTACCGGCGCTTCGTGGATCTGTTACTTTAAGGCATTGGGCATCGGAGACGTCAATAAGGTCGTACCGGTCGACAAGATGAGCACCGTACTCGCTGCACTGATCGCCATCGTGCTTTTTGGCGAGACGAGCAACCTTGCGGTTAAGCTCGTGGGAACCGCTGTCATCACCCTCGGTACGTTTTTAATGATCGAGAAGAAGCAGTTTGCCGGATCCGAGCGGCAGCAAGACCGGACCTGGCTCGCTTACGCCCTCGGCGCCGCCGTGTTCGCGGCGCTCACGTCCATCCTTGCCAAGGTTGGCATCGAAGGCGTCGAGTCCAACCTGGCCACGGCAATCCGTACCTGTGTGGTACTGGTTATGGCATGGGCAATCGTGGCAGCTAAAGGCAAGATGGACCAAGCCGTGCACGTAGACCGCTACGAACTCGTATTTCTCGCGGCATCGGGCATTGCGACTGGCGCATCGTGGCTGCTGTGCTACTACGCCATCGCCACAGGCCAGGTGAGCGTCGTGGTGCAGATCGACAAACTATCGATTGTCGTATCGGTACTATTTGCGCGCCTGGCATTCAACGAAAAACTCTCACGGCGCAGCGCCATCGGTCTCGCCTTCATCGTCCTGGGCACCGCCGCGCTCGCGATTTGGAAATAGCGCCGATGCCAAGCGAGATCTAGACGCTCGCAAATCCGTGACAAACGGCATATCCCGGCACGCCCGTGACGTTTTACAATATAAACGTCACGGGCCTCGGCTCAGTCTCGATCATCCAAGGGGATGTCTTTTTGGTCATTGTTCTTTAGGGAACGGTCAATCGCATAGAACCACGAAAACGGCCGTCCAACGGCCGTGGTTTGTTGCTCCGTTCCGCCTCCGTCATCTGCCATTTTTGCACCTGATAGGAAAGAACAATGCAAACCCAGGAATCTCAATCCTTCCCAAAAGCAACTAGCTTCGGCGCGACACTCGTACGCTCTAAGATTATGGGCCCTAATCCCCTCAAGCTCTGCGAAGAGCTGCTTCGCGATGTGCATATCCCCTGCGGCGTCCGCGTCTGCGACCTTGGATCGGGCACCGGTATCACCAGCGCCCTACTCGCCCGCGTATACGGGTTTGACACCTACGCCGTCGATCTGTGGAGCGACCCCGTCGAAAACCGTGCGTTCTTCGATTCGCTCGGTATCTCGCGCGACACGATTCACCCTGTTAAGGCAGACGCCTCGCAGGGGCTGCCGTTTGAGCACGACTATTTTGATGCGGTCGTAAGTATCGACTCGTACAACTACTACGGCCGTGACCCACACTATCTGGGTGAGCGCCTACTCCCCTACGTAAAGCAAGGCGGGATGCTCTACTTAAGCATCCCCGGCATGGTTCGCGACTGCCACGACAACCTGCCCGTTTGCCTGCTCAAATCCTGGACACCCGAGCAGCTCGACTATATGCACGACATAGCCTGGTGGCGCGCCATGATCGAGCCGACCCCCGGCGTCGAGATTGTCTCGATGCAGCCTATGCTCTGCACGGACGAAGCATGGAAAGACTGGCTCGCCTGCGACAACGAGTACGCAGCAGGCGACCGCGCTGCCGTTGAAGCCGGTGCGCTCGAATACCTCAACACCATCGCCATTGTGCTGAGGAAGCTCTAAACATTAGCCGCGCGAGGCCGTAAACAAATGGCCTCGCGCGGCTTCTTCAAAACGAGTTCTGAACAAACGCAAAGCGCAATATGCTACTTGCGCAGCGGCTTGGGCAGCGGAATGCCGGCGGCGATGGCTGCGGCGATGATCATGCAGACGATGCCCTTGAGCGGGAAGCACATGAGCAGCAGGCCCACAACCATGACAGGCTGGCGCATGACGGCGCCCATCGTCGATGCCGTGCAGACGGCGACGCAAAAGACCGGATCGGCGCCGGTGAGGATGGCAAGGCCATAGCCCAGGCTTACGCCCGAGAAGATAACCGGGAAGAAGTGACCGCCACGCCAGCCCATATTGATGAGGGCGGGGGTCAGCATAGCCTTGACAAGACCGGTCGCGATAAGCACGCCGGCGGGAATGGTCAGATAGGTTTCCATGAGCACATCGGCTTGCGTCTCGCCGGCAAACATGGTGTAGGGCAGGAGCGTGCCACAGATGGCGAGCGCCAGACCGGCCATCATGGCCTTGACGACAGGACGCTCCCCTATTGCATGGGACAGCGCCTCGCTCGCGTGCTCGGAGACAAAGTACAGCCAGCCGCAAACGGTGCCGAGCAACGCCAGCGGAATGAGCCAGGCAAGCTCCAGGTTGCCCACCTCGGCGGACTCGAACCTGGGCATGCCCATGCCGCCGCCCACGAGCTGGCCAAGCAACAGGTAAGTGCCCAGACCGCCGGCAATCGCAATGCCGTAGACCACGGTCTTTTGCGCCTTGGGCAGCTTGATGGTGATCTCGTCGGACGCGGACTCATCGTCGGCATCTTCGCCCTGGCCGTCGGCGCTACCGGCGAGCGGCGCCACAAAGCCAAAGACAGGCGCGGTAAAGAGCGCCGTCAGGGCAGCCTGGGTACCTAGCAGCGTGAGCTCCCTAAACTCGGCGCCAAAGCGACGCATGCGGTCGCCGACCCAGCTGCACAGGCCCGCGATAACGCCGGTCAGGCCGGCCTCCGGTCCAATACTTCCGCCAAACAGCAGCGGCAGCAATGCCGCAAGCGAAAGCTTGCCCAGATTGTCGTACGGGTAGCGCCCATCTTGCTTGACCTTAGCCATCACCTGATTGAGGTTATCGGTCTTGGTGTCTGTCATCTTTTCGTACAGACCGATTAACAGGCCGCCCAGCAGGCAGACAAAAAACGGGTACGGCAGAAAGCCAAACGGGCCGCTGGCGAGCTCGGGCGAAGCGACGCCCAGTGCGTGCGGAATCTCGGTCCATAGATAGTCGATGCCGTGCTCCATCACAAAAAAGAACAGCCAGACCGCGGCACCTGCGAACGCACCGGTCACGGCAACGCTAACTAAAAACAGCGCGCGGTTTGTGGGTTTAGCGAGCTTATCCATCGGGTCCTCCCGCGGTCAAAGTCGACATAGATACGTTTTATTGTAGAGCGAGTGTGGCCCAGACAAGCCAACCGTCTGCGCTGCAAACGGAGCCACCGGGGGCCACAGCGGGACAGGCTCAAGGCTTATCCGTTGATAATTGATGCGATTTCGTACAGATCCTCGGCAAAGTAAATGCCTTGCTGGCGCCGCGGGCTTGATAAGCCCTTATCAATCATGTGTCCGAGCAGCGCCTCGAGGTCGTTGTAGTAACCGTCCAGGTTATACAGGATGCACGGAGCACTCAGGTGCCCCAACGACACCGCGGACATAACGTCGGCAATCTCCTCGAGCGTGCCCGTCCCACCGGGAAAGGCAATGAACGCATCGCCGAGCTCGATCATCTTTGCCTTACGCTCCGCCATATCGCTCGTCACGATGAGGTCGTCGATACCGTCATGTTGAAACTCGGCCTCGATAAAAAAGCTCGGCTCCACACCCGTCACGTGCCCGCCGGCATTAAGCACGCTATCGGCGAGCGCGCCCATCAGGCCCGATTTGGATCCGCCGTACACGAGCGCGTGCCCGTTGGCGCCAATCCAGTTGCCCAGCTCCTGCACCGCAGGCAGAAACGCCGGGTCATTACCGATACTGGCACCCAGATACACGGTGATATTCAAATTCAGTCCCCCTCATCGTGACGCGCGGCGCCCGTTTTAGCGCTGGCGCCGGCGATATTCGCGCACGCGGCGCGACAGATCGGCGAGCTCGTCACGATCGAGCTCTTCCAAATGCTCAAGATCATCCATAAAGCGCGCCATAGTGTCCTTTTGATGCATCTTGATAAGCATATTGCAGTAGCTCACCGCCACGCCCGTGAGCATGGCAATGTAAAAAATGCTGATAACGCTTAGGACGACCGTGATGACACGGGCGACCGGCGTTTCGGCCGGAATGTCGCCAAAGCCGATCGTCGATACGGTTTCAAAGCTAAACCAAAGGCCATCGCCAAACGTAAGAGTTGTTGGCTCAGAGAGCCAAACAGCCATTGAACACAGAAGATAAAAGACGAGAAAAAGGCCCGTGATGCGCACGAAACCGGCTTGACGCAACACATCGGCCAGCGTCCTCAGCTTTTTCATCGAGACCCCCTTTTTTCAGGACAAGCAATCGCTTTTGGTCGGTATTGTCCCACGCCTCCCCCGCAAACGGAACCAGCCATCGAGAATGCCCCTAGACGACGAGTTGTGAGGGACAATCCTTCCACAACAAAAAGTGCGTTTCAATCTGCGACAAATAGGATGTTCCCGTCGGCCTCGCAGCCTGAACTAGTATCTTGATATAGACATACCACCCACCGCCGTGCACGCAGCACGCGGAAAGAAAGGAAACCCACGATGTTTAGACCTCTTCGTAGAAAGAAGCGTGCTATCACCGATCAAGAGGCACGAGATCTACTTGTTAATTGCAAACGCGGCATTTTTGCCGTCAACGGAGACGACGGCTATCCTTACGCCATTCCCGTTAACTACTACTTTGACCCCGAGCACGACAAAATTTACTTTCATGGAGCCAAGGCGGGGCATAAGGTCGATGCACTCAAACGCAGCGACAAAGTCTGCTTTACCGTCTATGGCAACGATTGGTACAAAGACGACGACTGGGCACCCTATGTTCAGAGCACTGTGGTTTTTGGCCGTTGCCGCCTCGTGAACGATGACCCGGCGTTTGTCGAAGACAAAGTCCGACAGTTTGCCCTCAAGTACTATCCTTCTGCCGAAGAGGTCGAAGAGGAGATCAAGCAAAGTATCAGGGGCGTCCAGCTGTATGAAATTACGGTTGAACACCTTTGCGGCAAGCAAATTCAAGAAAAGTAACAAACGTGGAAAACGCGCTCGCAACCCTCTGCGCCCTATGCGCCCACGCACGTTGACGACACGGGCGCAAGCCGCAGTACCCGAATCGTGCGACCCCTATACCCCAAAAACGTAACGGTCTAGGCGGTCGCACGCTTCCCTTACGCGCGAAAGCGGCAGCGCCAGATTCACGCGAATGTGGCAGGGGCCATGGAACGGACGTCCATCCTGATACCCCACGCCCACGCGTGCCCCCTCGTCGAGCAACCACTGAATATCACGGCCATGCTCGCGGCACCACTCGGTGCAGTCCAGAAACACCATGTACGTGCCCTGCGGACGCGAATAGGACACGCCCCCAAAATGCTCGTCCACGTAATCGCAGAAGTACTCGATATTGTCGGCAAGCACCTGGTTGAGTTCGTCCACCCACTCGTAGCCCTGCGGTTGGTAGGCACCGATAAGCGCATGCATCGAAAGGACATTCATCTCGTTGTAATGGGTCTTGTTAGACACAGCGCACATGCGGTCGCGCAGCGTCTCGTTGTAGACAATGTGGTAGCTGCCGACCAGACCCGCCAGGTTAAACGTCTTGCTCGGCGCATAGAGGGCAACCGTGCGCATGCGGGCATCCTCGCTCACCGACTGCGTCGGGATGTGCTTGTGTCCCGGCAGAATGATATCGGACCAAATCTCGTCCGAGATCACCACGCAATCGTGCTTGCGATAAATGTCCATAGCGCACTCGATCTCGTCGCGCTCCCATACGCGGCCGCAGGGATTGTGCGGCGAGCAGAACACTGCGGCATGGATGTGGTTTTGGGCGAGTTTGCGCTCCATGTCCTCAAAGTCCATGCGCCACACGCTCTGGTCGTCGAGCTGAAGCGGGCTGTGGACAATGCGATAGCCCGCGGCCTCGATGGACTTGGTGAAGCCGATGTAGGTGGGGCTGTGGACCAACACCGCATCGCCCGGCTGGACATACGCGCGCAGCGTCGACACGACACCGCCCAGCACGCCGTTTTCGTAGCCGATATGCTCAGGCGCCAGGCCCTCGACGCCATTACGGCGGCTCTGCCATTCGATGATGCGGTCGAAGTACTCGGAACGCGGATTGAAGTAACCAAACATGGGGTGCTGGGCGCGCTGAATGATGTGCTCCTGGACTGTAGGCACCGTGGCGAAGTTCATGTCCGCCACCCACATGGGAATGCGGTCGAAGCCCTCGTCGGGTGCGTTCGGAGCCATACCGGGGATCTCACCCCAAGAGTCAACGGCGATGGAGTCCATGCCGTGGCGGTCGATGATTGAAGTGAAGTCGTATTTCATGCTGAGCCCCCGTGCAGAGCGGAATGATTCGGTAGGCGTTATTGTCCACCAGCGTAGGCGATTTTGGCATGGGGTTTGGCGCTTAATTTAACGGGTGAGGACGAATGGCTGGTTAGTCTCGCGCGTCGTTGATGGCGGTTACCGTCAACCTGGCCCCGTCAACCGTAAACGATATGTCGAGTCCGGCGTAAGCCAAGTGGTAAACGCGGTTTGGCTCGTGCTTGCTGCCCGCGCGGCGCGGATCTTGGCGAAGAACCTCGACCAGGCCGGGGAGCTTTGCGGGCGGGACCATGTCTTGAAGCGCTTGCGGGAACTCAACATCGAGCTCTTGCCACGGAGCACCCTCAATCCAGCCGCCGGTCGCACCCGGGTGGCAGTCCGCAAACGGGATGTAGGGCTTAATGTCGTAGATGGGCGTGCCGTCACGCAGATCGGCCCCCAGTACATGGATGATGGGGCCGTCGTCGGTGCGCTCAACGCGGCTGAGCTTGACGCAGGTAAGACCGATGGGATTGGGGCGAAACGGGCTGCGTGTGGCAAACACGCCCACGCGTTCGGCTCCGCCCAGACGCGGCGGGCGCACAGTCTTCGACCACTTGACGTTGGTGCCGGACCTGTCCTGCGTCTTGGCATCGGCAGCTATATCCTTAGCCGTGCCGCCGGGCGTTCCGTTTTCGAAGCGCCACAGCAGCCATAGGTGAGAGAAGGAGTCCAGACCCTCAACTGCTGCGTTGGAGGCAAATTCCGGCTCAAAGACGATGCGTCCCTGCAGGTGGGGCGCCAAAAAGCTGTTGCGCGGAATGCCGAACTTCTGCGGCAGGTCGGTATGTATGTGTGCGATAGGTTCCATGCCGGTCATTGTACGGCATGGAGGTGCGGGGTGCAGCGCGCAATTCTTCGCCGCGGTCTCCCGTCGTGCAACCAACGGTTGCTTGGAAGGGCGCCGGCCGCCGCGTATGCTTAAGCCATCAACCAGCAGAAAGGAGTCGCTATGGCCTTTGCAGAAAAGCTCATTGCCATTCGCCGCGCCCATCACCTTACCCAAGAGCAGCTCGCCGCCAAGCTCTTCGTCACACGCCAAGCCGTCAGCCGTTGGGAACGCGGCGAAGTCACCCCGGGCATCGACATGATGAAGCTCATTGCCGCCGTAACCGGAGAACCGCTGTCCCACCTGCTCGAAATGCCCGAGCACTATTGCCAGAGCTGCGGCATGATACTCACACCCGACGACTGCGGCACCGATGCTGTGGGCGCCACGACCGACCATTACTGCAAGTGGTGCTACGACCACGGCAAGTACACCTACGACACCACCATGGAGGCGATGATCGAGGATTGTGCCCCGCGGCTGGCGCAAAACACCGGCATGTCGCTCGACGAAGCCGTCTCGCTCATGGGTGCCGTCCTGCCGCAACTGGAGCGCTGGCGCTCCGTGCAGGAAAACGAGGAGCGCTACGGCGCCGAGGCGCGGGCGCGCTATGGCGACGAGGCGATCGACGCAGCAAACGAAGCACTGCTGGACATGGACCCCGAGACATGGAACGACATGAAGGAACTTGAACGCGCTATTCTGGGCCAGCTTTCGATTGCCATGGGCGACGGCGATGCGGATGGAAGCGAGGCCCGCAAACTTGTCGCGATGCACCGTCGATGGATTGGCCTTAACTGGGGGCACAAGCCCCAAGACGAAGCATACCTGGGCCTCGCCCACGGCTATCTTGCTGACCAGCGCTTTATCGACTACTACGACAAGCCCTGCGGCACCGGAGCCACGGCGTTTCTGGTACAGGCCATCGAGTCGTCGTCAGCTCATGCATAGACCGCGGCGGCTTTGGGTATTTCAATCAAAACCTCAACCGATTGGAGACCTATGGCTACTAATCATGAGCTCACGCTGTACGTTATGACCGGCTGCCCGTATTGCATGAAGGTCAGGCGCTTTTTGGCGGATAACAGCGTGACCGTTCCCGAGCGCAATATCTCGACCGATACCGAAGCCGAGCAGACGCTTATCGCCGTCGGCGGAAAACGCCAGGTTCCCTGTCTGTTCATCGACGGCAAGCCGCTCTACGAATCGAGCGACATCATCGCATGGGTACAGGAGAACCTGCTCTAGCGTGCGAGTACTCATTGGGGACGTTTTTAAATGAGTGGGTAGGGCTTCGGTTTCTCAAATATATAGAACATATGTTTGCTCTCTGTGTTATACTCATCCCAAGGCATGAGACTGGTCGAGAGCTCCTGCGGAGGTCCCCAATGACACGCTGGAGCGAGCTCGGTAAGTAAGATCGGTGGTTACCGCACTCGCCCATCTCAGACAGGCTGCGCTCCTGTTCGCCGTCGCCATCAAAGAACGGCACTCACAATCAGACTGTTTCTTTTCCGTGAGTCACACAGGAGCGCATCGCTATGGCAAAAAAGATACCAACCCTTTCACCCGACATTATTTCAAACACCTGCTCGGATATCAGCAGGATTGTCGAGGCCAAACACCTCGGCCAGAAAGGCACCGACCATGAGGCCTCTTCGGAAGGGGCTCTGCTCATCGGGCGCCGTCTCGAGCAAGAGATTGCCGGATACCCCATTTCCAATCTAAATGGCCTACTCTCGCCCATCGCTTGCCACCTCAAGCAGCACTTTAGCCCAAGCCTGGGCCCGACCTATCTCAAGCGTTGCATAAAGCTCGCACGAACTGTTCCGGAAGACATGAGTTTTCGACCGGAGCTTGATCTAGAACACTATCAGTCGCTCGCTCGCATCGCCGACAAAGATCTGCGCTTGGATCTGATGAACGTTGCCGCTGATAACCGTTGGAGCGCATCGCGCATCGATCGTCATGCCCGCTATCGAAGTCCGCAGGACGTTTTGGATGCTTGGGAGCGCCGTGTGCTTGAATCAAATCAAGAAGTACGGCGCTTCGCCCGCGCCTACACAGATGCCTGTGGAATCATTTCACTCGATGAACTTATTGAGCTCTACAACTCCTGTGCCCCCAATCCAGTCTCGAGATTTGAGATAAATGAAACTATTTGGCAAATCAGGAACGAATCGGGGCAAATCGACAATCCCTGCGTCATATCCAGAGATGGAAAACTCTATCTCATAGCGCCTGAGCTCGATGACGCTGTCGATGAAGCCCCTTATTACTACGATGACTACGGATACTCCTATCGAAAATATGAACGACGCAGCGAATACACCGGTGAGATGCGCGCGCTGCGCGAACGGCGCGTTGGCATCAGAGTGGCAGCCATCTTCGCCGGTCACGAACGTCTCCCAATCAAAAGGCTCAGTTATGACGAAGTCATCTGCGGGCATATAAAGTGCAGTCGATCTGTCGAACGACTCAAGCAGTACGTCCTGAGAGACCCTGAGATTAAGGCATCCGATCTCCATGCAAGAGAAGATGAGTTCGATTTCATCATGACAAAGCTTTTGCGTTCCGTTGGACTCAACGGTATGCCGACAGCACAGCAAATTACCGAAGACGCAGCTTTCTTATTGATTGTCGTACGGCCCGAGTTTTACGAACGCAAGAAAACAGCCGAAGTCTCCAAGCTCCTCTCGATAATCTATGAAAACGCTCCCCTCTGGGAGTTCAACGGACGTTCACATACCGAACTAAAAAGCGAAGGAGTAGTGGAGCCTCCGATGTCGGCTTTACATCGAAAAGTCCAATCAAAACAAGTCGCTTAAGCCTATTAACTGCTTGCATTTTTGTTTACAAAACTGTATACAAAAAGAGAGGCCCTTATGGAGCTCATCGCAATCCACCCCCACGCCCTCAAACACGGGCTGACGGAGACGGATATCACCTGCGCCTGGAACTCCGCTTTTGCATGGTTCAGGCGTGATCTTGAAAACGGAGGTATCGATTACGTTCTCGTTGGACTTGATGGAAGAAGCCGTCTCATGGAGCTCATCGCTCGATATTGCTCCAATCGAGATGGCTATATCATTTACCACGCCCTTGTCCCTCCTACGCACAAGGTGCTCAGGGAAATCGGGATCGATCGATAGGAGGCGCTATGGACGCTAAGCAACTCGAAAAGATGATCGGATTTGCCCCCGGAGAGTTGGAGAAAGCCGCGGAGGCATACGAAAAAGATGAGTGGCCGAAGGGTCGCACCATCAAGCTGGGAAGGCCGTCGATCTCTGATGAGCCAAGCGTTGTTTTATCGGCACGTGTGGGTGAATCGGTTCTTGAAGCGTTTGACGAGAAGGCAAAGCGCCATGGGCAAACACGCACAGAGCGACTCAGAGAACTCATTACCCTTGACGCAATGATTGCCTAGTCCCCCACCGAATCCAAACATGTACGCCAGCATCCAAAGTCGACATTTTTCGATATCTTTGGATGCTGACGTACAGCTTTTGCAACATAGTCATTGGGGACGTTCTTAAATGACTAGCCGTTAAAGAACGTCCCCAATGACTAGCTAACCGTGGAAGCGGGCTATGGGCGCAAGTGGCTGCTCGCGAAAGACGCGCTCGACGGCGGCACGGTATTCGTCGACCTTTTTAGTCTTGCGTACGAGTTTGTGAACGGTAGCAGGATCGGCGAAGGCGCATTTAGCGTAGAACCACCACTCCTTCATGCGAAAGACCGCGTTGCCGCCAATCTCTTCTGCATATGCCGCAAACAGCGTGTCGTGGAAGCGCTGCAGTTCGGCTGCCGTGGCAGCAGGGCCGCCCTTGACCATGCGAGCCAGCGCGGGGTTCGCAAGCAAGCCACGCCCCAGCATCACATGGCGTGTACCGGGATAGGCCTCCACCAGCGCCTCCATGTCCTCAAGATCAAAAATATCGCCGTTGTATGCCACCGGAAACGGTGCCCGCTCCAACGTCTCGCCATAAAACCCTTTGCGCGGCGAGCCCGTATAGCGATCCTTCTGTACGCGCGGATGCACGATCAACTCTGCCAGCGGCATGCGACAGTACAGGTCGAGCACGCGCTCGTATTCGTCGTCGCTCTCCAGCCCCAGCCTGGTTTTTACCGACACCGGCAAGGGCGATCGCTCGCACACATCAAGCAAGAACACCTCGAGCCCATCGAGGTTGCGCAAGAAGCCCGATCCTTTACCCTTGGCAACAACCGTACCCGAGGGGCAGCCAAGGTTGAGATTAACCTCGCGGTAGCCCATGTCGGCGAGCACGCGCGCCGCCCACACAAACTCATCCGCGTTCTTGGACATCAGCTGAGGCGCCACGTTAAGCCCTTGGTTGTTAGCCGGATCGATTTCCTTAAACGCCTTGCCGCCAAAGCGGTTGCCCACCCGCGGCGGCGGCAAAAACGGCGTGTAATAGCAGTCGAGCGCACCGAAGCACTCCGCATGCACGCGACGGAACACATGCCCGGTAATCCCCTCCATGGGGGCCAACGATAGAATCATCAACATCTACTCTCAAATCAATGCGGCAAAGGAACCGCCCCTTTGTCACATGCATTATGCCTTGTCCCCGAGGCGGCCCACAAGGCGGAGGCGGCTACTTGATGTCAGCCAGCCCTCCGACCATCCCTGTGCAACGAAGGTGAATGGCGCCCGCAAACAGCAAGCAGGGCCGCCCCACAGCAGCTCCCTCACTCGCCACTTTTTCCTTGTCCAAAAGAGGACGTTCGCGATCAATCGATCACCAACAGCACGCTGCTGACCGCCATGTCTGAACAACAGACACCCTCCACTCACATACTCAAGAGCGTATGCGCATCGCCCTCGAAAAACGATGAGAGTCGAGGCCCCATGCAGCTGCTCACCGAGCAAGAAAAGAAACGCATCCAGCGGTACTGCACGTACCCCAAGATCGCAGCGACCGCACTCGTCATGTCGTTCGTAGCATGCCTGTTGATGTTGCCGCTCCAAATGATCAACGATATCGCGTTCCACCAAAAGGAATTCCAACCCGCGGGCATATATACCGCCATTGCACTCACCGCAATCGAACTCATCATCTTTTGCTATTGCGCTCTTGCGCCACGCTTTGGAATGCAGGGCAAACAGTGGAAGGAGCTACAGAGCAGACTTGCGGTAGCCCAAACCAACAAAGACCGCTCCGCGGAGGTCGCCGGCGTGCTCGCCGCGCAAGATGCCTTGGAACCCGTGTGCAAACGCGTCGCGGCAGACGACCCATACGAGTCGTATCACGACTACGGCTACCGCATTATCGGCTATCTGGGTGATATTGACCTCGGCGCTCAAGCAGCCGTGGCTACCTTTCTTTCGATGCAGATGTCATGCTCACGGACGTCGATTACACCAGTCAGATCGACCCCGAGGCAAGCCTTGCATACAACCTCGCCTGCAGCGAGCAGGATATCGCGACACTCTGCGCCCCCCGCTCAACGGGTTAGGCATTTCCGTTGCCACACCGGGCCTCCTCACGCCATGCAGCCTGTCGGATGAATTTAAACAGGCATTTTTAGCCGGATCCCTATATGAAGAAATCAGCATCAAGACGGAGGACGAATCTATCAAGTCGTACTACACCTTTGACACCGAGCCCAAAGAAGAGTTCGACAAGTACACCCATCCGGAAATTAGCCTCATGCTCTCCGCAAAGGAGGACTAGCAACTTACGCTCTAATTGACGCTCGCAAACGCCGTCTATATCTCAAGGTCTAATACTTTTCCCGAGAAGTGAACGGCTATATTTGGACCCCCGAAGCATCGACATTTTTAGACGCCAAACCCGCAGGATTTGGCTGGCAAAACCGCAGGAAACCGCCTTCAATAAGTGTCGATGCTTCGGGGGTCCAATTTGACTCGTTCACTTCTCGGGAAAAGTATTAGACCTCGATTTACATGTCACTCAATGTGACAAAGGGACAGTCCCTTTGTCACATTATTCGGAGCGCAGGGCTTCCACGGGGTCTTTCTTGGATGCACTGCGGGCCGGCAGCAGGCCGGCAACGACCGTCAGCAGCACCGAAATTGCAATGAGCGCCAGCGCATCCTGCACGGGCAAGCTCATCAGATTGGGTACCTGTTTGGCAGCAAGCGCCCAGGCATTAACCGGAAAACTCACGGCCACCACAACGACAATGGCAAAGACACCGGCAATGAGGCCCTCGATAAAGGTCTCGGCGTTGAATACGTTGGCCACGTTGCGCTTCGACGCGCCGATCGCGCGCAGGATGCCAATCTCCTTTTTGCGCTCCAGCACGCTGATGTAGGTGATGATGCCGATCATGATGGAGCTCACGACCAGGCTGATGCTCACGAACGCGATGAGCACCAAGCTGATGGTATTCACGATATCAGTCACCGAGCCCATGATGATGCCCATGTAGTCGGTGTACGAGATTGCCTGCTCGTCGTGGCCGGCGGCTTTGACCTGCTTGTTGTACGCATCGATATGGTCGAGTACGCGCTCCTTGGCCTCAAAGTCACGCGGGAAAATCTTGACCGAGATGGGATCCGCTTCATCCGCGTAGCCCAACGTGGTCAGATTGTTGTCGTAGGTGAGCTTCGACGCCTTGGCATAGCTCATCATGAGCGAGCTCAGGTCCTCGGCGTCCATGTTGAAGTGGATGGCACGAGCAAAGGCGCTCGCATCCACGCGCATGGCGCTCGCCAGGTTGGCAAAACTCGAAGACATCTGCGTCACCATCTGGTCCATGAGCCCTGCCGCGCCGGCCTTAAGCTGGGTCGACACGGTCGTTGCCACCTGCTCGCTGATCGCCTTCATCACCTGATCCATAGCCTGCTGCAGATACGGAGCCAACTGCTTTTGGACATAGTCGGTCATCGCCTGTTGCAGGCGCTCGGCCAGGGCATCGCCGCCGAGCGCCTTGAGCTGCGCCAGGCACTGCTGCGCCACAACATCGTTCTCGAGATACGCCGAGAATGCGGCAGCAAGCTTTGACGCGTCTTTGAGATCTTCGGGTGACAGCGCCCTAAACTGATCAGACTGCAAAAAGCCCTCAAATAGTTGGTTGGCAAGCGTTCCCACCTGTTGCATTTGCTCGGGCGTGAGCTCCAGACCGTCAAAGATGCCCGAGAAATCGGGGGTCGGCGCTTTGGCCATGATGTCGCTTAAGTCGATGTCTTTGCCAACGCCCGAAAGGTCAATATCCAGGCCCGACAAATCGATGCCCGAAAGATCCATGCCACCGGCAGCACCCGAGAGTGCAGACGCATCGAACGAGAACGCGCTCTTGAGCGCCGCCTCGTCCACACTGAACATACTGCCCAGATCCACGCCTTGCTTGGCCTCGCCTTGCAGTTCGTCGAAGGTTTTGCCCGTAAAGACATCCGTCTCGGGGTGGGCAAGTTGCTCTTGCACGATCTGCGAATCGGCGGCGCGCTCCATAAGCTGGCGAGTCAACGCATGCGTATAGGCAATGCCCGGAGACAACGCGCTCGCATTGGCCGTCTCGTTAGGTCGCACCACGCCCACAATGTGCACGTCAATACCGTCGGCAACCTTGGCCGTCATAAAGTCGGCGTCGCCAGACATGTCAGTCCACATGCCGGTCTCTTCGTTTTTGCGATAAGCATCGGCCGGCGACAACACCTTAAACGTCGTGGACAGCGCATCGTCGTAAGTAAAGTCGGCGCCGCTCTCAGGCGTCTCAATCTTACCGTCGGCGGCCATGGCACTGTTCACCAGGTCGTTGAGCTCATCGATATCCAGCGCACCGATGCTGTAAAGCGTATAGTCGCCCACCGTTCCACGGCTCGAAAGCACCATTACGGCTTCGTGAGCAGACGTAGGCCAATGGCCGGCGACGACATCGTACTGGCTGTCGAGCAGACTCTGATCGTCGATCATCTCGTTAAAGACCGAGGTCCCCATGGATTCCATGCTCACCGTTGCCGCCGAGCTCGCACCACCGCTCATGGCCTCGGTCATAGCGTTGGGCACCAGCCGGACAGGCTTCTCATCGCCCTTGCCGGCACGATAGACAACCGGCGTCACGCCGTAACCGTACTGGATGGCATTGACCTCTTTGTCGATACCGTCGCCGCCGGCATCGAGCCATGCCTTAAAGCTCGTCATGTCGTTGGACTTAACACTTGCAAACATATCCTTTACGGCCGTGACCACAGGGATCTTATTGGTTCCCTGAGCCTTGCCGTCGGTGCCGTCGTCGGACGAACCCTCGTTCTTAGACATATCGTCATCCGTGGCCCCCTGTTCGCCCATCATGGACGACAGGTCGTAATCCTGCTTGGAAATGGTAAGCGGGTAGCTCGAAAGCGTATCCTCCTCGACCTTTTTGATGTAGCCGTTTACGCCATTGGACAGCGCCAAAATCGCCGCGATGCCAATAATGCCAATCGAGCCCGCAAAGGCCGTCATGGCCGTACGGCCCTTCTTGGTCATAAGGTTTCGGGCAGAAAGCCCCAGCGCCGTCACAAAGCTCATCGAGGTTTTGCGCGTAGGCTTGGCCTCGCGGCGCGTGGCGTCAGCGACATCGAAAGGATCAGAATCGTCGGTAATCTTGCCGTCCGCCAGGTTGACGATGCGCGTGGCGTACTCGTACGCCAGATCGGGATTATGCGTGACCATGATAACCAGACGGTCGCGCGCGACGTCCTTGAGCAAGTCCATGACCTGCACGGACGTTGTGGAATCCAAGGCGCCAGTCGGCTCGTCTGCCAGCACAATCTCGGGATCATTAATCAGGGCGCGGGCGATGGCCACGCGCTGCATCTGCCCACCCGAAAGCTGACTCGGGCGCTTGTTCACGTGCTCGCCCAGACCAACGGCCTCGAGCGCCTTGCGCGCACGCTGGCGGCGCTCGGCGTGCCCCACGCCCGTGAGCGCAAGCGCCAGCTCCACGTTTTCCAAAATGGTCTGATGCGGAATGAGGTTATAGCTTTGGAACACAAAGCCGATGCGGTTGTTGCGATAGGCATCCCAATCGCGATCGTGGAAGTCCTTGGTCGAAATACCGTCGATCAGCAGGTCACCCGAGTCAAAGTGGTCGAGTCCGCCGATAACGTTGAGCATCGTGGTCTTACCCGAACCCGAGGGCCCCAGAATGGCCACGAACTCGTTATCCCGAAAAGACAGGCTCACGCTGTCGAGCGCCACCTGCGTAAACGACTGCGTAACGTACCTTTTGCAAATTCCTTTGAGCTCCAGCATGGACGGCAACCTCTCCTGCGCAGGCACCTTGCCCGCTCTCCCCCGCCGTTCGTATTCGACGCGTTTGTCCTACTCTATCCCCTTTTTTTACCGGCGCCAGTGAGGAATGTAACAAACCGCGCCAAAAAACGAACGGGACGGCACTCCGTGTGGCGCACCATCCCGCGCATACCGTCGATAATGTGACAAAGGAACTGTCACTTTGTCACATCTGCCCAACCCTTATTGGGGCACCCGATTCCCTATTGGATGATAAAGGACGGATGATACGGACACTTTTCGCCCATGCACACTGTATTGACCGCATAGCTATCGCAGGTTGGCGTCTTCTCCCATGCTTTAAGCTGTGGTCCGCCGAGCGCGTTAAAAAACGAAACGGCCTCACGAATCGCCACGCGCGCATCTCGCTTGCAGCACCGTGGGCTTCCCGAGCGCGCGATGGCGGCAAGCAGCTCCGAAACCATAAGCTGCCCCTCCTGCCAGCCTTCACTGCGCAGCGGCGCATTGCCGCGCACGATTGCATATGCCATGCCCGCAGACGCAGCTGCCCCGCACATGCCCCAGCGGGCACACGTCGCCCCCGGCACGCAATCCGAACGAGACATCAAATCGGCAAGATCGTCTTTGAGCATCGCATCTCGCTCCCCAGATGCTTCGGCGTTGCGCCAGCACGCAAGCAGCACCGCGCCCACAATAAAATGGTGGATGGGGCCAAAAGCCACGCAGCGCTCATCTGCCATAACCTCTTCCAAAAGAGCCGCGGGCGCCACCGACGTACTGGCCATGAGCATCTCAACAATCCAGCCTGTTTGTTCGTCTTTTGCCATGCGGCATCCTCCTCTAAAACAAATTGTGCGCACACTCCATTATGGCCTTCTTCTGCCCGGCGCGCTCAATGCGAAACAACCTGCTTCGCTCGTGCCGCCAACAAGCCCTGCTAGTTCTCGTCGCAAACCAGACCTGCTCAGGAGCAACACCAGAGGCGATGGCAAGCACGATGGACAGTGGCAACACCACGACGGCAGCCCTTTTCGAAAAAGAAGGCCCCGCGCAATCGCGCGAGGCCTCCCCATTCATGGAACTATGATCAAAGCAGCCCAAAAAGCTTACTCCCACTCAACGGTGCCGACGGGCTTGGGCGTGAGGTCGTAGCACACACGGCAGATGCCGGGAACCTCGGCTGTGACGCGAGCGGTAATACGCTTGAGCAGTGCCCAGTCGAGCTCAGGCACCTCGGCGGTCATCACGTCGACGGTGTTGATGCAGCGGATGATGCAGGGCCAGTCGTAGGCGCGCTTGCCCTCGCGCACGCCGGTGGCACGGAAGTCGGGCACCACGGCGAAGTACTGCCAGATGGTCAGACCTGCCTTGTCGATCTCCTCGCGCACGATGGCGTCGGCTTCGCGCAGCGCCTCAAGACGGTCGCGGGTAATGGCACCAAGGCAGCGGACGCCCAGGCCGGGACCGGGGAACGGCTGACGCTCGACCATGTTCTCGGGCAGACCGAGCTCGCGGCCCACGACGCGTACCTCGTCCTTGTACAGCAGTTTGACGGGCTCGCAAAGCTCAAACTGCAGGTCCTCGGGCAGGCCACCCACGTTGTGGTGGGCCTTCACGCCATCCTGGGACTCCAGGATGTCGGGGTAGATGGTTCCCTGGGCGAGGAAGCTGACCTCGTCGCCAACCTTGCGGGCCTCCTCCTCGAACACGCGAATGAACTCGGCGCCGATGATTTTGCGCTTGGCCTCGGGCTCCTCGACGTCCACGAGCTTATCCAAGAAGCGATCGGTCGCGTCCACATAGACCAGGTTGGCGTCCATCTAGTTCTTGAAGACGTCGACGACTTGCTCGCTCTCGCCCTTACGCATCAGGCCGTGGTTCACGTGCACGCAGATAAGCTGCTTGCCGATGGCCTTGATGAGCAGGGCCGCGACAACCGAACTGTCGACACCACCGGAAAGGGCCAGCAGGACCTTCTTGTCGCCGATCTGCTCGCGGATTGCAGCGACCTGTTCATCGATGAACACCTGGGCAAGTTCGGAAGTGGTGATACGCACCATGTCGTCGGGACGCTTGTTGGAATCCATGCAAAGCTCCTTTTCGGTTCGATGGGAATGCGTCACACGTATGCAAACGCACCGTCATATGACCTCATTATATGCAGAACAAGATGTGTTTCCCATCGCTGCGACAAAGCTTTTTGCAGGGGTGGCAATTTTTCCTACTGTCGAGCTCAGCTAGGCTTCGGTAGCCACCTTGGCAGCATCGCCAATAGACTCTTCCTTTATACGTTCTGCGTAATCGTATGCCATACCCGCAAATTCCAGTCCCGAGTAACAGGAGTACAATTGCTGCTATTGTTGCCAACTGTTGGGAGATGGAAGATGGACTGCGATGGCTACCCTTGCGTTCCCATGCCGTTGATGTGCACCGCCTTTGTGCCGGGGCAGATTGACGCTGCGGTTGCAGGCATTTCCGACCCCGATTCGCGCGCCATTGCCACGGCAGAAGCGCTGTACTTTCGCGGACAGGCCACCCTCGCTGCCAAGACGGCGCGCCCCTATCTTGACGCCACCGACCCCGCACTGCGCTATTCCGCATGCTTTATCTGCGGATACGCCAGTCTGTCGCTCAACCGTATCGCCGATGCCCGCCGGTGCCTTACTGGCATCCTCGATACGCCGGCCGACGAGGAATCGCCTGCCGTCCACGCCGTGCATATCCTGTTCGCCTCGGCCGCGAGCGTCCTGATGCACTTGCCTTCCCCGTATTCCGCCGAAGAGTTTTATCCGCTTGCGGCGCATTTGCCCGAAGGCCTGCGCCTGTTCGCCAGCTACGTGATGGCGCACGCCTTGTATCTGCGCGGCGAATACGGCCGCAGCCTGGGCATGGTGGAAAATGCCCTGATCATGAAACAGGGAAGCTATCCCATCTCGGAACTGTTCCTGCACCTGGCGGCTTCCATGGCATGCATGAGCCTCAAGGACATCGACGCCGCAAAGGCACATTTCGGAGCCGCTTGGGACATTGCGCGCCCCGACGGCCTCATCGAGCTCATTGGCGAGCACCACGGCCTTTTACAGGGGCTCATAGAGGCGTGCCTAAAAGCGCAATACCCTGACGATTTCGCACGCATCATCGAGATTACGTATCGATTCAGCTACGGCTGGCGGCGCATCCACAACCCCGATTCGGGCGAGGACGTGGCCGACGATTTAACGACCACGGAGTTCACCATGGCCATGCTCGCCTGCCGCGGATGGACCAACGCCGAAATCGCACGCCACATGGAAGTATCGCCGGGCACTGTTAAAAACCGCCTATCAGGAGTGTATGCCAAGCTTGGTATCGGAACTCGCGCCGAGCTGGTCGCGCATATGTTGCGTTAGCGACCGGGCTGCCAAGCGCATCGAACGCGTTCCGGAACCCGGCGCTTCGCTCGATCAATTTGGACATTTTGACCCTTGAACGGCACTACCGCCACGGGGCACCTTCTCGCAAAATAGGATTATTTCCTCCGTTATTTGCGGGATGGGAGCCCAAAATGCTTGATCGTCGTTCGCTACTTATCGCCGGAGCATCCTCGCTGGCAGGCATCATGCTGCCTCGCGTGCCGAGCAGCGCAAACGCCTTCATACTGCCATTCGCCCCCACCGAGGCCTATGCCGACGAAGAAGACCCCTTCAAGGTGCTCGTTCTCTCGCGCACCATGTTTGGTGTGGTCGTGGTCGACGTCGCCAACAAGAATATGCCCATCAAGGGAGCCCAGGTCACGCTCGCGTCGCGTTATGCCGCGGGCAAGCAGATCTCCGCCACTACCGACGACGAGGGCACGGCCATCTTTGAGGTCGCGCCGCTTTCGGAAGGCTACGTGGACGAGGCAACGCTTCTCGACGCGTACGACTTTAACGGTGGCATCTCCATCAGCATGGCGGGCTACCGTGATGTCGAGATCCCCCTCACGCGCATCCAGGGCGGCACCGCCATTACCGCGCCCACACGTCCGCTTTCCGACGGTGAGCCGTACTTTCGCCAGCTTACGTTCGACGAGTGGGACATCCAGTACGCCGACGCCACGTTCATGGCACTGCCGAAGGACGACGCCGGAAACGACCAACCCGACACGCACGCCTTTACCGTGCAGGCACATCTGCCACAGGGTGGACAGGCAACGCTGTGCATCAACAAGGTAATGCCCGCCACGAGCAGCTCATCCGAAACCGTCACGCAAATTGGCCAAGTCAAGGCCAGTGCATCGGGTTCGGATAATCTGGCAACGTTCACACTCGAAGACACGTTCCTCGATGCAGCTTCGGGCCTTCTGGAGGAAGGATGCAAGCTGCGCTTTGTCCTCGACTATCAGGGCAAGACCTATACACTCTCCTCCCCCATGGCCGTTGTCACCGCGCCGGCCGCAAAGGCAGAATCGGGCTCGACCACTATCGTCCCCACCACCATGGACCAAGAGATTACTCCGTTTGATTTCCCGGCGGCGTTTCCCGGCATCGGCGGCAATAAGTTCACGTGCTGGATGCCCTCGTTCCCCATTTTGTTCGATTTCTCTTTTGCCGGATACGTGCTGTTTGGCGGAGGATACAAACCGGTCGGCTACATGAACGATTCGGGCAATCCGGATCCGGAGTACTGGAAGAAGTCACCGCGCGAGTCGGGCGCCAAGCAGGCAAACCGCTACCTCGACGAGATGGAGGGGAAGTGGAATCAGTACAAAAGTATGAGTGCCGGTTCGGGCACCGATCCAAGGAACACTAAGCTGCTTCGTCACCACTGCACGCCGCGTTTTACGATGGATATCGCCACACAGCTGTACGGATCGCTCGCCTACGACTGGGTGGGCAAAACCTGGGGTGACAACAACGACCCCGCATTTGGCAATATTAAGGCCCTCTTCCAGGTAAGAACCGACCTCAATTGGACCGAGCAGTTTACCCTAGGACCGGTGCCGTTTTTCCTAAACGTCAACCCCTGGGTGCTGGCGAAGCTGGCGCTCGCCGTGGGTGCCCACACGCACGGCAGCGGCGCGGCGTTTTTTAAAAACATTTCGCTCGACTATTCAAACACCTCGGGCTCGTTCACCATCCAGATCGGGCTTGCCGTCACCTTTGGCGCCGGCGTTGCAGGCGTCGCTTCGTCTGCCGTGCGCGGCGCCGCATCCCTCACGCTGTTCATTGGGTACGAGAAGGCAGATGGACGCCAGCTTCCGCGGCTGCGCGTAGGTGCAGACGTCGATGTCGATGTGATACTCCAGTTCGTAATGTTCAAGTGGACCACCAAGGCTTGGTCGGGGTCGTGGCCCACACTCCTCGATTCGTGGAATATGTCGGTGAACAATGGCAACCAGTATGTGCTCCAGCGCTCTGAGCTCGCATTGGGTGGAGATACGCCTTACACGTTGGATGCCCGCTTCGGCACGGCCGGCAACGCCGAGGCAGGCGGCGTTCCTCAATTTATCGCATCGGCCACCATCGTCACCAACGCCGAGCTGCTCGCACGCGCCGAGGTTAAGGCCACTGCCGTAAACGTCGCGCCTGTCGTGCGCGATTGGGATCAAGCGGTCACGCGCATTAAGCTCGAGGCGGATGCAGAAAGCGACGACACGGGACAGATCGAGCATTTCGTCCATACACTGATAGAGAACGACGAAAACGCCGCGCCGATGTATGAGTACACCTATATCGGGCAGGCGACGAACGCCGTTGCGGACCCCAACGCCAATTCTGCTGGTGTATCGGAGGACGAGCGTGGCGGCATCAAGCCCTCGAGCGACAACGTGCTGTTTGCTGGCGTGCTCAGCGAAGCCCACATGAAGCTGGCAATGATTGCCGGCGTAGAATGTCTGTTCCGTATCGCCTCGGTGCGCTACGGCGACAATGGCCGCTCGCGCCTGGTGGTGCACACAAAGGCAAACGGCACGTGGTCCGCTCCCACTCCCGTGGACTTTCCCCTTGGGTTTGGCGAGGGCGACGTGGAGCGCGACGGCATATTCGATTACGACTTCGACGTGGTGGAATATACGGACGGAAGAGGAAACCAGGACGCCTACGTGCTGCTGATCTCGGGCGAGCGCCCCGCAGGTGACAACACCCTTTTCGATACGGCAAGCACAGCCGGCATACTGTCCGTCGTGCGCCTGCGCATAAGTAATAGCGAAGTTCGCGTGGTGTCGTATACGTCGTGGCGCAGCATCTCGCGCGGCCGCCTTCAGGAGGATGGCTACCATTGTCTGCAGTGCCCGCGTATCACGGTGGGCAAGACGCTCGTCGACGGGCGCCTGTCGGGTGCCTACCTCCACCGCCGCGGAACCACCGCAGAAAAGGCGCTCGGCAGCGAGGCCGAGGTTGCGCTGGAATGCTTTACCTTGTGGTCGGATGATTTGGGCGACAGTCTCACGTTCCGTCAGGTCCTCTGCTTTCCGCAAGCACCGTCGAGTATCGAGCTGGGCAAGCCCGAGAATATCAACGGCAAAATGGTGGTGTCCGTTGCGTACGAGACCGCAGACGGTTGCGGCTGCGCATCGTACGCCGTGATCGGCCAGTCCATTGCGTGCTGGGACGTTATGTCACCAGACGCCACGGTACCTCATGCGGTGCCATGGCCACAACATTCGGGCTTTTTGGCAACCGTCAACGAGCAACTGCAGCATATTACTTGGACGCGAGGCGCATCGGCATTTGCAACGCAGCCCGTGGGTGCCGCAGGCTGTGGCCCGGCATCGTTTAGCGTAAGCAACAACGGCAGGTGCGTGCTCTATGTAGAGAACACCGATGGCAAGGTGGGACAAACCTACGACGAAGAAGGCAACCCGGTAGCAGTGATGGGCAAGCACTTCCGCATCTTCGCCAGCACCTTGGCAGGCGATCTGTTCACGGAGCCGTTCGTGATGTGCGAGCTGGACCATCCCGTCGATCAGATAACGACATTTTTGACGTCGGGAGGCATGCTCTCCGCACTCGCCACGCACATTGTGAGCGCGGAGAAGAGCGAGGCAGAGCTGCACGGCATCGAAGTGCCCTTGGTGGCGTGTGCCACTCCGACGGGCGCGGTCGCTACCTCGGGCGCGGTGGTACCCGGAGCAGCAGGCGAATCCTTCATGGTCACGGTGCGAAACGACGGCAACACCTTGCTGACCGCCGGCACGATCGATCTGTACCGAGAGGGCTCCAGCCAGCCGTTCTCCAGCGCATCCATCGGATTCGGACTGAACGCACGCATGGTTTCGATCTACGATCCAGAGCTTGCCGAGGATGCTTCGGCCCAAGACATGGCACACGTGAAGTACGCGCTCGAGACGCTGGGCGCACGTTTTGCAACGCACCCGCTGGTAGCCGACAACGGCAACGCCGTGCTGGCACCGGGTTGCACGGCACAGTTCCGCATGAGCTTCGCCATCCCCGAGAGCTGGAGCGACGATGTGGGCAAACGCGTAACGCTGTATGCGAAGGCGCATAACCTGGTGGCGCTCGATCCCGTAACGCTCGAGGAAATTCGGCCGGGTGCAAACTCGGCGCTGGGTGCCGTACTGCACGAGCTTCATGTGCCCGACGCGGCATGCGAACGCTCAGAAGTTCAGGTCGGCGTATGCGACAGCGCGGATACGACGGGGCTTCACGATGCACCGATGACGGTGGACGACGGTGGCGGCTCGAGTGGCGGCGGTACTGACAAGGGCGGCGGCTCCGGCGGAAGCAGCTCCAGCAGCGGCAAGGACCACAACAATAGCAAGCGCCCCGGAAAAGCGGGCGCGCTTGCGGGCACGGGCGATACATGCGCTCCCCTTACGGCAGCCGCTGCAGCACTCGCCGCGGCAGGCGCCGGCCTCGTCGCCTACAGCGCCCGCCGCACGGCGCTCGAAGCCGATACCGCCAATGAGGTCAATTCGGATAGGCCCCGCTAGCTCCTAGTTACTTTTGTGAGAGACGCCGACTCGGCTCATTCGTCATCGCTATGCGGACATTACAACTTCGGTTCGCTATTCAAACTTGCTCGCACAATACCGACTCGGTTTTGTGCGAGTAAACGAAACCTTATCGAACTCCGAACGATTGTTCGATGGATTTCGTGTTGGTTGGAATCGCCCAAGGGCTGGGCTATGCTACCTTGACTATCTATATGACTAAAACGCAGCAAAGGAGCATCGAGAGAGCGAGCATGGCAAAAAACACCGCAAACTATGGTAACGACAGTATTCGTCAGCTCAAGGACGAGGAGCGCGTACGCCTGCGCCCTGCCGTCATCTTTGGCTCGGACGGGCTCGACGGCTGCGCGCATGCCGCCTTCGAGATCCTGTCCAACGCCGTTGACGAGGCGCGCCAGGGCTACGGCAAGCTCATCACCCTTACCGCCTTTCGCGATGGCTCCATTCAGGTGGAGGACAACGGCCGCGGCTGCCCGCTTGACTGGAACCCCTCCGAGAAGCGCTTTAACTGGGAACTCGTCTTTTGCGAGCTTTACGCCGGCGGCAAGTACAACAACAACCAGGGCGGCGACTACGACTTCTCGCTCGGCACCAACGGCCTGGGCTCGTGCGCAACCCAGTACGCCTCCGAGTACATGGACGTCACGGTTTGGCGCGACGGTAACAAGTACTCCCTGCACTTTAAGAAGGGCAAGGTCGTCGGCGCCAAAAAGAAAGCACTCGAGGTTGAGCCCAGCGACGAGGACCGCACCGGCACCACCATCAAGTGGCGCCCCGATCTTGAGGTCTTTACCTCCATCAGCATCCCCCACGATTGGTATCGCGAGACCATGCGCCGCCAGGCCGTGGTCAACGCCAACGTGACCTTCCGGCTGCGCATCGAGGGCGACGACGGCGAGTTTTCCGAAGAGGACTTCTGCTATCCCAAGGGCATCGAGGACTACGTGCTCGAGAAGGTCGGTACCGACTACCTTACCGAGCCCTTCTTTATCGAAGCCGACCGTCGCGGTCGCGATCGCGAGGATCTGCCCGATTACAACGTAAAAATCACTGCTTGCATGTGCTTCTCGCGCACTTTCACGATGCAGGAGTACTACCACAACTCCTCCTGGCTCGAGAACGGCGGCTCACCCGAAAAGGCGGCCCGCAGTGCCCTCACCAGCGCCATCGATGCCTACATTAAGCAACAGGGCAAATACAACAAAAACGAGAGCGGCATTAAGTGGCAGGACGTCCAGGACTGCCTGGTGCTGGTGACCAACTGCTTCTCCACCCAGACGTCCTACGAAAACCAGACCAAGAAGGCCATCAACAACCGCTTTATCCAGCAGGCCATGACGGCATTCTTTAAGGAGCGCCTCTCGACCTACTTGATCGAGAACAAAGATGCCGCCAACAAGATCATGGAGCAGGTGCTCATCAACAAGCGCTCGCGCGAGAATGCCGAGAAGACGCGCCAGAGCATCAAGACCAACCTGCAGCAGAAGACCGACATGGCCAACCGGGTGCAGAAGTTCATCGACTGCCGTTCCAAGGACAAGAGCCGCCGCGAGATCTACATCGTAGAGGGCGACTCGGCAGCAGGCGCCATTCGCACCTCGCGCGATGCCGAGTTCCAGGGCGTTATGCCCGTCCGCGGCAAGATCCTCAACTGCCTAAAGGAGGACTATCCGCGCATCTTTAAGTCCGATATCATCATGGACCTCATGCGCGTGCTGGGCTGCGGCGTGGAGATCAAAGACAAGCGCATCAAGAACCTCGGCGCCTTTGACCTGGACAACCTTAACTGGAACAAGGTCATCATCTGTACGGACGCCGACGTCGACGGTTATCACATCCGCACGCTCGTGCTCACCATGCTCTATCGCCTGGTGCCCACGCTTATCGACGAAGGCTACGTGTATATCGCCGAGTCGCCGCTCTACGAGATCAACTGCAAAGAAAAGACCTACTTTGCCTACACCGAGCTCGAGAAGAACGGCATTCTTAAGGAGATCGGCGACCAGAAGTGCTCCATCAACCGCTCCAAGGGTCTTGGTGAGAACGACCCGGACATGATGTGGCTCACCACCATGAACCCCGAGACGCGTCGTCTGATCAAGGTGGAGTCCGAAGACGTCGCCAAGATGGAGACCATGTTCAACCTTCTGCTGGGCAGCGACGAGGCGGGCCGCAAGCGCCATATCTCGGAGCACGGCAAGGAATACCTGGACCAGCTGGACCTGCAGTAGCAGCAAATCGATAACGACGGCCCATAAGAAGTTCAAGAGGAAATCGTGGCAAAGAAGAAGACGAAGAACCAGCCAAAGAAAAAGCAGGTCAACGCCGAGAACGTCATCGGCCTGCACTCCGAGGTCACCAATCAGCCGATCACGCAGACGCTCGAGGTCAACTACATGCCCTACGCCATGAGCGTCAACGTCTCGCGTGCGTTCCCCGAGATCGACGGTTTTAAGCCCTCGCACCGCAAGCTGCTCTACACCATGTACAAGATGGGCTTGCTCAAAGGTGAGCGCCAGAAGAGCGCCAACATCGTGGGCCAGACCATGAAGCTCAACCCGCACGGCGACGCTGCAATCTACGAGACGATGGTGCGCCTGGCCACCGGCAACGAGGCGCTACTCGCCCCCTTCGTGGAGTCGAAGGGCAACTTTGGCAAGTACTATTCGGGCGACCTGAGCTACGCTGCCTCGCGTTACACCGAGGCCAAGCTCGCCCCCATCAGTGCCGAGATCTTCAAGGACATCGACAAGGACCCGGTCGACTTTGTCGACAGCTACGACGGCGCCATGAAGGAGCCGCGCCTGCTGCCTACCACATTCCCCAACATCCTTGTCTCGGCCAACAAGGGCATCGGCGTCGCCATGGCGTCTGACATCTGCGGCTTCAACCTCAACGAGGTCTGCACCGCCACCATGCACTACCTGCAGGATCCTAACTGCGATCTGCTCGAGTACATGCCCATGCCCGACTTCTCGACCGGCGGTGAGATTATCTACCGCCGCGAGGAGATGGAAAAGATTATCGAGACCGGCCTTGGCAGCTTCCAGATCCGCTCCCGCTGGCGCTGGATTCCCGAAGAGCGCATTATCGAGGTCTACGAGATCCCCTACACCACCAAGACCGATGTCATCATCGATCGCATCGTCAAGCTCTCCAAAGAAGGCAAGGTCAAGGAGATCGCTGACATCCGCGACGAGACCGACCTCTCGGGCCTGCGTATCGCCATCGATCTTAAGCGCGGTGTCGACCCCGACAAGCTCATGGCCAAGCTCTATCGCTCGACTACGCTGCAGGATTCGTTCTCATGCAACTTTAACGTGCTGGTCGACGGCTATCCCCGCGTTATGGGCGTACGCCAGATCCTGCACGAGTGGGTCAAGTGGCGTATTGAGTCCACGCGTCGCCGCATTAACTTTGACTTGGGCAAAAAGTCCGAGCGCCTGCACCTGCTGCACGGCCTCGAAGCGATCTTGCTCGACATCGACAAGGCCATCGCCATCATCCGTGGCACCAAGCTCGAGGCTGAGGTCGTGCCCAACCTTATGAAGGGTTTCGACATCGACGAGACCCAGGCCGAGTTTGTTGCCGAGCTTAAGCTCCGCAACATCAACGAGGAGTACATCCTCAACCGCACCAAGGACATCGCTAAGCTCGAGGGTGAGATTGCCGAGCTAGAGGAGATCCTTTCGAGCGAAGAGAACATCAAGAAGGTCATCAGCGACGAGCTGGCCGCGGTCAACAAAAAGTACGTGATGCCGCGCCGCACGGGCAGGATCGAGCCCCATGAGGTTATCGAGGTAAGCCTGGAGCCCGAGGTCGAGGAATATCCGGTTACCATCATGCTCTCGCGCGATGGCTACCTTAAGAAGATGACGGACCGCGTGCTCAAGAAGGCTGCGACGCTCAAGTACAAAGACGGCGACAAACCCTTTATCGAGTTCCCGTCCTCCAACACCCACGAGCTGCTGGTCTTTACCAACAAGAGCCAGGTGTACAAGTGCAAGGTCGCAGCGTTTGAGGACACCAAGTCGGCCCAGCTGGGCTCGTACTTGCCCACCGACCTCGAGATGGAACCCGACGAGAGTGTCATCTGGGTCATCGACCCTGAGGACTACAAGGCCGACGTGCTGTTTGTCTTTGAGAACGGCCGCGTGGTGCGCGTCGCACTTTCTGGATACGTCACCAAGACCAACCGCAAGCGCCTTAAGAACGCCATCTACGGCGGCAGCAAACTGCTGTATGCTCAGGTACTCAAGGAAGACCACGACATCGCGCTGGTCTCGAGCGACTACCGCCTGATGAACTTCAACACGTCGCTGCTCAAGACCAAGACGACCACCAACACGCAGGGCGTCCAGGCCTTTACCGCCAAGAAGGGTCGCTCGGTCACCACCGTCGGCACGACCGAGGAAATCCTTGGCGCCGGCGTCTCGGCCGAGAAGTTCACCGCGCAGAGTCTCCCCTCTGCCGGTGCCCTCATGAAAGAAAACGACATGCCGAGTTTGTTTGACTAGGACGACGGCAACGAGATCGTTAGACACTTCGCAAAGCGACGAGGCCCGGAACGCAACGGCATTGCGCCCGGGACTCGTCGTTTTTCTTCTCAACTATTTTTTAACGCAGATAAATTGATTTCTGCTTATTTTTCTGCGTAAAACATGTCAGCGCCACTGCTTCGATGCCCTTTGGTCTGTCGTTAGCAAAACTTGCAAAAGTTAGCAAAACTTGCAAAAATTAGCAAAACTTGCAAAGGAGCTACCATGGAGTACAGCAAGAACCCCTTTACCCCAACATTTGGAAGCGTCCCTCCCTTTCTAGCGGGTCGCGAGCATATCCTGCGCGACATCAACCGTGGCTTTATCAACGGCCCGGGAGATCCCAACCTGTCGACTATTATTACGGGAGCAAGGGGAACGGGCAAGACGGCGCTTCTCTCGCTCCTTTCAGAAACGGCGCTTGAACACGGCTGGATCGCAGCAAATGTCTCCGCCATGCCAGGCATGCTCGAAGATATTATCGAGCGAACCAAAGAAGCCGCAGATAGCTATCTCTCACAGCCTCACGCGCGCATAAACGGCGTTCAAATTGGTCCAGTGGGCATCGATTGGACATATGCTCAAGAGGCCCAGGGCAACTGGCGCACACGCATGAATGGTATCTTTAAGCAACTCGAAAAACATGACATCGGACTTCTCATCACCATCGATGAAGTCACCGTCGATCTCGAAGAAATGCTTCAATTTGCCTCTGTTTACCAGCACTTTGTACGCGAAGGTAAAAAAGTTGCCCTACTCATGGCAGGACTGCCCTACAAAGTATCGGCGTTGCTGCGTAACGATTCCGTCTCGTTCCTCAGGCGTTCCCAATATCATCAGTTAGGACGAATCACTGACGTTGAAATTGCAAACGCGTTTCGCAAAACTGTTGAGGCCGGAGGACGTTCAATCACACCAGAAGCGCTCGAGGATGCTGTGAAGGCCGTCGACGGATTCCCCTACATGATGCAGCTCGTCGGATATCGCACATGGGATGTTTCGGAGAACTCGCCCAAAATCAGCGCACCTGATGTCCAGCAGGGTTCTCTGCTTGCCCGTATGGAGCTGCGCGATCGAATTCTCGAAACGACCTATCGGGAGCTTTCCGATAAAGACATTGAGTTTTTGCTCGCGATGCTGCCCGACTCTGGCCCCAGCAGGGTCTCGGAGATAGCCAAACGCATGGGCGTTGCCGGCAACTATGCAAGCCAATATAAACGCCGTCTCCTCGAGGACGGCGTCATCGGAGAGCGCGGGCGTGGTCTCGTTGGCTTTGACATCCCCGCATTCAGGGAGTTCCTGAGTGAGAAGGCCTCCTAGCACGCCGAGATTGTCCGCAAGGGCAACGGCGCAGGGCAATCAACGATTCACCTGGCAAGGACGGCAAGCAGTTCAAATAACACCGATTGCCATGCGCTCTTCTTGTCCTTAGGCGAGCTTGCGGGCGAACTCTCGCACCTCTTCCAACTTGGGCGACGATGCCATGCTGTCGCGCTCGGTCATACCGCTGATGGTGACAATGCCCTGGTTCTCCCACTTGCAGTACGCGCAGGCTGACTTGTACATAGCGATCGCCGCATCATAGGCGCCCTCGCTGTGGCTATCGAGCAAAAGGGCCGTCTTGGTGAACGGGAAGCCCGTAGCACCGAAGGCGTACAGGCGGTCGATGGCAGCCTTCTCCTGCGCAGTGATATCGAACCAGTAGATAGGCGAGGCGAAGACGACCATATCGGCGTCTTGCAGCGACTCGACCACACCGATCATGTCATCCTTCTGCACGCAGGCGCCCTCATGGGTAAAGCAGTACTGGCATCCCAGGCAGCCGGCGATCTTCTTGCTGGCAACGCGAATGACCTCGACCGTATGGCCGCCCTCGCGTGCGGTCTCGGCAAACGCCTCGACCATGGTGTCGGTATTGGCACCCTTGCGCGGGCTGCCACTTAATACACGATATTCATATGGATTCCCTCTTCTTCATGCTGCAGGCGCGCAGTGTGTTTTCTTGTAACCAAAACGAATGGACTTAATCAATCGCCAGCAGGCCATATCTCTTGTTCAAGTTCCCTAAAGAAGCTCAAGACGATTGCGATTGCCTTATACAACGTCGAAAACCAACAAGGGAGCCATGGTTGCGCCGCCTGCCCAGATGGCACGCGGTCAAGATGAGCATTGGGAATCGCGACGACTTGATATCGCTCGCATGCCTCCTTCGGAATAGGCGTCAAGGACAACTACCTGGATAGCGAGCCGGCCGAACAGGCCTTCGGCCATATCGAGGACGGGATCGGAGCGGACGTGATACGACTTCGGGCCCTTTAGGGATGACTGACCTCGACGCCTACGCAACCCACTGAAACGCTCGGAGGGGTCGGGTCAAATTGAAGGGACTGACCCTGGAGAAAATCCGGGACCAGTCCCTTGCAGCTTATTTATTTATTGAGCCGTCTAAGTTTGGGCCGCAGTTCGCACCCGCGCGGTACCGACTTCTTGCGGCAAGCGAAAAGAGAGCGCCTTGCTTTATCAGATGCGCTTTCTATTGCGCGCGAAGATTGCAGCTGCCAATGCAAGCACACCCGTTCCGGTCAGAGCAGCGCCAAGCACTGTTGCCGTATGATCACCCATCGGAGGAATGGCGCTATCGGCGTTCGCGTTGCCGCCGTTAGTTTGAGATCCGCCCGCGCCAGGGGTGTTGTTGCCTGTGGCGCCCGCGTCGGGTTTGCCGGCATCGGGATTGCCCGGATTGTTCTTGGGCACCTTTTTGAACTTGGCTTTGTAGACAACGTCTTCTGTCGCGTCGGTGATTTCCTTGTCCCACGAATCGAACACGTAGTCGTACTTGTCGTCAGACGGTTTCGTAGGAGTGGGTACCTCAATTTGGTCTGCTGTCGTGCCGATCTCGTACAATTTTTCGCTGTAGATAGTGGTGCCGTCTTCATTCGCGAAGGTGATTTTCACCAAAGACGGATTTGCGGCGGCAACCAGATAAACCTTGCCATCGGAGCCGATGGGGGCATCGGTGGAGTACTCGCTACGCTGATCTTTTGTCTGCGTTGTGTAGCGGGCACCTTCGTTGTCATGATACCAACCGTCAATCTTTTTATTAGTCACGTCATCGGGTTTGCCCAGGTAAAGCTCGTTCATGTCTTTTGCGGCTGGCAATTTTGCAACAGAGTTGCTCAGGTAGACGTCGGAACCCGCCATGTCTGCGCTGTTGTTGCACAGTTTGGTGCTGGTGATGGTGGTGTCTGCGCCTTCGCCAGAATTGTTTTCTGCGGCAAAGCCTCCGCCGTAATTTGCCGCCTTGTTACCGGTGATGGTGCATCCGTCGATGGTCAAGCTGGTGTCGTAAAGATACGATGCAACGCCGCCACCGTCCTTGTTCGCTATGTTATTGGCTATGGTGGTGTTCTTAATAAGGAACAGGCCCGGCGTTTGGGGGGTGCCTACGCCCGGGTTGGGAACGCATATGCCCATTGATTCGGTGTAGAAATGCGCGGAAACCATCACACCTGCGCCGGCGTTTGCTTCGTTTTCGATGATTTTACCGCCAAGGATTTGCGCGGAGCTCTTGAAGTCGCCATCGCGGTCATCTTGTGTTGCAACAACGGCAACGCCGCCTCCCATTTCGTCTGCTTTGTTGTTCGAAATGGTTCCGCCCTTCATAACAAACGAAGATCCGCCGGAAACGCACACGCCGCCGCCGGCAGTCGTGATAATGCAGGGGTCCGGGTCTTTGTAGTCAGAAGTAACGAAGCAGTTCTTTATTTCGCCGTCATCCATGATAAACAAGCCGCCGTTAATTACCGCAACGCCACCGCCAGAGCAAACGGATCCGCCGTTAATGCCACAGTGATCAATAATACCGCCGTACATATGGAATGTGCCGCTCCGTACGGTTACGCCGCCGCCAAAGTAGTTACTGCCTGTACGGTCGGCAATGGTGACGCCGGGGTACATATTGCACGTGCTGTACCTGTCTTGGATATACAACATGCCAGGTATGTAGTAGCTCTGCGCGTCTCCACCGCTAATTATTAGCGTGTCAGTACCGTCTGCCGCGCCCAAGTTCAATTGAGCTCCCCTCATTACGGAAATCAAGCCGTCCTGTTTAAGCGTCACGGTGTGTCCGTTGCCAACAATACTTACACTTACATCCTGCGGAGAGCGGAACGTAACACCCCCAGTTTCAATATCGTTGGTGAGTTTAATGATGTACTCATTAAAGGAACGCTTTGCAAATGGTCGTGTATGCCCTCTTTGTGGCTGTATCCATGTGGTTCGCAATGGTCATCGTAAAGATGGCACACAGCGATATGTATGTAAGGATTGTGGCAAGTCCTTCGTGATTGCTACGAACTCCATTGTGTCTGGTACAAGAAAAGACTTGTCCGTGTGGGAGCAGTACATTGATTGTATGATGAATGGCTTATCCATTCGTAAGACTGCTGTTGCTTGTGGGATTCACAGAAACACCGCATTCCTTTGGAGACACAAGATTTTGGATGCACTTCAGAATATGGCAGACGATGTTACCCTTGACGGCATTATTGAGGCTGACGAAACTTTTTTCGCCATCTCGTACAAGGGCAATCATAGCAAGAGTAAGACATTTGCTATGCCACGCAAGGCTCATAAGCGTGGTCATTCTACACATATCAGAGGCTTGTCCCAAGAAAAGGTATGTGTTCCTTGTGCGGTTAATAGGAATGGCTTGTCTATCTCCAAGATTACGAATACTGGTAGAGTTTCTACAAGAGATTTACATCATATTTATGATGGTAGGATTAAGACCAATTCCACTCTTGTTACGGACAAGATGAACTCCTATGTGAGATTTACAAATGCCAATGGCATTGACCTTGTGCAGTTAAAGACTGGCAAAGCCAAGAAAGGCATTTATAATATCCAACATATCAATAGCTACCATAGCCAGCTAAAGAGGTTTATGCGTGGCTTTAACGGTGTTTCTACCAAGTATCTGAACAACTATCTTGTGTGGAATAACCTTGTAAATTACGCCAAAGAAAGCGACATGGAGAAAAGGAACATCTTCTTAACTTTCGTTTTGGCAACATTGAAAACTGCTAAATGCAGAGATTTATCAAACAGACCAGCAGTTCCTCTGGTCGCCTAATTAGAATTTGTGGAGATGATAAGATGGTCAATATAACAGATGTAAAACAGATTCTTCAATTTGCAATAGATGCGGAGATTAAAGTCTTTCTTGATGGTGGCTGGGGTGTAGATGCTCTTCTTGGATATCAATCAAGAGCCCATAATGATATTGACATTTTTGTAGAAAAGAACGATTATCAGAACTTTATAGAAATAATGAAAGCTAATGGCTTTTATGAGATTAAGATGGAATATACAACATTGAACCATACTGTATGGGAAGATTTGAAAAACAGAATTATTGATTTGCATTGTTTTGAATATACGGACGAAGGTGAAATTCTTTATGATGGGGATTGTTTTCCGGTAGAAACTTTTTCGGGTAAAGGAAGAATTGAGGAAATAGAGGTTTCCTGTATTGAACCATATAGTCAAGTAATGTTCCATCTGGGATACGAGTTTGATGAAAATGATGCACATGATGTGAAGTTATTGTGTGAGACACTTCATATCGAAATTCCAAATGAGTATAGATAACTGCAAATAACAGTTTGTAGGGGAGTTCTGATACTCCCCTATAAAAATGGCTATTTATCAACTGTTTGTTGTGACATAGCCTTTTAATATAGGATTTATTAAGGCAAATGCGAGCAAAAGATGCAATAGCGAAATCATTGCTATTGCATATGGCTCTCTTTCCGCTCCTTTCTTAATTGGGACTTAAATCCTTCTGATAAGCAGGACGTTTTCGCCAAAGCGCTTATAAAAAGACGGCGCTGGGCCCAAGCCCACTTTGCATACAGGCTGAAGGGCAGCCACCCAGCCCGGTACTGACGAATACGGGGGGCAACGGCGACAGCTCCTCTGCCAATGCGAACGCAAACAACACCGTAAACAACAACATCCACAACAAGGGTAAGAAGCCTGCAAAGGGCGGCTTTCCCATAAGTCATGGAGCCGACTGGGGCTTCGCTTGCGTCCGGATCGATTTGCGCGCGTTCGAACTCCCGCGCGGGCGATGAGGACCTTCGTGAATGCATCCCTGATGGGTAGAAGCGACCCGAGCCCCTTCTCGAGCGTCGACTCAGAGCTAACGTCATCTCTTGCTTAAACTCTCCTTCGCGGTTTCGAAACTCAAGGTCTTTTAAAGTTTCGAAACCGAGAAGACGATATGCGCAAGGGCGCGTCGGGTGGTAAGCCCCAACCATGTCATGTCGCCAGCGATGAAGGGCGCGTCTGCGCGTGCTACAATCCAACTACCAGAGATAAAAACACAGTCCCCGTCGGGTAGTCGTGGGCGTGCGGGGGTCCGCATCAGTAACCTGCCTCCTTGGTTGTCCCTTCTCTGCATGGTCATCTACATAAAGGAGGAACCAACCATGCAGATCAGTGTGTCGTCCACCCTGACCGTATATCACGACGGCCAATTCTGGGTCGGGCTGGCGGAGCATGTCGAGGACGGCAGATACGGCGTCGCCCGCATCGTCTTCGGCGCGGAGCCGTCCGATGAGGAGATCCTGCAATTCGTTGTCGGCAAATGGGAGAAGCTCTCGTTCTTCGGCGACAAGGCCACTGAGACAAGCAAGCCCGCGAAGAACCCCAAGCGGCGCGCTCGCGAGGCAGCGAAAGCCCTTAAACGGCCCGCGGTGAGCACCAAGGCACAACAGGCGCTCGCGGCACAGCGGGAAGCGATGAAGCGGGAGTCGGCTCAAGCAAGAAGTCAGCGTCGCGCGGATGAGGCGGAGGCGCGCTTCGAGCAGCGAAAGCTGAAGCGTAAGCAGAAGCATCGTGGACATTGACCGGTGCCGACATGGGTCCAGGCGTGAACAGGGCTACGTCCCCTGTTCACACTGCTCACACATACAGCAGCGGGCACGGATTCGACTGAAACTGCGCCCGCTGTCTGATGCTAAATTAATTTATCAAGCATGCGTTCTATTCCAGCGCAGTAATTAAATACGCTGGTACATGGATACTCCGATCAAGACGGCCGCGTATACGACCGGGAACTTTCGGCAATTGGATACGCGTCTGACCTGGGATATCCAAGCGAACATTAGGCCTAACCCGCGATAGGTCCCAGGCCAGGCGGGTATCCAATCGAAGGGGAGGGGCGCTCCGGTGCGGAGGCAGCGGAGCGCCCGGGGAAAGCCCGGCCAGGCGGCCCCGTTCGCCTGGCCGGCCGGGCCTCCGGGGTGCGGCGGACTCCCGTGAAAGAGGGGCGCCGCGCCCCGGCAGGCCGGGCTACTAGGCGGACGGCTCCTGCTGCGTGATGCAGTGGATGTTGCCGCCGCCGTAGACGACCTGGTCGGACTTGACGCCCACGCACTTGTAGACGCCCTCGCCCCAGACCTCGTCGTAGATCTCC